>CAYNDR010000173.1:0-13316 GCA_964395295.1 uncultured Planctomycetales bacterium
GGACCGCCATGATCCCCGCTCCCAGCGCGAAGTCGTAGAGGTCGAAGAAGAGGCACGCCGAGTACGGACGCCCGAGCCGGGCTGAAAGCGCGCCCTGGTTGGCCAAGGCCTGGCGGAAACTGTGAATCGGATCGTACCCCGTGAAGAGCATGAGAAGGGAGAAGAGGAGGACACAGGCGCTCAGGGAGAGGATGGCCGAGCGTCCGAGGGCGATCCAGGAATCCCGCCGCCACCCCGATCGGTGAAGATGATAGAGAGCGTAGAGGGCCATGAACGCGCCCATGGCCAGGAGGTTGTAGGCGAAGAAGGCGGCGGCGAAGAGGGTGATCCCGAGCCAGAGAGCATCGAGGGTCCGGCCCTGCAGGGATCGGATCCAGAAGAAGGCCATGAGCATGGAGGCGATGGGGTAGGCCTGGTCGAACTCCGGGAAGAAGAGGATGAGCGCCGGGAGGATGGCGTAGAAGGCGCATGCCGTCAGCCGCTCCCGAACGTTCCCGGTCCACAACCCGGAGAGGAGATAGAGAACGAGGATCCCCAGACTGCCGACGAGGCCCACGACACAACCCCCGACCATGGCGCCGGCCTCGAAGCCCAGGAGCTTGATCCAGAAGTAGTAGAAGAGGATGGGACCGGGGGGATGCGTCGATGAATGGATCCTGAGGTCAGGCTCAGGGAAGCACCGGATCCAATAGCCCAGGTCCTGGATCTCGGCCGCGTCGGTGAAGCAGCTCGTCGCCGTGGGTGACATCACGATCCTCTTCACCACGCGGAACGAGTCCGGCTCCGCGAAAGTGGCTCCCACCTGCATCGTGAAATGGGCCAGGACGAGGATCGCAAGGAGGCTCCAGACTTTGCCGGCCGGCACCTCCCGATCCGCCCTCCAGACGACAAAGCCGATCCCCAGGAGCGGGGGGAGGAGATAGAGGCCGACCAGGAACGGGCTCAGGTCGCGCCAAGGCCACTTCCAGTACCAGGGGCCGTTGAGCGGCCCGAACTTCATCAGGACCGCGGCGGCGAATGCCGCGCCGAGGCCCAGGACGATGGTGTGCCGGACTCGCATGGCGCCGCCCATACTATCACAGGCAAGCCTCATCGACGTTTCTTTGGGAGAGCGTAGGTCTTCCATGCGATCTTGCCGCTCATCCCGATCCGAATTTATGGGGGCCTTCGTGAATGTCCTTCATCTCCGCCGCTCGCGCACGCGCGAAATCCATGCCCTGCATCTCGTTCATGCGCTTGAAGGCCTCCACGCGGGCGGTTCAGGATGGGGCCAGGGACGGCAGGCCCGGGCAGAACGGGTCGCGGTCGAACTTGGGGGAGGCTTCGGCGAGAGGCCGTCGCCAGGAGGCGCGGCATCGTGTACAATATACCCCGGAGATTCCAGGGTAAGACCGTGTCCGAGCGGCAACCGTACTGCACGTTCTTCCTCGGCGACCTGTTCCTGGGCGTGGAGGCGCGCCACGTCCAGGAGATCCTCCGCCGCCAGGACCTGGTCCGGGTCCCCCTGGCCCCGGCCGTCGTCGGGGGCCTGCTGAACCTGCGCGGGCAGATCGTCACCGCGATCGAATTGCGGGAACGCCTGGGACTGCCGCCGCGCCCTCCCGGGCAGGCCCCGGTCCACGTCGTGATGAGGTCCGCCGAGGGCGTCTTCAGCCTGCTGGTCGACGAGGTCGGGGACGTCCTCGAACTCCCCGCCACGGCCCGGGAGGAGCCCCCCCGCAACGTGGCCGCGCCCATCCGCCGGCTGACCCGGGGCGTCCATATGCTCGAGGACCGCCTCCTGCTCGTCCTGGACGCGCTGAAGGTGCTTGAACTGCCGCCCATCGAGGGCCCCGGCGCGGGAGGCCGCGAAGCCGGGGGCCGGATGCTATAATCGGGCCGCGACGCCATGGAAGACCGCGAAGCGATCCTGCGGGAGTTCGTCCTCGAAAGCCACGAGATGCTGGAGCAGTTGGACCACCATCTCATGGTGCTGGAGAAGGACCCGGGGAACCGCGAGTCGGTGGGCGCCATCTTCCGCGCCATGCACACGATCAAGGGCAACTGCGGCTTCTTCGGCTTCGACAGGCTGGAGTCCGTCTCGCACGCCGCCGAGAACCTCCTGAGCGGATTGCGGGAAGGACGCCTGGCGGTCACGCCCGAGGTCGTCCGGGCCCTCTTCGCGTCGGTGGACGCCGTCCGGAACATCCTGGGGGAGGTCGAGGCGGGCGGCCGCGAGGGAGGGGCGGACGTCTCCGCCCTCATCGCCCGGCTGGAAGAACTGAAGAAGAGCCCGTCGAGCCCCGCACCGGCGCCCGCGGCCGGCGAGGCGGCGGGGCCGCCCCCGCCGAGGCCGATGCCGGGCCGGCTGGGGGACCTGCTGGTGGACATGGACCTCGTGCCGCCGGAGCAGGTCGAACAGGCCATCCGGCTCCAGAAGGAGGGGGACCCGAGGCTCCTGGGGGAGATCCTGGTCGAGCGCGGCCTGCTGAAGCCCGAGGACGTCGAGAACCTCCTCCACATGCAGGCGGCGGGGGGCGTCAGCGGCATCGCCAAGAGCCATGTCCGGATCGACGTGAAGCTCCTGGACCGGATGATGAACCTGGTCGGGGAGCTGGTCCTCGGCCGCAACCGCCTGGTCCAGCACGCCGCGTCCCGGGCCGACCGGGCGCTCGCCGTGATGTCCCAGGGCCTGGACCGGGTCACCACCGACCTCCAGGAGGAGGTCATGAAGACCCGGATGCAGCCGATCCTCCACGTCTGGGACAAGTTCCGGCGCCTCGTGCGCGACCTGGCGGAATCGCTCGGCAAGAAGGTCCGCCTCGAGTTCCAGGGGGGCGAGACGGAGCTGGACCGCGGCGTCATCGACGCGGTCCGGGACCCGCTGATGCACCTGATCCGGAACGCCATGGACCACGGCATCGAGGCGCCGGAAAAGCGCCGGGCGCTCCGGAAGCCCGAGGAGGGCCTGCTCCTCCTGCGCGCCTGCCACGAGGCGGGCCTGGTCATCCTCGAGGTCGCCGACGACGGAGGCGGCATCGACGTCGCGCGCATCCGGAAGAAGGCGGTGGAGCAGGGCCTCCTGCGGCCCGGCCAGGCGGACTCGGTCTCCGATCGGGAGGCGATCAACCTGATCTTCCAGCCCGGCTTCTCCACGGCGGACCAGGTCACGGTCCTGTCGGGCAGGGGCGTCGGCATGGACGTGGTCAAGTCCAGCGTGGAAAAAGTCGGCGGGGTGGTGGAGGTGGAGACGACGGCGGGGAAGGGCACGACCTTCCGCTTGAGGATCCCCCTGACCCTGGCCATCATCCAGGCCCTGGTCGTGGGCGTGGGGGACGAGCGCCTGGCCATTCCCCAGGCCAACCTGGTGGAGCTGTTCCACCTCGACGCGGAGGATTCGGCCCGCGCCCTGGAGGACCTCCACGGCACCCCCGTCTACCGCCTGCGGGGCCGCCTCCTGCCCGTGATCGACCTGAAGCGGGAACTGCGCCTGGACTCGCCGGCGCCGGCCGGGGACGGGCGGCACATCGTCGTGCTCCAGGCCAACAAGCGCCACTTCGGGCTGGTCGTGGACCGCGTCATGGACACGTACGAGATCGTGGTCAAGCCGCTCGACCGGCACCTGAGGAGACTGGGCCTGTACTCGGGGGCCACGATCCTGGGCGACGGGAAGGTGACGGTCATCCTGGACGTCCTCGGCATGGCCCGGCGCGCGGGATTCCTGGCCGAGGGGGGCAAGTGGGCGTGGGAGGAGGTCCCCATCCCCGTGCCCCCGCCGGTGGCCAGCGAGGAGATCCTGCTCTTCCGGGGCACCGACGACGGCCGCATGGCCATCCCCCTCTCCCTGATCACGCGCCTCGAGGAGATCCCGCGGTCGAGGATCGAGCGCGTGGGGGACGCCGACGTGGTGCAGTACCGCGACCAGATCATGCCGCTGGTGCACGTCTTCGGCGTCCTGCCGGAGCGCCGGAAACAGCCCCGCCAACCCACGGAA
The DNA here is from genome assembly GCA_964395295.1 of uncultured Planctomycetales bacterium. Taxonomy (GTDB): domain Bacteria; phylum Planctomycetota; class MHYJ01; order MHYJ01; family JACPRB01; genus CAYNDR01. The sequence continues at coordinate 3,974 of CAYNDR010000173.1, forward strand.
GGGGGCCCCGAGGGGGACTGGATCCACGTCGTGGTGTGCCAGGAGGAAGGACGGTACGTCGGGCTGGTGGTGGGCCGCTTCATCGATACGCTCCGGCTCCCGGTGGCGGACCAGCGGCGGGGGGGCCGGGCCGGGGTCCAGGCCACCGCGGTCATCCGCGAGCGGATCACCGAACTGCTGGACGTGAAGGAGATTGTCCGGATGGCCCGGCCCTGGTCGTTCGGCCAGCCTGGAGCGTCGTGAGAGAGTCCTGAAGACAGCTGGGGGTGCTATGGCGATGGGATCTTTCCGGGATCTCAGCATCGTGGGCAAGCTCAGGCTCATCATCGTGGCGACCATGGGCGTCGCCCTCCTGCTGGCCTGGGCGATCCTGGCCTGGTACGACAGGTCCTCGTCCCAGGCGGACGCGGTCCGCCAGCTCGACATCCTCGCGAAGGTCCTCGCCAGCCAGGGCGCCGTGGCCGTCGACATGAAGGAATCCAAGGGCGCGAAGGAGATCCTGGAATCCCTCAAGGTGGAGGGACAGATCCTGTGCGCCGCGTTCTACGCGCCGGACAAGGTCCTCGCCGATTACTCGCGCGAGATGTCCGGCCTCGACCTCCTGCCCCGGCAGGTCCCCGGCGAGGGCCAGCAATGGGTGGGCGGCCATGTGGTGATCACGGCGCCCGTCACCAACGAGAAGCGGCCGGTCGGGGCCCTGGTCCTGCGTTCCGACCTGCGGGAGACGAGGTCGCATTCGAACGTCCGGATCGTGACCCTCATGCTGGTCCTGGGCGGCTCGATTTTCCTGGCGGTCCTCCTGGCGAGCTTCCTGGGGCGGCCCATCGTGCGCCCGCTCATCCAGCTCGTGGAGCGCTTCCAGGACATCGCCGGGGGCCAGGGGGACCTGACCCAGCGGGTCCCCGTGGAGGGGAACGACGAGGCCGGCCTCCTGGGCCGGAACTTCAACACCTTCGTGGCGAAGCTCCAGGAGACGGTCCGGGCGATCGGCCAGAACACGCGGGCGCTGGGGACGGCCTCGGAACAGCTCAACACCATCAGCCGCCAGATGAACCAGGACGCGACGAAGCTGGCGGAGCAGGCCACCGGCGTCTCCTCGGCCAGCGAGGAGATCAGCGCCAACATCAAGTCGGTCGCCACGTCCACCGAGTCGATGACGGCCACGATCAACGAGATCTCCCGCAACGCGGTCACCGCGGCGGGGGTGGCCACCGGCGCCGTGAAGATCGCCGGCGACGCCAACGCCACGCTCGCGCGGCTGGGCCAGAGCGGGACCGAGATCTCGAACGTCGTCAAGATCATCACCTCCGTGGCGGACCAGACCAACCTCCTGGCCCTCAACGCCACCATCGAGGCGGCGCGCGCCGGCGAGGCGGGGAAGGGGTTCGCGGTCGTGGCCGGGGAGGTGAAGGAACTCGCCCGGGCCACGGCCAAGTCCACCGAGGAGATCCGGGACCGCATCGACGCGATGCAGCGCGACATGAAGGCCGCGACGGGGGCCATCGGGGAGATCGGCGCGGTCATCAAGCAGATCCACGACAGCCAGAACACCATCGCCAGCGCCGTGGCGGAGCAGACCTCCTCGACCAACGAGATCAGCCGGACGATCCAGGAGACCGCCAAGGGCAGCGAGGCGATCACCGGGCACATCAACACGGTGGCCCTGGCGGCCGCCAGCGCCTCCCGGAGCGCGCGCCAGACGGAGGAGGCGGCCTCCGGGCTGGCCCGCCTCTCCTCGGAGCTCCAGGGCCTGGTGGGCCAGTTCAAGGTCTGATCCCCCGGGAGGCGTCGATGAGAGCCGAGGCGGACGGCGTCGGGTTGAATTACGAGGTTGCGGGCGAGTCGGGTCCGGCCGTGCTCCTGGCCCACGGCCTGGGCGGGAGCCTCCGCCAGTGGGACGGGGTGGCCGGCCTCCTCTCGCCGGCCTGCCGGGCGGTGATCCCCGACCTTCGCGGCCACGGCTCCTCCGACAAGCCTCCCTCGGGCTACTCGATCCAGGATTTCGCCGGCGACCTGGCCGCCGTGTGCCGCTCCGCGGGCCTGGAGCGGTGCGTCGCCGTGGGCGCCTCTTTCGCGGGCGCCGTGGCGCTCCAGCTGGCGGCCGACCATCCGGGGCTCGTCCAAGGGGTCGTCTCGGTGGGCGGCTTCGCCGCGATGGGCCCGGCGGGCCGGGACCGGATGAACCGGCGGGCGGCGGCGGTGGAGGAGCAGGGCCTGGCCGCCGTGGCCGATGCCGTGGTGGCCGCGGCCCTGGGGCCCACGACCCACGCGACGAATCCCTCTCTCGTGGGGCTGGCCAAGGCGGGGCTCCTCGGGAACGACCGGCGCGCCTACGCGGCCTGCGCGCGGATGGTGGCCTCCGCGGACGTCACCGCCGCGCTCGGCCGGGTGAAGTGCCCGGCGATGCTGGTCTTCGGGACGGAGGAGAGGGTCGCGCCGCTCCCGGTGCAGATGGAGCTCAAGCGGCGCCTGCCGCAGGCCGTCCTGAGGGCGATCCCGCGGGCAGGACACCTGGCGTTCCTGGAACAGCCGGACGCGTTCGCGGCCGCGCTGATGGAGTTCATCGCGGCCCTGCCCTGAAGAAACTCACCACTTTCCCCCCCGGGGGGGCAGGGGAAATCCCCAATCGGGGTATTTCTTCGTGTGCTTCGTGTCTTTGTGGTGGGACTATTTTCCCTTTTCCTCGACGAGCTTCCGGACGTAGGCGGCGTTGGCGGAGAAGGCTTCCTTGACGCCGCCGGGCGCGGAGGTCTCCAGCATCAGCCAGCCGGCGTAGCCGCTCTTCAGGATCGCCTCGATGAGCCTCGGGTGGTCGATCTTCCCCTGCCCCAGCAGGGCGCCGCCGTCCTTGAGGTGGATCTGGCAGATCCGGTCCTTCCCCAGCCAGGCGACCTCCTTGTAGATGTCGAACTTCGGGAAGGAGTTGCCCGAGTCGTAATAGACCTGGAGCGCGGGCGACTTGACCTGGTCCATGATCCAGGCGTTGTCCTCCGCGGAGATCGTGTTCTCGAGGCCGAGGATCACGCCGGCCTTCTCCGCCTTGGGGGCCAGGGCCTTGAGGCGCTCCGCGGTGGCCGCCTGCTCGGCGCGCTCGGTGATGGCCTGCTTCCCGAAGAAGGGGAGGAGGATCACCTTCGCGCCCAGCGCGGCGGTGGCCTCGATCGCCTGCTCCACCCACATCGGGCCCTTGGGGTGGGCCTTGAGGTTGTCGCGGTGGAGGATCTCCAGGCACGTGGAGGGGATGGCCAGGCCGGTCTTCTTCGACTCCTCGACGAACAGCTTCTGGCGCTCGGGATCGGTCTGGGGGAGCTTCTCGGTGCCTTTCCCCAGGGAGACCTCCACGCCCTCGAGTCCCGCCTCCTTGGCCACGGCGAAGGCTTCCGGGTTGCCCTCCTTGCGCAGGCTCCAGTCGCAGGCGCCGACCTTGAGGCCGGCCCGCGACAGGACCTCGCGGGCGTCGCCGCGGCGGTGGCCGAGGACGGCCAGGGCGGCGGCGCCGAGGGCGGAGCCCAGGAACTCGCGGCGTTCGATCTCCATGAGCGCCTCCTTTTCCGGACAGGAAGTATTACGCCGGAGCCGGGGGATTCGAGGGGCCTAAAACCCCTTGGGTATGCGTTCAGTCCCTGGTCATGGCCAGAATCGAGAATCAAGAATCGAGAATGGATTTCCCCCCTTGCCCCCCGGGGGAAAGGGGGGACTACTCCTTGATTCTCGATTCTCCATTCTTGATTCCCAGATGCCCCTGAACGCTTACCCCCTTGGAGGGGATCTCTCCCGCCCCCGCCTTCTCGCGGCGGCGCGCCAGGTCGCGCGCCAGCGCCTCGAGCCAGGCGAAGGGATACCCCGCGACCAGGGTCAGGGGCGCACGCCCTTCGAACTCCGCCTGGAGACGGCCCAGCCCTGCCATCGGCCCCGCCTCCACGGGGCGGCCGTTGATCCTCGCCTCAGCCCGTTCCACCTTGAAGCGCCGGAGGCGCTCCAGGGGCGCCGCCCGGGACCATCGCAGGGGTCCGCACCGCTCGATCCCCCGGATCCGGTCCCGCGTGAGCTCCACCTCCCCGTGGCCCGCGAAGACGAGGAGTCCCGTGGCGGCCAGGCCGCCGCCGATGAGCAGGATGGAAATGGCGAGAAAAATCCCAAAGACGACGTCGATCGAGAGGCCCTCGGAGGACAGCGGGCCGATGACGCCGCTCGCGATCCGCGCGACCATGAAGCCCGTGAAGGGCAGGGCCGCCGAGAACCAGGCGAGTCCGACGAAGCGGAAACGCCCAAGGCTCCGGGCCGGCAGCACGAAGAGGACGCCGTCCGGCGTCTCCCGGGCCTCGATCGCGGGCGGACCCGGTCGCCGCGCGTGATCGGTCGGAGCCTGGTACCTCAAGTGTGGCGGTCCCTGCGCTAAATCCCCTCGAGTGAGTACTCGAAAGCATCCTTGTCGACCATCTTGTGCTCCACACCGGCCTTCTTCATGTTCTTGTGGATCATGTCTCTCGCAAAGGTCAGGAAATCCACGATCTCCTTCTGCATGTCGTTCTGGTTGTTGTCATCGAAGATCTTCTGCTGTCTCCTGAGTTGATGGTGGTACAGCTTGTGGCTGTCCAGGTAGTCCCTGACCACGGCCCTGCGGAAATTGTCGGAGGCGTTGCGGCTCTTCCCGGCGATCTTCTGAATCTGTACCGACCGAGCATGAAGATTGATCAGACTCGTATGGGCGATCTCTGTTGTGGCGGGGGCATAGACATTCAGCTCATACTCGTTGTCCCCGTCCTTGAACACCATCCCTTCCTCGCGACTCTTGAGGTAGGAGAGGATGTAATCGTCCAGGGTGCTGCGAAACTCACTCTCGTCCTGCAGGCCGAGGACGTCGCCCACGAGCAGGATGCCCTGGTGCTTCCTCCGGGCAATCGGTGCCTCCTCGCGATAGAACGGAAGGATCCTCGAGGAGGGGGACTCCAGCGACTTCAGCAGCGCCGTCACTTCCTTCTCGCAGGATTTCTCTCGCCCGTCCTTCTTGTAGTCCTCCCTCATCGCCGCTTCGGCCTTCGCCTTCTGGTTGGCGTTGGCCATGTAGTACCAGGCCTTCACGCAGCCCTTGGGGTTCTTCTCCTTGTCGAATACGAGCTTTCCAAGTTCCTGGTCCAAGAAGGCGAGTTTCTTGGCCTCGTCCCCCTTCTTGGCGTCGTCGAAGGAAATGGCCTGAGCCCACGCGGGCGAAGCCGCGCAACCCAGCAGGAGCCATCCGACGATCAACCACCTCATGGCAACCTCCTTTGCTTCGCGCCTGGTACTCCACGGCTAACGCATTTGGCCGATTGGCCGACCGCTCATGGCTTCCAATCCAAGCCCTTTCTATAATACGCGAGTAAACTCCTGAAGGCCCTGAGGGGCTGATGCCTTTCCCTGGCAGACCCGCCCGTCCCGGGAAGCCTGACCGCGCTCTCCGCCGGACTCCTCCTCAAGGCCTTGGCCAGGGCCACGTCCCACCCGCGTTCAGATTCTGCAGACTAAACAGTGAACCCTTGCCGCGTGGGTCCGTTCAATACCTCCAGGTGCGATCCCCATGGCCAGAGAAGCCCTTTCTCTCGCGCTGTCCGCGGTCGGGCTTGTCCTCCTGACGGGAATGCCCTGCGCCGGACAAGAGTCTCCGCCGCAGGCCGAAAAGGCTTCTCCGGCGGCCCGGCCCGAGGGCCCGATCCAGAAAGGCCTTATGTGGCTCGCGCGCCACCAGGCCCCGGAAGGCCACTGGGGCGCCGAGGCATGGCCCCGCCGATGCGTTGGAACCCCGTGTCCCGGGCCGGGCAAGGAATCGGGGGATGTCGGGGTCACCGGGCTCGCCCTCCTGGCCTTTCTCGGGGCGGGGTATTCCCCTCTCTACATGGGGGAGTTCCGCGATCCGGCCCTTCCGGAGCGCCTGTATCGTTTTGGAGAAGTCGCGAAGAAGGGGCTGGACTGGCTCGTCCGCCGGCAGGATCGTGAGGGGTGCCTGCCGGCCCGTCAAGACAGCAAGTATATGTACAGCCACGCCATCGGGACGATGGCCCTCTGTGAGGCCCTGTCGAACACGAAGGCGGAATACCTCAAGGAGCCCGCGCGGCGGGCGGTGGACTTCCTGGCACAGGCCCGGAATCCCGGGAAAGGGTGGCGCTACTCGGCCCGGTCGGGGGACAACGACACCTCCGTGACGACGTGGTGCGTCATGGCGCTCCGGGACGCGGAGGTCGCGGGGCTCACGTTCGAGAAGGCCGCCTACGAGGGCGCCCTCGCCTGGTACGACGAGGTCACCGAAGAGGGGTACCCCCGGGCAGGATACACTTTCAAGGGGGTGGGGGGATTTATTCCTGGCCTGGGTATGGAATTCGAACACCATGAAACGCTTTCCGCGTGCGCCTGCCTGGCGCGCTGCATTATCAAGCGGGACAAAAAGGATCCAGCCTTGGAGGCCCTGCAGTTGCTGAAAAAGGACCCGCCGAGTTGCGACAAGCTTTTCATCGACTACTGCTACTGGTTCTTCGGCTCTGCGGCCCTGTGCATCTATGAGGGCCCCAAGGGAGAGGGGTGGAAACCGTGGAGGAACGCCCTCGAGAGGGCGCTGGTCCCGAACCAGTCGGCGGCGATGGGATGCGTCCAAGGGTCCTGGGATATTGCCGACAAATGGTCGTCGGCGTACGAGGCGGGCCGTGTCTATGCGACGGCCCTCAATCTCATCACTCTAGAAATCCTGGGGAAAGAACCGGGAATTCTGAAGCTAAAACAGGGACTTGAGCGGTAGCCCTTCGGCGCCACCCGTCGGAGCGCCGCACGACCTCGGGAGGAGTCCTCTAGCGCGCTCACGGTCGGAAGAACGGCGTCCATGGCCGCCCCGGATTATACCCGGCCGCCAGACGGGGCCATCGAAACGTTGAGGCGGGCCCGGGCCAAGCTAGAATGGGGGACATGGCGCCCCTCCCTCGCCGGGATCTGTTCTACCAGGAAGTCTCCGAGGGAGGCGTGCTCTACGACACGGAAGGGCAGAAGGTCTACGTCCTCAACGCCAGCGCGGCCTTCGTCTGGGTCTCCTGCGACGGGCGGCGCACCGCCGAGGAGATCGCGGCGGACTTGGCGGAGGCCCTGGGCCCCGGCGCCCCCGCGCCGGACCGGCTCCGGCGGGACGTGGAGAAATCCCTGGAGGACTTCCGCTCCCACAAGCTCCTGGAAGGCGCATGAGAGGGGTTTCCCTGGAGGCGCGCCTGGGCGGGGAGCGGTTCCCGATCCGGATCGAGGGGGACGAGGGACTGTCCGCCCTGCTTCAAAGGGCCCTGGGGGCCGGACCGGCCCGGAAGGCCCGCGGCCCCGCGCCGGTCGTGCTCCGGTGGGACGGAAAGAGGGGAATCCTGCGGCGCCGGGGACGCCGCCTCTTCGGCGGGGCGGACCCCCGGGAGCTGTGCGTCTGGGCGGAATGGGCCGCCACGTGCGAGGCCCTGGAGCGGCTCCGCGGGAAGTCCCTGGTCCTGCACGCGGCCCTGCTGGCGCACGGGCGACGGGGCGTGATCGTGGCCGGGGAGCCGGGGGCGGGGAAGACCTCGCTGGCGCTGGCGCTCTCGCTCCGCCACGGGTTCTCCGTGCTCGCGGACGACGTGGCGCTGGTGGCCCCTTCGGGCAAGGTGCTCGCGATCGAGCGGCCCGTGCGGCTCAAGCCGGGCGTCCTCCGGGCGGTCCCCGAGGCCGCGCGTCTGGTCCGGCGGTCCGCCGCCGGGCTGGTCGCCCCCCGCCGCCGCGGGCCGCCGGCGATCCGCGGGATCGTTCTGCTGGACCGGCGGCGGACGCCCGCGATGACCGTGGACCTGCTGGACAAGGGAATGGCCGTCGCCCGGTTGTCCCGGCTCGCCTGGAACTTCCATGATCGCCCAGATCGGGCCCTGGCGGCGCTGGCCCGGCTGGCGAAAAGGATTCCCGTGGTCGAGGTCAAAGGAGGATCGATCGAGATGCGGTGCGCGGTCGTCCGGGGATTGCTTCTCGGGCGGGTGAATCCGTGACGGCGGGCCTCGAGTACTACGCCTCGCTCCTGGAGCTCCGCGAGCGGCTGGCGGGATACCGGCGCGCGATCGAGGCGACGGTCCGGCCGGGGGACCACGTCCTCGACGTGGGCTGCGGGCTGGGCACGTACGCGCTGATGGCCGCCCGCGCCGGGGCCGCGCGCGTCACCGCGGTGGAGATGGATCCCGTGGCGGCGGCGCTGGCGAGGGAGCTCGGGGTGGAGCGGGAGGGCGGGGGGCGCGTCCGCCTGCTGGAGGCGGACGTCACCCGGATCGCCCTGGACGCCCCGGCCGACGTCGTGATCTTCGAGGACTTCGGGGGCTTCGGGCATTGCCCCGGGCTCCGACGTCTCCTGGAACGTGTGCGCGCCCTGGCCCGTCCCGGCGCCCGGTATCTTCCGCGGGAGGTCGAGTTCTTCCTGGCGCCGGTGGACAGGCCGTTCGCGGCCGCGGGACCGGCGGATGCGGGGGAGCTTCCGTTTTCGGCCGAGGCGCTGACGCTCCTTCGGAAAAGGGCCTTGAACCTGCCGGTGGGGAGGGAATTCGAATCCGCGCACCTGGTGGGACCGGGCGCGCCGGTGGGACGGCTGGTCCTGGGATCGCCGATGCCCGCGCGGGAAGTCGTTTCCGGCGTTTCCCGTTGCGCGCGGGGCGGTTCGATCACGGGATTGGGGGGGTGGGTCCGGCTCCGCCTGGCGGACGGGGTGTCGCTGGACAACTCGCCGTCTTCCCCGGATCGCGCCTGGGGAATGATCGGCTTCCCCTTCGAGGATCCTTTGCCCTGCCGGGAAGGGGAGGAAGTGGCGCTCTCGGCGGAGCACGTCTACGGCCCGGGACCCGACGACCTCCTGTGGCGCTGGACCCTGCGCGGAGAGAGGGGGGCAAGGGAAGGGACCAGCGTGAATGCGTTGCCGGGGGACCTGGGATTGCTCCGCCGCGGATCCCCGGAATACGTGCCACAACCGGCCCCCCTGGCGCCGCTGGTGGCGCGGATCTGCGGCCTGGTGGACGGGAAGAATAGGACCGCGGACATCGTTAAAATGGTGTATGATGAGAGTGCCGGCCTGGTGGTCGACGAACGGGAGTTGCTGGACATCGTGATGGACATCTTCGGGCGGCTCCGGGGGATCATTCAAAAGTGAATCAGGCGGGTGGCTCCCCCAACCCCTCCCAGGCCCGCCGGGAATTCCTCAGGCGCGTGCTGAAGAAGGCCGCGTACGTCCCTCCCGCGATCGCCGTCATGTCGATGAGGAACCTCGCCTACGCCCAGGCGACCCCGCCGGCGCATCACCACCACCATCATCACCAGCCCTGAATCCCTGCGAGGGGTGCGC
>CAYNDR010000174.1:0-4112 GCA_964395295.1 uncultured Planctomycetales bacterium
GATCGGCCAGCCGACACTGGCTTCCCAGCCGGTCATCCCCCAGAAATGCCATCCGCCGAGGAACAGTATGACTATGAGGAACGAGGCCGTGACCATGTTCAGGAACTCGGCCACTAGGTAGAGCATGAGCTTCATGCCGGAGTACTCCGTGTGGAAGCCGCCCACGAGCTCCGCGTCGCACTCCGGCAGGTCGAAGGGGAGCCGCTTGTTCTCCGCCAGCGCCGCGATGAAGAACAGGAGGCAGGCCAGCATCCCGAAGGGCGCCCGCAGAAGGCTCCCCCCCCCGAAGACGTTCCAGCCCAGGAGCCCCTTCGCCTGGTTGCCCACGATCACGCGCGGGTCCACGCTCTCCGCGAACATGAGGGCCGTGACGACGCAGAGCCCGAGCGTCACCTCGTAGGAGATGAGCTGGGCGGAGGCCCGCAGGCCGCCCATCAGGGAGTATTTGTTGTTCGAGGCCCAGCCGCCGAACGCGAGCCCGTAGACCGCCACCGACAGGATCGACATCGTGAAGAGGACGCCCACCATGCCGAGGTCGGCCACCTGGAGCGAGTGGTCCCCGATCCGGTTCCCGAAGGGGATCACGGCGAATCCGATCGCCGGCGGGATGAAGACCAGCAGGGGGCCCAGGACGAACAGGAACCGGTCGGCCCGGTCGGGGATGACGTCCTCCTTGAAGAGGAGCTTGACCACGTCCGCGAGCGGCTGGCCGAGCCCTCCGGGCAGGATCCCGCCCAGCCTCCCCACGAGGGGCAGGTTCACGCGGTTCGGCCCCAGCCGGCCCTGGATGAAGGCGCTCACGCGCCGCTCCAGGTAGACCGCGATCGGCACGAGGCCCACCACGAAGCCCAGCCCGAACAGGATTTTAAGCGCCGTGGCCATTCCTCTTGACGCCCATCGTTCCCACCTTCGAATAGTCCAGCCCCGGCATCGCCTCGCGGAAGATCCCTTCCGCCGAGACCGCCTGCCGCCGCTCCCCCGCCTCCGCCAGCGCCTCCTGGAGCCACTCGACCTCCGGCCGCGCCCCGGCGGGAGGTTGGACCGCCTTCCGGATGCGCTGGACGCGGCCGTCCACGTTCACGAACGTCCCGTCCTTCTCCGCCCACGCGGCCCCGGGCAGGACCACGCCGGCGAACTCGTCGAGAGGGCCCTTCAGGATGTCTCCCACGGCGGTGAACTCCGCCTTCCGCGCCGCCTCCACCAGGTCCGCCGGCATCTCCAGGTCCGGGATGCCGTTGAGGACCAGGAGGCCCTTGGCGTCCCCCGATCGTAGGGCCTTCACCACGTCCGCGACGCCCCGCGCCACCGCCTCCTCGCCGAAGAGCGCCGCGGCCCAGGCACGGTTGGGGGTTTTGTCCGCCTCGATCGCGAATCCGTCCTTGAACACCCGCCGCTCCCCGCGGCTCCGCGTCAGGAATCCGACCGGCCCTGCCCCGAGGGCCTCCATGAGCTTCTTGAAGAGGTGCATCTCCTCGACCGTCTGCCAGGTGGAGACGACCCCGGCAAGCTTGAGCCGGCGCGCCGCGGCGACCACGTCGCGGGCCGATCCGCGGCCCGCCGTGAGCCGCCGGTCCCCGTTCACGTAGCGGAAATTCAGGCGCCCCTCGTCGCACATCCAGTACCGGTTCACCTCCAGGTTCGGCCGCGCGACCATGCGCTGGACGGCGTTGCCCAGGACCGTGAACCGCAGGTTGCAGCCCCGACTGCACGAGGGGCACACGCTCTCCGCCCCCGAGGCGAACCACACGCGCGCCCGGTAGAGGAAGTTCCGGTCGTTGAGCGCCCCCACCGGGCAGACGTCCACGACGTTCAGGGAGAGGGGATTGTCGATCGGGATCCCCGGGAAGACGTCCACCACCGAGCGGTCGCCCCGGTGGACGACGCAGAGCTCGCCCGTCCCGGCCACCTCCTCGCAGAACCGGACGCACCGGGTGCAGACGATGCAGCGGTTGCCCCAGAGGCGGACGTTGGGGCCGAGGTCCTTCGTGTGCCGGATGTTCTTCGCCTCTTCGAAGCGGCTGAGGCCCCCCCGCCAGGTGTAGGTGTAGTCCTGCAGGGAGCATTCCCCCGCCTTGTCGCAGACGGGGCAGTCCAGGGGATGGTTGACGAGCAGGAACTCGAGGACCGTCTTCCGGGCCGCCGCGATCTCCGGCCCCTCGGTCCAGACCTCCAGGCCCTCCGTGCACGGGTACATGCAGGACGCCTCGAGCTTGCGGGAGTTGGAGACCTTGACCAGGCACATCCGGCAGTTCCCCGAGGGCGAGAGGCCTGGGTGCCAGCAGTAGTGCGGGACGAAGAAGCCGTTGTCCAGGCAGACCTTGAGCAGTTTCTCGCCCGGCGGGGCCTCGATCTCCTTCCCGTTGATCTTGATCTTCGCCATGGGATCACGGTTTCGCGCCGACCAGTTCCCGGGCGGCGCCGTGCTTGCCGGGGCATCCCTTCCCCTTCGCGTGCGCCTCGAACTCCGCGCGGAACTTCCGGACGAAGCTCTGCGTGGGCATCGCGGCCGCGTCGGCCAGGACGCAGATCGTGCGCCCCACCATGTTCGCGGCGACCTCGTCCAGCAGGGCGATGTCGGCCTCCCGCCCCCTCCCCTCCTCGAATTTTCCCGCCAGCTTCTCGATCCAGCCGGTCCCCTCGCGGCACGGGGTGCACTGCCCGCAGGACTCGTGGTGGTAGAAGCGCAGGGCGTTCCAGAGCATGTCCACCATGCAGACCGTCTCGTCCATGACGATCATGCCGCCCGAGCCGAGCATGGTCTTCGCGGCGGCCAGCGATTCGAAATCCAGCCGGATGAGGGGGTTGTCGGAATGGACCTCGTCCGCCGTGAGCACCGGCGTGGAAAGCCCTCCCGGGATCACGGCCTTGAGCTTCTTCCCGCCGGCGACGCCGCCGGCCAGGTCGTAGACCAGTTCCTTGGCCGGGATGCCCAGCGGGATCTCGTAACAGCCCGGCCGCGCCACGTGGCCGCAGACGGAGAAGATCTTGGGGCCGGGGCTCTTCTCGGTCCCCATCGAGCGGAACCACTCGGGCCCGTTCTTCACGACGTGGGTCACCGTGGCGATCGTCTCGACGTTGTTGATGATCGTGGGGGATCGGAAGAGCCCCTCCACGGCCGGGAACGGGGGCCGGATCTTGGGATACCCCCGCTTCCCTTCCAGCGAAGAGAGCTGGGCGGTCTCCTCTCCGCAGATGTACGCGCCCGCGCCGCGGTGGACCGTGATCGGGACGGGGCCGAGGTGTCCCCCCGCCTCCGCCTCCCGGATCGCCCTCTCGAGGGTCCGGGCCCCGGGGCCGAACTCCCCCCGGATGTAGATGAAGACGGCCTTCGCCCGGATCGCGCAGGCCGCGATCGCGGCCCCCTCCAGGATCGCGTGGGGGTCCCGGTCGATCAGGATCTTGTCCTTGAACGTCCCGGGCTCCGACTCGTCGGCGTTGACGTCGAGGTAGCGCGGCTTGTCGTTTTTCGGGAGGAACTTCCACTTCTGCCCCGTGGAGAAGCCGGCGCCGCCGCGCCCGCGGAGGCCGGACTTGAAGACGACCTCGACGATGTCCTCCGGGCTCCTCCCGCCCCCGAGGACTTCCTTCAGGGTCTGGTATCCCCCCCGGGCGAGGTAGTGGCCGAGCGTGTCGCTCCCCGGCTCCAGGACGTGCTTGAGGAGGACCGGCGGGTATTTGCTCGGCGGGACCGCGTAGACCTGCTTCGGCGCCTCCCACCTCCCCGCCCGCATCTCGGAGATCATCGCGTCGACCATCTCGGGGGTGACGCGGTCCACGTAGTCATCGTTCACCTGCATGCAGGGGGCGGCGTCGCAGTTGGCCAGGCACTCGACCTTCTTGAGCGTGAAGAGCGGGTCGCCCGCCGTCTTCTCCGCCAGGGTGTCGAAGATCTTCCCGCTCCCCTTGAGGGCGCAGGGAACGGTCGAGCATACCTGGAGGACGTACTTCCCGTCCTTGGCGCCGCGGAAGTGGCTGTAGAAGGTAAGGACTCCGTAGACCCGGGCGGGCGACACGCCGAAGAGCCGGGCCACCTCGGCCATGCCGGCCTCGTCCACACAGCCGAACTCCCGCTCCAGGAGCCGGAGCGCCGGGAGCATCGCCCCGCCGCCCTC
>CAYNDR010000174.1:4122-5690 GCA_964395295.1 uncultured Planctomycetales bacterium
TCCGGATAGCGGGCCTGGAGCCTCGCCAGCTCCCGCCTCGCGTCCTCGCTCAATTCCCGGCTCACCGGTCCAGTTCTCCCGCGATGATGTTCAGGCTCGACAGGACGGCCACAACGTCGCTCAGCAGAACCCCCCGGCACATCTGCGGGAAGGGCTGGTAGTTGTAGAAGGAGGGCGGCCGCACCCGCCAGCGGTAGGGCCTCTGCGTGCCGTCGCTCACCAGGTAGTAGCCCAGTTCCCCGTTGGGAACCTCGGTGCAGGAATAGACTTCCCCCTCGGGCGGGCGGATCCCGTGGCCGAACATGTAATCCTTGAAGTGGTAGATCAGCCCCTCCATGCCTCCCGAGGGCGCGTTGGCCGCCGTCTTGACGGGGATCATCACGCGCGGGTCGTCCACGTTGACCGGCCCCGAGGGCATGGTCTTGAGGACCTGATCCAGGATCTTGATCGACTCGCGCATCTCCCGGAGGCGCAGGCGGTAGCGGGCGTAGACGTCCCCTTCCTTCTCGGTGACCACGTCGAACTTGTAGTTCTCGTAGCCCAGGTAGGGCCGGGCGCGCCGGATGTCGTGGGGCACCCCGCAGGCCCGGAGCAGAGGGCCCGTGACGCCGAAGCTGACCGCGTCCTCCTTGGAGATCGCCCCCACGCCCCGGGTGCGGTCCACGAAGATGCGGTTCTCGTTGAGCATCCCCTCCATGTCGTCGAGGGTCTTGGAGCACTCCTTCATGAACTTCCGGCAGTTCTCCTCGAAGTCGGGGGGGACGTCGCGGAGGAGCCCGCCCACGCGCGTGTAGGAGGTCGTCAGGCGCGCCCCCGTGGCGTCCTCGAAGATGTCGTAGAGCTTCTCGCGCTCGATGAAGGCCCAGAGCATGATCGTGAAGGCCCCCAGGTCCATCGCCTGGAGGCCCACCACGACGATGTGGTCGGAGATTCGGGAGAGCTCGCAGAGGGCCACCCGGATCGCGGCGCACCGGGGGGTGACCTTGATGCCCATCAGCTCCTCGACCGCCACCGAGAGCCCCACGTTGTTGCAGAGGGGCGAGATGTAGTTCATCCGGTCGCTGACGGTGACCGTCTGGTTGTAGGTGCGGTACTCCGAGATCTTCTCGAAGCCGCTGTGGAGGTATCCGATCTCGGGCTCCAGGCGCGCGACGCGCTCGCCGTCCATCTCGATGATGGAACGGAGCGTCCCGTGGGTGGAGGGGTGCTGGGGTCCGAAGTTGACGACCATCCGGCGCGTGCCGAGGTCGCCCTCCGGCTCCTCCACGTCCATCCTCGGTCCGTTCACGGCGCGTACCTCGGGAAGTTCTGCCGCTCCCCCCGACCCTGGAGGGGATAGTCCTTCCGGAGCGGGTGGCCCTCGTAGTCGTCGGGCATCAGGATCCGCTTCAGGTCCGGGTGGTTCCGGAAGCGGATGCCGTAGAGGTCGTAGACCTCGCGTTCGGCCCAGGGTGCGGCCTTCCAGAGGGCCGACGCGCTGTCGATCTCGGGATCGCCCTCGGGCACGAAGGCCTTCACGCGCGCCCGCGCCCCCGTCCCGATCGAGCAGAGGTTGTAGACCACGCAGA
>CAYNDR010000174.1:5700-13316 GCA_964395295.1 uncultured Planctomycetales bacterium
CCAGCAGGTCGAACCCGCCTTCGTCGCGGAGCATGCGGAGGATGTCGAGGATGCGGTCCCGCCGGACGTGGACGTGCCTCTGGCCCGCGTGCTCGTGCGTCCCGAGCACCTGGTCGGCGAACTTCTCCTTTACCCGGTCGATCGGATCCATCCTTCAAGCCCGTCGATGAAGCTTCTCCTGGTCGACCTTCTTCTGAATCTCCATGACCGCGTCAAAGATTCCCTCAGGCCGGGGTGGACATCCGGGGATGTAGACGTCCACCGGGATGAACCGGTCGATCCCCTGCACCATGGTGTACGTGTCGAAGATGCCCCCGCACGAGGCGCAGGCGCCCATGGAGATGCACCACTTCGGCTCCGGCATCTGCTCCCAGATCTTGAGCAGGACCGGCATCATCTTGATCGAGATGCGTCCGGAGACGATCATGAGATCAGCCTGCCGCGGGGAGAAGCGGATGACCTCGGTCCCGAAGCGCGACATGTCGTAGCGCGACGCCAGGGCCGCCATCAGCTCGATCGCGCAGCAGGCCGTCCCGAAGGGCATGGGCCAGAGGCTGTTCTTGCGGCCCCAGTTCACGACCTTCTCCAGGCAGGTCGTGAGGATCCCCGGCGGCACGAGGGTCTCTAGTCCCATTCGATGGCCCGCCTCTTCCAGAGATAGACCAGCCCGAAGGCGAGGACGGCCGCGAAGACAGCCGCCTCCGCGAGCCCCGTCGCCCCCAGTTCCTTATGGAGGACCGCGTAGGGGATCATGAACACGGTCTCGATGTCGAAGAGGATGAAAAAGACGGCCACCATGTAGAAATGGACGCTGAACCGCTCGCGGGTCGGGGAAATCAGCGGCTTCCCGCACTCGTAGGGATCCAGTTTCCCCGGCTTGGAGCGGCGGGGGCCCAGGAGAAAGGAGAGGGTCAGGATCACCAGCCCCAGCCCGACGACGAGTGTGGCGAAGATCGCCGCGCTGACCCCCGGATTCATCGGTTCCCCCGGGACGGCGTATTAAATCACAGGATAGTGGGATCGTCAATTGATAGGGGCGTGCCCGCGCGGCGGACGAGGCCAAGGAGGGAACGGAAGTCCCGGAGACTATTCTGTTTCCTCCCCGTCCTCGACCGTTCGATTCGTATTTTTCTTCTCTGTGTCCTCCGTGTTCTCCATGTTTAAATCTTCTCTGTTACCTCCGTGTCCTCGGGCGCCCCGGCGTGGCAACCGCACCCCGGATGAATTACAATGGAACCGGTGAAGGAAAGCCTCCTCTACCGGAAGCTCCCGGAGGGCAAGGTCCTCTGCGCCGTCTGCGCCCACCGGTGCGTCATCCCGGAGGGCGCCCGCGGGGCCTGCCGGACGCGCGTGAACCGGGGTGGAGTCCTCTACACCCTGATCCACGGGCGGGTGAGCTCCGCCTGCGTCGATCCGATCGAGAAGAAGCCCCTCTACCACTTCTACCCCGGCTCCCGCGTCTTCTCGATGGGCGCCCGCGGCTGCAGCTTCCGCTGTCCGGGCTGCCAGAACTGGGAGATCTCCCGCGACCCCCTTGAGGATTCCGCCGAATCGATGGACGAGATATCCCCCCTGGACAGCGTCCGGCTCGCCAGCCGGCACGGCTCCCACGGGATCTGCTGGACCTACAACGAGCCGGTGATCTGGCTGGAGCACGCGATCGAGGCCATGATCGAGGCCAAGAAGCAGGGCCTGTACAGCGTCTACGTGACCAACGGATACGCGACCGAGGAGCACCTGGAACTCGTGGGGCCCCACCTCACCGCCTGGCGCGTGGACATCAAGGCGTTTTCAGCGGAGGCCTACAAGAGGATCTCCGGCGTGGCGCGCTGGGAGCCCGTCCTGGAGATGACCCGGCTCGCGAGCCGGAAGTACGGCATGCACGTGGAGTGCGTCACGAATGTCACCCCGACGATCAACGACGACGAGGGGACCGCCCACAAGATCGCGTCCTGGATCAGGGAGAACGTGGGACCGTTCACCCCCTGGCACGTGACCCGGTTCCACCCGCACCTCGACCTCTCGGACCTGCCCCCCACGCCGATCCCGAAGCTGGAGCGCTTCTGCGAGATCGCGCGCGAGGAGGGGCTCAAGTACGTCTACATCGGCAACGTCCCGGGGCACCCCCTCGAGGACACCGCCTGCCACGCCTGCGGCGCGATCGTCATCCGGCGCCGCGGGTTCGCGGTGTCCGTCGCAACCCTCAAGGACGGCGCCTGCCCTTCCTGCGGGACGCAGATACCTGGACGTTTCCAGACGCGGATCGACACGAGCGCGGGCGATCGGAGCCCGATCCTGTTCACCTGAGATCCGGCGTTGTATAGAGGGATAGGAGGTCCGGCCCCCGGGTCGCGGGCGTGCTTCCATGACCGTCCGGTTCAAATGCTCCTGCGGGCAGAAGCTTGCCGTCAAGGACGGCATGTCCGGCAGGAAGGTCCGCTGCCCCCGCTGCAAGGGCGTCCAGGTCGCCCCTCAGCCGCTCCTGTCCCACTCGGAGATCACCCGGATCGACGACGACGAGGCGCCCACCAAGATCATGGACGCGATGGGGCCTCAGTCCCCGGCCTCGCCCCCGGCGCGGAAACCGGCCCCCTGAGCAGGTCCGCCGCCCGGCGCCCCACGGCGCGGCCGTCGCGCACGCAGTCCGGGATCCCCGTCCCGTGGAAGCCGCTCCCGGCCAGGAAGAGGCCCCCGGGGAGCGTGGCCTCGAACTCGCGCATCCGGCGCTCGTGGCCGACCTCGTAGACGGGATTGGCGTCCGCCCACGAATGGGTCCTCGAGAAGATCGGGTCCTCCCGCGCGCCGATGAGCTCCTTCATCTCCTCATGGGCCGCGGGCGCGGCGTCCTCCACGACCCCCTTCACGAAGCAGCGGACCAGGAGATGGCCGGCCGGCGCGCGCCCCTCGAACTTGCTCGAGGTCCACGTGCAGGCCAGGATCCTCCTCCCCTCGGACCGCCGGATCACGAAGCCGCTCCCCTCCAGGTCGCGGAACTTGCGGTAGGCCAGGGAAACCGTCGAGGTCGAGACGTACTTCACCGCCGGGATGCCGGGCCACAGCCTCGCCGCCTCGTGGGTCGGGACCGCCAGGACCACCGCGTCGGCCTCCAGCGTCCCGTCCGCGAGGCGGACGCGCCAGTCCGCCGGTCCCCGTTCCAGCCCCACGACCTCCCGGTCCGTCAGGAAAGTCGTCCCCGGCATCCGCGAGAGGAGGCGCTCGATCATCTCGGCCATCCCGCCCCGGAGCGTCAGGAAGGGGCTGGTGTCGCCGCTCGAGGGGACGATGCGGCGCATCGCCTTGATCAGGCTCCGGTGCTCGCGCTCCATCTCGGCGAAGCGCGGGAACGTACAGCGCAGGGAAAGGTCGTCGGCCGACGCCACGAAGATGCCGGCCATGATCGGCTCCGCCAGCTTCTCCAGCGCCTCCCGTCCCAGCCGCCTCCGGACGAAGGAGCCGATCGACTCATCCTCCACCTCCGGCCCCCGCGGGAGGACCAGGTCCATCCCCATCCTCAGCTTCCCGAGGAAGGAGATGAGCCCGCTGGTGAGGAACGGCCACACGCGGGTGGGGACCGTGAGGTAGAAGCCCTCCGGGATCTCGTGGAGCTTCCCGTCGGAGAGGATGTGGACGCGCCGCGCGCTCATCCCGATGAGGCGGTCCTTCAGGCCGATCTCCTCGCAGAGCTGTCTCGCCCACGGCTTGACCGCCAGGAAGGAGTCCGGGCCGCCCTCGACGATGAAGTCCCCGATCCGCTCCGTGCGGATGGTGCCGCCCAGGCGGCGGCGCTCGACCAGGGTGGTCGGCACCCCCGCCTTGTGGAGTTCGTAGGCGCAGGAAAGCCCGGAGATCCCGCCCCCCACGACGACGGCCCGCTTCACAGGTGCTTCCTCACGGCCGAATCCAGGGCCTCGATGAGCAGGGGATGGGCGTTGGGCATCGGGAGCCGCTCCCACTGGAGTCCCCGCTCCTCCGCCTGCCGGCGGTGGAGGATGTCCAGATCGTAGAGGATCTCCAGGTGCTCGCTGACGAATCCGATCGGCGCCACGCTCACGCGCCCGCGGAGCGAGGGGAGGACTTCGGGGATATCCGGGCCGAGCCAGGGGACCGGGGAGGGACTTCGCGACTGGTAGGCCAGGGCGTGCGGGCCTGAGGCGATCGCCCGGGCCATCTCCGCGAACTGGGCCGGGTAGGGCTCGGAGTCCTCCCGTGGGATCGAGTGGGCCGTGAACAGGACGAACTCCCGGTCCCGCGTCGCCTCCCGCCAGTACCGCAGGAGCGCGGGCTCCAGGTGCCAGTCCCTCACGAGGACGCAGGGCATCCCCGTCTTCTCCAGTTCCTCGTGATAGGCGCCCGCGCCGGCGCGGGAGTATTGCGGAGCCAGCGCCAGCCCCACCAGCCGCTCGATCCCGTCCTTCCTTGCCCGCTCGACCGCCTCGGGAATGAACGGCGCCCAGTGGCGCATCCCCACGTAGGCCGGTTTCCCCAGGGATTTCTCGAGGGCCCGCGCCTGGGCCCGCGCGATGTCCAGGAGCGGCGAACGGCCGCCGATCTGCCGGTAGCGTCCCTCGAATTCCGCCACGACCTCGGGACTGGGCGGCCGGCGGGCCAGGACACGCCGCAGGTACGGCTCGACGTCATCGATCCGTTCCGGAGACCCGTACGCCATGAGCAGGACGCCCGTCTTCACCGCCGCGTCCTCTCGTGAACGTGCTCGATGACGGCCTCCACGCTCTCCAGGGGCGTGTCCGGGAGGATGCCGTGGCCCAGGTTGAAGATGTGGCCCGGGCGGCCGGCGGCGCGCGCCAGGACGTCGTCCACCCGGCTCAGGAGATCGGTCCGCGTCCTCAGCATCGCCTCCGGGTCCAGGTTGCCCTGGATGGCCGCCTCCCCGAGGCGTCCCCACGCCTCGTCCAGCGGGACCCGCCAGTCCACGCCGATGGCGTCCCCCCCCGCCTCCTTCATGATTTCCAGGAACGGCGCCGTCCGCGTGCCGAAGTGGATGGCCGGGACGTCCAGAGCGTCCAGGATGAGCTTCGACCAGGGCATCACGTACTGGCGGTACTCCTCGGGGCTGAGGGCGCCGACCCAGCTGTCGAAGAGCTGGACGGCGTCGGCCCCCGCGGCGGCCTGCGCGCGCAGGTGCGCCGTGATGGCCTCGCTGAGCCTGGCCATGAGGCGGGGCCAGGCCGGCTGGCGCATGAGGGCCTTGGTCTTCAGGAAGTCCTCGGAGGGGCCTCCTTCCACGAGGTAGCTCGCGAGCGTGAAGGGGGCGCCGCAGAAGCCGATGAGCGGCACCGTCAGCTCGCGCTTGACCAGGCGGATCGCGTCGAGCACGGGCTTGAGGTCGCGCTCGGGCTCCAGGGGCCGGAGGCGGGCCACGTCGGCCTCGGCGGCCACCGGATTGCGGATCGCCGGGCCCTCGGACCGGACGAATTCGATCTGGATCCCCATGGGCTGGGTGATCATGAGGATGTCGCTGAAGATGATCGCGGCGTCGAGGCCCGGGAAACGGCGGATCGGCTGGAGGGTCACCTCGGCGGCCAGCTCGGCCGTCCAGCAAAGGTCCAGGATGCCGTGCCGCTCCCGGAGCTTGCGGTACTCGGGCATGTATCGGCCCGCCTGGCGCATGAACCAGACGGGGGTGCAGTCCGCCGGCACGCGCCGCAGGGCCTTCAGAAGCCTCGGGGTTTCGCTTGTCATGAGTCCAGGAGCCTCCGGATGTATGCCTTGAAGCCCTTCATGTCCTCCGGCGGGTCCTCCCCGACGATGACGGGCCCCTGCCCCGCCGCCGGCCGGAGCCCGTGGCTCCCCTTCACCAGCGTGGCGTCCAGCGGCACCACGTCGAACCGGTACCGGAATCCGAGTTTCTTCTGGAGCAGGCGGAACGCCGCCCGCGCCGGCGAGGTCATGAAAAGCTCGCAGGGATCATATCCCGGCTTCCGGTGGATGTCGACCGTCCGGGCGAAGTCCGGGGCCCGCGCGTCATCCAGCCAGTACGGATAGGCGAACCAGGCGTCGGGCCGGGCCAGCGCCACGAGCTCCCCGGAACGGGGATGGTCCAGCTCCAGCTCGGCCGGCCCGCACACGCGGTCCACGCCGTCGAGCCTCTCCACGGCCGCGCGGACTTCCGCGGGCGGGAGGCCCCGGATGTAGAGGTGGGCCACCTGGTGGTCGGCCACCGCGAAGGCCTTCGACTCGAAGGTGTCGAGCATCTCCCCGAAGGGGCCGTCGCGCACGGCCAGCCAGCCGGCCTCCCGCAGGGCGCGGTTGACCATCACGGGGCGCGAGACGGGGACGAGGCCGTACTCGGAGACGGCCACGACCTTCGCCCCGATCTCCTCGGCGGCGTCGATCACGAGGCCCGCGCAGGCGTCCGCTTCGGCGACGCGGTGCGGATCGCCGGGCCCCGCGCGCTGGTAGTCGTAGTCGAGGTGCGGGAGATAGACGAGGGTCAGGTCGGGCCTGTTCCGGCGCATCACGAGCGCCGAGGCGCGCGCGATCCATTCGCTGGCGGGCAGGCCCGCCTTGGGCCCCCAGAAGGAGTGGAACGGGAACGGGCCGAGGCGCTCTTCCAGGGAGCATCCCGTCCGGTCGAGGATGCCGAAGACCTTCGAGCCGTCCGAGCCGTAGTGCGGCTTCGGCGTGGCGTGCCATTCCACCGGGGCGCCCTGGTTGAACCACCAGAACATCTGGGCGGAGCGGACCCCCTGGGTGAGGACTTCGCCCTCGATGAGGGCGCTCGACTGCTGCCAGAAGCGGACCTCGCCGGTGTCGCGGTAGAGCCAGCCGTTGCCCACGATGCCGTGCTTCGACGGGGCGAGCCCCGTGAGCATCGTGGCCTGCGCGGTGCAGGTGACCGCGGGGATGGGACTCCGCCAGGGGCGCGGCTTCCCGAGCTTCGAGAGCCGCGGCGCGTGCGCCGCGAGCTCCGGCGTGAGCCCCACGACGTCGAGAACGCAGACTTTCACCACGGAGCGGAGTATATCACCCGGGACGTGGCGGCCGCTACCTTCCTGGGCCCGGAGGCCTCACCGCGGTACGATCCGGCTCTTCGAATTGACCCGATCCGCCTCGGCCTTCTGACGTGCCGAATTGTGCCGGAAGGCGTTCTCCACCGACTTGCGGACGACGGGGTCCTTCTCCGCGTGCAGGGCGTCCCGGATGAGTTTCTCATCCTCCGGCGATAGGGGGTGAGGAAAGGAGAACGCGTCCCAAGCGGCCGCGCGGATGGGGGCCTCGTTCCCCGCCTGGGTGTACCGGCGGAGGGCGTCAAGGGCCGCGGCCTGGTCGCGGTTGTATTCGGGCGACGGCCCCGAAAGCATCTTCCCGAGACCCACGATCGACCTCTGCCGCAGATCCATCTCGTTATCGATGTCCGCCCGGCGCATCAGGGCGTTCGCCGAGTCCTGGGTGCGCAGATCCTGGAGGACGCCGATCGCCGCCTTCCGGTCGGCGGGCGCCGAGCTCTCCGCGAGCCCGACCGCGAACGGCCCCGCCTGATCGGCCTTCACGAACCGGAGCAGGAAGGCCATCCGCTCCTTGACGACCGGATCGGCCTCCTCGCGGATCATCCGGAAGAGTTCCTGGACCGCGGCGTCGGATTCCTTGAGGATGGC
>CAYNDR010000175.1:0-9773 GCA_964395295.1 uncultured Planctomycetales bacterium
CGGACCAGCCGTTCGTCTCGAATCTGTTCGCTGAGTGTCTTGCGATGGATCTTGTCCTGCGAGGCATTTCCTTTTGTATTTTGCAATTTTCCCTCCACAACGAGCATATATAATATATCATATATGTTGTCAAGGGGTAATTTATGAATCGTCGAGAATTTCTTCGAGGCTCGGCCGGGCTCACCCTGCTGGCGGCCGGCCCTTCCGCCTGGAGCTACCAGGCCAACCAGAAGCTCAACATCGCCCAGGTGGGCGTCAGCGGCCGGGGCAGCTGGTTCGTAGGGTATATCCCCAAGCTCGGCCAGAACTACGCGGCCCTCTGCGATGTCAACGACCAGAAATCGGCCGAGGCCTGCTCGAAATTCCCCGAGGCGAAGAAGTTCCACGACTTCCGGAAGATGCTCGACGAGATGGACAAGCAGATCGATGCGGTCATCGTGGCCGTCCCGGACCATTCCCATGCGATCGTCTCCGTGACGGCGATGAAACACGGGAAGCACGTCTACTGCGAGAAGCCCCTGACGCGCACCGTCCACGAGGCCCGCGCGGCCCGCGAGACCGCCCGGAAGTTCAAGGTCGCCACCCAGATGGGCAACCAGGGGACGTCCTACGAGCCCTTCCGCAGGGCCGTGGACTACCTCCGGGCCGGCGTCATCGGCGAGGTCCGCGAGTACCACGTGTGGAACGGCGGCGGCACGGGACGGACCGCGCCGCCCTCGGGCACCCAGCCCGTCCCGGACTACCTCAAGTGGGACCTCTGGCTGGGGCCGGCCGCCGACCGCCCGTTCCACCGCGAGTGGTTCCAGTGGCACCAGTGGCGGGACTTCGCCACCGGGAACCTGGGCAACTGGGGACCGCACACCTCGAACATCCCCTTCATGGGGCTGAACATCCACACGCTCTGGCACGCCGCCCCGTCCGGCAAGCCGCCGGTCATCCGCGTCACGGCCAAGACGTCGGCGATCAACAGGCTGTCGTTCCCCCAGTGGGAGCTCATCCGCTTCGAGGTCCCCGCGCGCGGGGAGATGCCGCCGGTCACCTTCTTCTGGCACAACGGCACCCCCCAGCCCGACGGGCGGGAACACACCGAGGCCTTCGTGAAGGCCGGACTGCTGAAGTGGGAAGGGAACGGCCAGCGCAAGTACGGGAACTGGGCGGGCCTCCTCGTCGTGGGATCGAAGGGGATGATCTTCGCCACGGAGCACAACGGCAAGATCACGCTCCTCCCCGAGGAGCAGTTCAAGGACTTCCAGGCCCCGCCGCCGGTGCTCCCCCGCTCGCCCGGGCACGAGCAGGAGTGGCTCCAGGCTTGCCGCGGGGGCCCCCCGGCGCTGTCCAACTTCGACTACTCCGGGCCGTTCATCGAGTTCCTGATGCTCGGGAACGTGGCCTCCCAGGTCGAAGGCCCCATCGAGTACGATCCGCTGGCCGGCAGGATCGTGAACAATCCCGAGGCGGACAAGCTCCTCGCGTGCGAGTACCGCAAGGGCTGGTCGCTCTGAAAGGGAGGAGGCTTCGATGAACCGATCCTCGGCCGTCGTCCTGGCGGCGCTCCTGGCGGCCGCCGGACCGCAGGACGTCCCCGAGCACCAGGCCCGGAAGATCCGCGAGGCCGCCCCCGCCAAGCCCGGCGTGCCGCCCAAGAAACAGCGCCGCGTCCTCGTCTGGATCACCCCTCCCCACCTCATGGAGAAGGACCCCCACAAGGGCTACAACATCCCCTACGCGGCGTGCGCGTTCAAGGCGATCGGCGAGAAGTCCGGCGCCTTCGAGCCCGTCGTGAGCGACGACCTCGCCCACTTCCGCCCCGAGCGCCTGAAGGCCTTCGACGCGATCGCCCTCTGCAACGCCTCCGGCCCGTGGATCACCCCCTCCGATGAGGCGATGGAGCGGCTCAAGGACCTCGGGGACAAGGCGGCGGCGGAGGCCGCGCTCAGGAAGAGCCTCCTCGACTTCGTCTCCGGCGGCGGCGGGATCTTCGGCATCCACTACGCGATCGGCGGGAACCCCCACTGGAAGGAGTTCCGGGAACTGCTGGGCGGGACCTTCGACGGCCATCCCTGGAACGAGGAGGTGGGGATCAAGCTGGACGAGCCGGACCATCCGCTGGCGGCCGCCTTCGGGGGGAAGAACTTCCGCCTCGCGGACGAGATCTTCCAGTACCGGGAGCCCTACTCCCGGCAGAACCAGCGCGTGATCCTCTCGCTCGACGTCCCGAACACCAACATGCAGGTCAAGTGGATCAACCGGAAGGACGGCGACTTCGCGCTGGCCTGGGTCCGCGCCCACGGCAAGGGGCGCGTCTTCTACACCGCCCTCGGCCACCGGACCGAGCTCTTCTGGAATCCGACGATCCTCAAGTTCTACCAGGACGGTTTGCAGTTCGCGGCGGGCGACCTGGAGGCCCCCGCGACCCCGCGTTGAAGGAGTGGAGGATTCCGCCATGAAGATGGACCGTCGCGCCTTCATCGGCCGCGGGACAGGCCTCGTCCTGCTGGCCGCCGGCCGCTCCGCCTGGGGCTACCAGGCCAACCAGAAGCTCAACATCGCGCTCGTCGGCGCCGGCGGGCGGGGGAAGTGGTTCGTGGACACCGTCCCCAAGGCCCAGAGCCTGGTGGCGCTGTGCGACGTGGACGACAGCAAGGCCACGTACGCCCGCTCGGAGCTTCCCGGCGTGCCCGTGTTCCATGACTTCCGCGTCATGATCGAGAAGATGAACAAGGAGATCGACGCCGTCATCGTCGCCACGCCCGACCACACGCACGCGTCCGCCTCGCTGGCGGCCATGAAGGCCGGCAAGCACGTCTACTGCGAGAAGCCGCTCACGCGGACCGTCCACGAGGCCCGCCTGATGCGCGACACGGCCCGGAAGCAGAAGGTGGCCACCCAGATGGGCAATCAGGGCGCCGGCAGCAGCGTCCTCGTCCGCGGCGTGGAGCTGGTCCAGGAGGGCGCGCTCGGGGAGATCAAGGAGACCTACGGCTTCAACGAGGACGGCGGCCCGAACGTCAAGGACCCGCCCCAGGGCCAGGAGCCGTGTCCCGCCTACCTGAAGTGGGACCTCTGGCTGGGCCCGGCGAGATACCGGGAATTCCATACGCGGTGGTTCCGGTATCACCCCTGGCGCGACTTCATCAACTCCACGCTCGGCGGATGGGGCTCCCACCACAACTACCTGGCCTTCATGGCCCTGAAGATGGGGGCGGTGTGGGCCATGCCGCCGGAGAGCAAGCCGCGCCTCTTCGTGTCGGCGGAGGTTTCGAGCATCAACAAGCTCTCGTTCCCCGCCTGGCAGATCGTCCGGTGGAGGATTCCGGCGCGGGAAGGGCTGCCGCCCATCACCCACACGTGGGTCAACGGCCCGGGCAAGGCGGCCTGGGACGCGATCGAGGAGCGCCTGGGGAGGAAGCTCAAGGACTGGGGGGACAAGGCCGGCGGGCTCATCGTGGGCGCCAAGGGCATGATCAAGGCCAACGGACACAACGTCGCGCTGACCTGCCTGCCGGCGGACGCGTACGCGGGCGTGGACACCCAGGCTCCGAAGAGACTGCCGCGGCTTTCGGGCAACGAGCAGGACTGGTACAAGGCCTGCCGGGGCGGCCCCCCCGCGTACGGCGGTTTCGAGAACACCGGGCCCTACTGGGAGATGCTGGCGCTGGGCAACGTGGCGGCGCAGTTCAAGGAGGAGCTGGAATACGACCCGATCGACTGCAGGGTGGTGAACAATCCCGAGGCCGACGCCCTGGTGCACGCCGAGCCGCGGAAGGGATGGGAGTACTGACGCCTGACAGTATGGTTCTCACCACAAAGACACCAAGGCCACAAAGGACCCACAAGTAAACCCTGGAAAGGGATTCCCCCCTCCCCCCCCCGGGGGGGGACAGGGGGGATGAACAATCCATTTCTTCTTTGTGTACTTCGTGCCTTTGTGGTGAATATTGTTAGGGACTCTTAGGGAGCCGGTACCATGAGGACGCTGTTGCTTTTCGCCGTGGCCTGCCTGGCGGCGTCGCAGGAGCCGGGGTGGCCGGGGCCCACGCCGCCCGACGTGCTGGAGGCCCGGCTGAAGGAGCGGCGCGTCCGGAGGCCCACCGAGCAGGAGCTCGCGAAGATCCTGGCCGCCGCGCCCGACAAGGCGCCCGCGGCGCCCGCCCGGCCGCGCAAGCTGCTCTGCTGGGGGCGGCTCTGGACGCACGAGGGGAACGTCTTCTGCGAGGAGGCGGTCAAGATCCTAGGCCGGAAGACGGGGGCGTTCGAGGTCGTCGCCACGGACGATCCCCGCGCGCTTCTCCCCGAGAGCCTCAAGGGTTTCGACGCCGTGTTCCTGAACAACCTCCACGACCGCCACCCCTTCCTCCCCCCGGAGTCGAAGAACCCGCCCCGGGACCCCCAGGACCCCGCCCGCCTGCTCGACGAGAAGGTCAAGCGGAGCCTCCTGGAGTTCGTCGAGGGGGGCAAGGGCGTCGCCGGCGCCCACGGCGCCATCGCGGCCCTCCAGGACTGGAAGGAGTTCGGCGAGATGATGGGCGCCTTCTACGGGGGCCACTACGGCGGGGAACTGGTGATCCGGCCGGAGGAGCCCGAGCATCCGCTCAACGCCTGTTTCGAGGCCGGGGGCTTCCGGATCTCCGACGAATGCTACGTGCCGGGCGCGCCCTACTCGCGGCAGAAACTGCGCGTTCTCCTGAGCCTGGACCTGACCCGGATGGCGGACCCCGCCGAGAAGGCCGCCTGGCTGAAGGGGGTCGTCAAGGGGAGGGAGGGGGACTATCCCATCAGCTGGGTCAAGACCCACGGCCGCGGCCGCGTCTTCTACTGCGGGCTGGGGCATTCCACCGCCACCTACCTCCATCCCCTGGTCCTGCGGCACCTGCTGGCCGGCCTCCAGTTCGCGATCGGCGACCTCCCGGCCGCCGCCGACCCCCGGAAGGGGTGACGGGAATTTCGCTCCCGGCCGGCCCCGCCGGCCGACCCCCGGCGTATCATATATGTTCGTTTCGAACATTATGAGGGCATGAGGGAGGAGCGACCATGGCCATGAAGCTCTGCGCGGAGGCCGACGCGTTCCGCAAGTCCGAGAAGGACTTCTCGTACGCGATCGCCGCGGCGAAGGACCTCGGCTTCAAGTACATCGAGCCGGAGGTCATGACGGGGCGGTGCCTGCTCAACGTCTACGGCTACTGCAACATCACCAGCCTCGAGGACGACCCGATGGACATGCGGCGGGCGATCGAGAAGGCGGGGATGAAGGTCGCCGCGCTGAGCGCGCACTCGAACCTCATGGACACCGTCTACGGGGTGGACTACCTCAAGAAGGCCGTCCGGTTCGCCTACATCCTCGGCGCGCCCATCGTCAACACCGCGGAGGGGCCCAAGCCCGGGTGGATGACCGACGACGACGCCTTCCGCGTCATGAAGTACAACCTGGCGGACCTCCTGCGGACGTGCGCCAACTACGGCATCACGCTGACGGTCGAGCCGCACGGCGTCTACACCACCAACGCCAAGGGGCTCCTGCGGATCATGTCGCTGAGCGGCTCGCCCCACCTGGCGATCAACTTCGACACGGGCAACGTCACGGTCGCCGGCAACGATTCGCTCAAGACCCTCAAGGCCGTGGTCAGGCACGTCCGGCACGTCCACGTCAAGGACGTGATCCGGGTGAAGTCGGACGGCCACGCCACGGGGCAGACGGCGGGCTGCGCGATCGGCGACGGCGACGTGGACGTCAAGGGATGCCTGGAGGTCCTCCGCAAGGCCGGCTACGACGGGTGCCTCTCGATCGAGTGCGACGGCGTCGAGGCGCTCCGGAAGAGCGTGAAGTTCCTCAAGCCCCTGTTGTGAAGGAGAACGCCATGAAGAACGGTCTCACGCGGCGGGGATTCATCGGGGGATCGGCGGCCCTCGCCGCGCCCCTCTTCGTCCACGGCTGCGCTCTCGGCAACCAGGAGCGTTCCGCGGCCGGGAGCCGCCTCGGCCTCGGCTTCATCGGCATGGGGGTGATGAACTACAACCACCTCAAGAGGTTCCTCGGCTATCCGGACGTCCAAGTCCTGGCCGTCTGCGACGTCGATCCCAGCCGCCGGGAGTTCGCCCGGAAGACGGTGGAGGACAAGTACGCCAAGGCGGCGGACGCCTCCTACAAGGGCTGCGCCTCGGTCAGCGACGACCGCGAGATCCTCCAGCGGAAGGACATCGACGCGGTGGTCATCGCCACCCCCGAGCACTGGCACGCCCTCGAGGTCGTCGAGGCCTGCCGGGCCGGCAAGGACGTCTACTGCGAGAAGCCCCCGACCCTCACGATCCGCGAGGCCGAGGTCCTCATCGAGGCCGTCCGCAAGCACGGGCGCGTCTTCCAGACCGGGAGCCAGCAGAGGTCGGAGGGTCCCTTCCGCCGGGCCGTCGAATACGTCCGCAGCGGCCGCCTCGGAAAGCTCCAGGAGATCACGGTGGACGTGGGCGGGCCGAGCAACTGGTGCGACCTGCCCGAGGAGCCGATGGAGCCGGGGCTCGACTGGGACCGCTGGCTGGGCCCCGCCCCGAAGCGCCCCTACCACTCGACGCTCAGCCCCCGCGGCGTGCACCACCACTGGGCGCGCTGGCGGGACTACCGCGAGTACTGCGGCGGCGACACGACGGACTGGGGCCACCACCACTTCGACATCGCGCAGTGGGCGCTCGACATGGACCGGTCCGGACCGGTGGAGATCGTCCCCCCCGACGATCCCAAGGCGGGGACGGGGGGCCGGCTCGTCTACTCGAACGGCGTCTCCGTCCTCCACGTGGGCAAGGGCCTGACCCGGAGGGGCGGAGGCATCGTCTTCAAGGGCTCCGAGGGGCAGATCTACGTGGACCGAGGCAAGATCACCAGCGCGCCGGACACGATCCTCAAGGAGCCTCTTGCCGACAAGGACGTGCACCTCTTCCCGTCGCCCGGCCACCACCGCAACTGGCTGGAGTGCATCCGGTCCCGTAAGCCTCCCGTCTGCCACGAGGAGATCGGCGCCCGCAGTGTCGCCGTCTGCCACCTCCTCAACCTGGCCTACTGGAACGGCCGCCGGCTCCGGTGGGATTCGCAGAAGTGGCGGTTCGTCGGCGACGCGGAGGCCGACCGGTGGCTCGACCGCGAGCGGCGGGAGGGCTATGCACTGCCGCGGATTTGACCGGCGGTGCGCGGGATTTCCCAAATCTCCGCCGTGAGCTAGAATAGCCGCGATGCCCAGGACCTCCGAACAGGCCCGCCGCCGGCAGAGGGCCCTCCTGGCGGAGCTCGGCCGGGGCGGGCGCGTCTCCACCGCGGAGGTCGCCCGCCGGTTCGGCGTCCACGAGATCACCGTCCGGCGCGACCTGGAGGCGCTGGCGCGGGAGGGCACCGCGATCCGCTGCTACGGCGGGGCGGTGACGGGCCGGCGCATCACCTTCGAGTTCGCCTTCGAGGAGCGCCGCCGCCGCCACGGGGCCGAGAAGCGCCGCATCGGGGCCGAGGCCGCCCGCCGCGTCCGGCCCGGCCAGACGGTCTTCCTGGACACCGGCACGACCACCCTCGAGATCGCCCGGGCCCTGGCCGCCCGCCCCGTCCCCTGCCGCGTGGCCACCAGCAGCCTCGTCGTGGCGAGCGCCCTGTGGGGCCGCCCGCCCGTCGAACTCCTCATCGTCGGGGGTCGGGTCCGGGGGGGCAGTCCCGATCTCGTGGGTCCCGGGGCGGAGGTGATGATCGAGAGGTTCCGGGCCGACCTGGCCTTCGTGGGGAGCGAGGGCCTCGATCTGGCGCTCGGGAGCCACGCCGAGGATCCCGACGCCGCGCGGGTGGCGGCGCGGATGGCGGCCAACGCCAGCCGCGTCGTCTGCGTGGCCGACCGCTCCAAGCTCGGGCGCGCGGGGCCGGTCCGGTGCCTGGCCCTTGCCGACCTCGACGAGCTGATCACGGACCGGCGGGCGGACGGGCCGTTCGTGGCCGCCCTGCGGTCGCGGGGGGTCCGCGTCACGCGGGCGTGAAGGGGGGAGCCCATGCAGCGCGTCTGTTTCATCCTGAAGGTGAAGCCGGAGAAGGTCGCGGAGTACCGGCGGGTCCACGCGGACGTCTGGCCGGAGATGCGCGAGGCCCTGAGCCGCCGCGGGTGGGGCAACTACTCGCTCTTCCTGCGCGGGGACGGGACCCTGGTGGGGTACTGCGAGACTCCGGACTTCGCGAAGGCCGTGGCCGGGATGCAGGAGGAGCCCGTCAACGCCCGGTGGCAGGCGAAGGTGAAGGACCTCTTCGAGGACCTGCCCGCGGGCGCGGCGGACGCCTCCATGCGCCCGCTGGAGGAGGTCTTCCACCTGGCCTGACCTCCGCCGGAATTGCGTTGACATCCCCGCGATTCATAATATTATAGTTTCAGTAATTAATGCGTCTTCCGTGATGACGGTATTCCTGGAAGGCCGCCCCGGCGCCTCGCCCGGTGGACCATGCTGAGGATGTCGACGCGGGTCCGGTACGGCCTGCGCGCGGCGGTCGAGCTGGCCCTGCGCGGGGCCTGGCGGGGCTCCGCCGCGCGGCCGGTGCCGCTGGTGGAGATCGTCCGGCGCCAGAGGATCCCCGAGCCCTACCTCCGGCAGATCTTCTTCTCCCTGAAGAAGTCCCGCCTCGTGGAGGCGGTGATGGGCAAGAAGGGCGGGTACCGGCTGGCCCGGGAGCCGGGGCGCATCACGGCCTACGACGTGCTTCGCGGCCTGGGGGAGGAGATCGCGCCCGTGCCCTGCGTGCGGAAGGCCGGCGTGTGCGACCTCGTGCGGGAGTGCCCCACCCACCCCCTGTGGCGCCGCATGACGGAGATGCTGAAGCGGGCGATGTCGCTCACCACGGTCGGGCGGCTCGCCGAGCGGTGCCCCATCCGGGGCCGCCGGCCGCGCCACCGGGGGGACCTGTTCGACTTCTGACGGACCGGTCCCGCTCGAGTCCTTTGCATCCCCCAAGGCCGTCCAGTATAACTGTTAACTCCGTCGAGTCGCGCCAGCGTTAACACGCTGTTAACTCTGTCGCGTCGCCACGGAGTTAACAGATGGGGGGCATCGTGAAGACGATCGGGATCGACATCGGCACGTCCGGGGCCAAGGGGCTCCTGGTCCAGTTCCCCTCCGGCAAGGTCCTCAAGTCGGTCCGGAAGGCCTACAAGCTCCACGCCGAGGGCAACCGCGCCGAGCACGAGCCCGAGGACTGGATCAAGGCCGTGAAGGCCATCCTCAAGGACCTCGGCAAGGCCGACGCCATCGGCATGGACGGGATGATGCACTCCGAGGTCTGCCTGGGCCCCGGCCCCGACGCCAAAGCGGACGGCCGGGCCATCCTCTGGTGCGACGGCCGCTCCGAGGCCCAGTGCGAGGAGATCGTCCGCAAGGTCGGCCTCGACCTCCTGCGCTCCACGGTGGCCAACCGCCCCTTCGCGGGCTTCACCCTGCCGCACCTCCTCTGGCGGAAGAAGCTCGGGACGGTGCTCCTCTGCAAGGACTACGTGCGCTACCGCCTCACCGGCGAGGTCCGCCACGAGGTCAGCGACGCCTCGGGCATGATCGCGTGGCACGTCTCCGAGGGCCGCTGGGCGAACGAGGTCCTCGAGAAGGTGGGGATCGACCCGGCGCTCTTCCCCCGGCCCTGCGGCCGCACGCAGGCGAGCGTCGATGTCCTCCCGGTTGTTGAAGAAGGCGAGAGAGGCCCGCGCCGTGGCGGGCACGGCGAAAAAGTCCATGACCGGCTGCGCGCAGTGGTGGCCGGTGCGGATCGCGATGCCTTCCTG
>CAYNDR010000175.1:9783-13260 GCA_964395295.1 uncultured Planctomycetales bacterium
GGCCCTGCGGCTCCACGGAAGTGGCGGGGAAGGTCAACGGCATCCCCGTGGTGGGCGGGGCGGCGGACAACGCGGCCGCGGCGGTGGGGATCGGCGTCGTGCGCGAGGGCCAGGCGCTGGCGAGCATGGGAACCTCGAACGTCCTGCTCGTCTGCCACGACCGGCCCGTCGTGGACCCCGAGATGCGCGTCCACACCTTCACCCACGCCGTCCCCGGCAAGTTCCTCCAGCTCGGCTGCATGCTCACCGGCACGCGCTCGTACGACTGGATCCTCAAGGTCGTGGGCGCCACGATCAAGGACGCCCCGATCGCCGCCGACTCCAAGGGCCTGCTCTTCGCGCCGTACCTGGTGGGCGAGCGCACGCCCTACGCCGACACGAGCGTCCGCGGGATGTTCGCGGGGCTCTCCCCCGACCACGACGCCTCCCACTTCGTCCGCGCCGTCATGGAGGGGACGGCGTTCGCCCTCCGCGACGCCCAGGAGATCATGAAGGCCACGTCCGTGCGCGTCACGGGCGGCGGCATGAAGAGCCCCGTCTGGCGCCAGATCATCGCGGACGTCCTCGGCGTGCCGGTCGTCACCGTCAACACCAGCGACGAGGGCGCCGCGTACGGGTCGGCGATCCTGGCGGCCGTGGGCGTCGGGGCGTTCAAGTCGGTGGAGGAGGCCGCGGACCGGCTCGTGAAGGAGACCTCCGTCACGAAGCCGAAGAAGCCGTACGACGAGGCCTACGCCCGCTACCGGAGGCTCTATCCCGCGGCGAAGTCGCTCGTCTAGGCCTCAATCCTCCTTGGGGAGGAGACTGCCGAAGCGGGCCTGGACCTTGAGGCGGGAGGGGCGGCCGTTCCAGCGGACGCAGAAGACGGGGTTCTCCAGCGCCGTCGAGACGAAGACGCCGTCGTCGTAGAACTCCTGCCAGCGGCGCCCCGAGAGCTGGAGGGCCATCAGGAAGCAGACGTCGCCCACCACGACGGTCCGGCCGCTGAAGGCGTCGTGGATCGCGGTGGGGGTCTCGTCGGGGATGTGCGCCACCAGGGCCGGCAGGATCTCCGGCCCCCAGCTCATCACGGCGTCGTAGGCGTACTGGCCGCGCGCCTGCGTGGACGGGTCCCAGGCGTAAAGGTGCGCCAGCCCCGAGACCGCCTGCGCCATCTGCCCCGCCTTCGGGGGCTCGAAACAGCCCGCCGCCAGGACCAGGAGAGCCGCCAGCTTCCTCATGCGCGGCTATTCTAGTGCCGCCCCGGCCGGTTTGCTATCATTCCGCGCCATGGTCCGGGCCGTCCTCTTCGACCTCGACGGCGTCCTCGTGGACACCTACGAGGTGTGGCTCCACCTCCTGGGCGACGTGGCGCGCCGGCTGGGATACCCCCCCATCCCCCCGGACGAGTACCGCCTCAGCTGGGGACAGGGGATCGAGGTGGACGTGGCCCGCTTCTTCCCCCGCCACGGCGTCGAGGAGATCCGCGGGCTCTACGCCGCGCTCTACGGGGACCACCTGGGGCACCTCCGGGCCATGGAGGGCGCCGCGGAGGCCCTCCTCCGGATCGCCCTCCCCAAGGCGGTGATCACCAACAGCCCTCGGGCCCTCGCGCGGCGGGCGCTGGAGGCCGTGAAGCTGTGGGACCGCTTCCGGACGGTCGTGGGGTGCGACGACGTCCCGCGCTCGAAGCCCGCGCCCGACATGGTTTTCGAGGCGTGCCGCCGGCTGGGAGTGGCCCCCGCCGAGGCGGTCCTGGTGGGCGACTCGTCCTACGACGAGGACGCGGCCCGCGCCGCGGGCGCCTCCTTCGTCCTGTTCCGCTCGTTCGCGGACCTGCGGCTCCCGGCGTGATCAGAAGCCCTTCTTGTCGCCGGCCTTCCCGTCCAGCAGGCGGGTCTCGTTGACGACCCGGGCCTCCATCTCCTGGCCCCCGGCGGACATGGTCATCGTGGAGTCTACCTGGGCGTAGAGGAACAATCCCCGCTCCAGGGAGAACACCCCCTTGGCCTTGGCCTTCATGCCGGTGATCTGGATCATGCCGGCCATGGGGTTCTTCTCCTTGTCCGGCTCCCCGCCCTCCTTGGGTTCCAGCTTCCACTCCTGCTCCAGGTGGGCGTCCCGGCCCTTGACGTCCGCGAGACGGGTCTGGCTCGCCAGGGTCATCTTCCCCACCATGGGGACCTGCGCCGTGAGATCGTTCTTCCAGGAGTCGCCCTTCCCCACGCGGCCCTCGGGGAGGGGCATGAACATCTGCTGCATATTCGACCGGATCGCCTCGTCCGAGAAGTTCTGCTTGAGCATTTGCCGGGCGAGCGCCGCCTGGGGATCGTCCTCGCCGGCCTTGAAAAGCGCCTCCAGCATCTTGTCCAGCCCCTTCACCTCGCGCACCTTGCCCGAAGGGTCCATCTTCAGCGAGAAGGATTGTCCCACGATCCGGGACATCGCCTGGACGGCGGGATGGGCGGGCGGCTCCTTCTGCTTCTCCGAGTCGTAGTCGTACTCCATGGGTCCCGTGGCCTGGGTCGCCACCGCCTCGTACTTCACGGTGATCGCGGCCGAGCCGTCCTCGGCCACGTCGGTGACGGCGTAGGAGAAGGTGGTCTTCGTCGAATGCTCCAGGGTCATCGCGGCCATGTCCACCGTGCTCTTGTTCGAGACGCGGTACCGGAGCTCCTGCCCCTTCTGGAACTTCCACTTCAGGTCGACCTTCTCGTCCTGGAGGGCCAACAGGGCCGCGGCGGCGATGAGCAGTTTCATGGGTTCTCCTTCGCTCGAAGGCTTCCAGTATAGACAGGGGAGCCGCCGTTTTGTTGCCTCTTTTCGCGCCGCCGCCCCGTATGATGGAAGGCCGGGGCGGGTCCCATGTTCCGAACCTATCGCGCGGCGGTCGAGCATCTTTGCCGGTTCACGGACTACGAGCGCATGGCCGCGCGCGACCAGCCGCGGTACACGCTCGGCCGGATGAGGCGCCTCGTCGCCGCCCTCGGCCACCCCGAGCGCTCGTTCCGTTCGCTCCACATCGCCGGCACCAAGGGGAAGGGCTCCGTGGCCCACATGGCGGAGGCGATCCTGCGGGAGGCGGGCTTCCGGACGGGCCTCTACACCTCGCCGCACCTCGTCCACATGCGGGAGCGCATCCGCCTGGACGGCCGCCCCGTCTCCGAACGCGGCCTCGTCTGGGCGATGAACCGGATGGGGCCGCTCCTCCGGCGGCTCCGGCCCACCTACTTCGAGATCATGACCGCGGCGGCGTTCCTGCTGTTCGAGCGGTGGCGCGTGGACTGGGCGGTCGTGGAGGTGGGGCTGGGGGGGCGGCTGGACGCCACGAACGTGGTCGCCCCCGCGGCGTGCGCCGTCACTACGATCGACTACGACCACATGGACCGGCTGGGGAACACGATCGAGGAGATCGCCGGGGAGAAGGCCGGGATCATCAAGCCGGGGGTGCCGGTGGTGGCGAGCCCCCAGCGGCCCGCCGCGATGAGGGTCCTCCGC
>CAYNDR010000176.1:0-13248 GCA_964395295.1 uncultured Planctomycetales bacterium
CGCGGCGGGGAGCTGGCCCGGGCCCTGCGGGACCAGGGGGCGAGCCAGCTCGTGGCGGTCAACCTCGGGGTCGGCGGGAACCCGCGCAAGCGGATCGGCGGGGAGTTCGAGGCGAAGCTCCTGGCGTACCTGCTCGAGGCGCCGGGGACGGTCGTGGTCCTCGACAAGGGGGCGGGCGAGGAGGAGCTCGGGCGGTCCGGGCGGCTCCTCCGCGGCCTGGAGGCGGCCGGCGTGGCGGTGGCCGAGACGCGGCTCGGCGCGCCGCCGCCCCGCGTCGGGTCCGGGCGCGGCGTGCTGGCGCTGGAATGCGGCATCGGGGAGATCGCCGCGGTGATCGCCTCCTGCGACGAGTTCGTGGGCTACGACTCCGCCTGCCAGCACATCGCCGCGGCCCTCGGCGTGCCCGCCTGCACGATCTTCGCCGGGAGCAACAACCCGAGGTTCGTGCGGCGCTGGCGCGCGTGCGGGCCGGCGCCGGTCAAGGTGGTGCACGTGGACACGCTGTCGAACTCGACGCTCTTCGACGCCGAGGACATCATCGCCCGCGTGGCGTTCGCGCGGGAGGCGCCGTGAAAGTCCTCTTCGTCTACCCGAACGCCGGCTCGCAGGCGGGCTTCAACTACGGGGTCGCGCACCTCGCCGGGGTGCGCAAGGCCGCGGGGCACGCGTGCGAGCTCTGGCAGTTGTGCGAGGAGTTCGGCGCGCGGCTCCGCGCGGCCGCGCCCGACCTCGTGGGATTCTCCGTGGTCACCAACCAGTGGGCCTACGCGCGCCGGCTGGCGGGGTGGGCGCGGAAGGCGGTCCGGGCGCCCCTCGTCTGCGGCGGCATCCACGCCACGGTCGCCGGCTAGGAGGTCCTCGGGAGCGGCCTGTTAGACTACGTCCTGGTGGGCGAGTGCGAGGACGCGTTCCTCGAGTTCGTGGAGCGTCTGGGCCGCCGCGAGCCGCTGGAGGGGGTCCGCAACCTCGGCCTGCGCGACGGCGGGAGCCCGCGGATCAATCCCGTCCGCCCCCTGCCGGACCTGGAGAAGCTCCCCCCCAAGGACTACGGCGTCTTCGACTTCCAGCGGCTCATCGACGCCAAGAAGGGGTGGGTGGGGCTCATGGCCTCGCGCGGCTGCCCCTTCAGCTGCACCTACTGCTTCAACCACTTCATGGTGAAGAAGTACCGCGGGGACCTCGGCTGTTCGTTCCAGGGGCTCCGCTACATCCGGCATTTCCCCGTGGGGCGGATGATCGAGGAGATCCGCTTCCTCCTCGGCCGCTACCGCGGAATCACCATGTTCATCTTCGACGACGACCTGTTCACCTTCGATCCGGCCTACGTGCGCGAGTTCTGCGCCGCCTACCGGGCCGTCACGGACCTGCCGTTCGTGGTCAACGGCCACGTGGGATTCTGGGACCGGGAGCGGGCGGAGACGCTGGCGGCGGCGGGATGCCGGATCGTCAAGTTCGGGATCGAGAGCGGCAGTCCGCGCGTCCGCGGCGAGGTCCTGCGCCGGCACATGACGAACGACGCGATCGCGGAGGCGGTCCGGTCCGTGGAGGGGGCCGGCATGCACAGCTCCTGCTTCCTCATGGTCGGCCTGCCGGGGGAGACCCGCGAGGAGGTCCTCGACACGGTCCGGCTCATGGCGCGGGCGGAGCCGGGGCGGTTCCGCTGGACCTTCTTCTTCCCGTACCCGGGGACCGATTCCTGCGAGATGGCGGCCCGCTCGGGGTGCATCGACCGCGCGAAGATGGAGTCCATGGCGAACTTCACGGACGCGTCCTGCCTGGACTTCGGCGCGGAGCACAACCTGTTCCTGGAGAAGGTCGGCCGGATCTTCCCGTGGTTCGTCAACGCCGAGGCCGGTTTCGAGACGGCCCCGTTCTACAAGGGGAAGGTCCGGGAGATCCTGGGGATGGACCGGGCGGAGTGGGAGAAGGCCGCGCCCGGACTGCTGGAGGAGGACCGGCGGATCTCCCTGGGTTTCCAGCGGGAAGGGAAGCGCCACTACGCCGTGAAGTACAACCCTTTCATGGGCGTGATCTCGGACTACTTCGTGAACGAGCGATGAGAATCCTCGTGCGGGCGGAAGAAAAGCGGGCGGACGTGGAGGCCTGGCTCCGCGATCCCGGGCAGGGCGAGACCGTCAAGGACAACCGGGTCCGCTCGGTCCACCGCTGGAACGGTCTCTACGTCAAGCGCTACAAGAATCCCACCCTCTGGCAGAAGATCCGCCGGTTCCTGGACGACCGCGCCGCCCGCGAGATGCGCCTCCTGGAGGTCCTCCGCGAGCGGGGGATCGAGGCGCCCGAGCCCGTGGCGTGGGCGAGCCGGGCCGGTTCGATCTACCTCTTCACGCGCGAGATCCCCGGCGCGAGGCCGCTGAGCGCGGGGCCGCTCGACCGGCCCGTCCTCCTCGAGTTGGCGCGCTTCATCCGCCGGATCCACGACGCGGGGGTGCGGCACGACGACCTCCACATCGGGAACATCCTGACGGCGGAGGGGAAGCTCCACGCCGTGGACGTCCACCAGGCGAGGTTCGTGGGGGATCTCACCCCCAGCGAGCGGACGGAGGGGCTGGGATTCGCGGTGCTCTCGATCGTCCCGCGGGTCACGCAGACGGACGTCCTCCGGTTCATCCGCGAGTACGGGGCCGACCCGCGGGAAGTGGGGGAGGCCTTCCGCTCGGCGCGGGAGCGGTACTGGCGGGACCGGCAGTCGCGCGTGCGGCGGACGGGGTCCGACTTCGAGGCGGCGGGCGGCCTGGTCCTGCGGCGGCCTTTCGCGGCGGAGGCCGCGCGGAAGGCGTTCGACGCGGCGCCGCTCCGGGTCGTCAAGGACCTCCCGAACCGGCGCCTCTGGCTGGCCGATCCGGAGACGTTCGTGAAGGAGGGGTCCGGCCGGCTCTGGTACAACGGGTTCGGGCTCGAGACGCGCGGGATTCCCACGCCGCGCCTGCTGGCCTGCCGGGGGGACCGGGTGGCGGGGCGGTGGATCGAGGGGGCGCGGCCGCTCTGGGACCATTTGAAGGCGGGCGGGGTCACGCGGGATCTCCTCTGGCGCCTGGCGCGGCTGGTGCGGCGGATGCACGACCGCGGCGTGTGGCACCGGGACCTCAAGGCCAACAACGTCCTCGTGCGGGGCGGCGAGCTGTGGGTCGTGGACCTGGACCGGGTGGACTTCCTGCGGGAGGTCCCGCGGGCGGGGCGGGTGAGGAACCTGGCCCAGCTCAACGCCGCGGTGGGGGCGCCGGCGACGCGCGCGGACCGCCTGCGTTTCTTCTTCGCCTACGCGGCGCGGGACCGGGCGGCGCGCCGGGGGTGGAAGGCGTGGGTGCGGGAGGTCATGGAGGAGACCCGGGCGCGCCGGCACGTCTGGCCGTGAGCTACTTCTCCATGGCGCCCGGCAGGGGCTCGTCCCTCACTTCGAAGCGGTTGGTGGCCTCGTTGAAGAGGAGCTTCGTGCGGTTCGTGATCCACCACTCGTGGATGCGCCACACGGCGCGCTCGTTCTCCACCACGTCCTTGGAGCCGTCGTAGCCGAAATCCTTTTCGGTGGCGAGCTTGAAGACCGCGGCCATGATCCGGGCGTCCAGCGGCCCCACGCCGTCCCGCTCGCGGTTCTTGGACACGTCCTCCGGCTTGACGTTGTCCTCCTTCCACTGCTTTTCCTTCTTGAGCATGTCGGCCAGGGCCAGGACGAGGTTGTCGAGGGTCTCCTTGGCGGCCACGGGGCCGATCTTCTTGACCACGTACTCCTTCCGCTGGAGGGTCAGCCGGTAGAGGGTGTCGTTTTCGATCTCGAACTCGTCGCCGTAGCGGGTCCAGCGGATCTTGAGCGTGATGGGCTCGTACTCCATCTTCCACTCGTCCTCGGTGACGGCGACGATCTTGATGATGTCCACGAGGCCCCAGACGTGCATCTCGTAGGCGGTGGCGCGGGGGTCCACGCCCTTGAAGATCGCGATCCCCATGAGCTTCTGGCCGGGCTGGATCCAGCGGTGCTCGCGCATCTCGCGCGGGTTCAGGTAGAGGCGGTCGCCCTTCTTCCAGCGTCCGGCGAACTCGGGGGGCGGGTCGGCGGCGAAGCCTTTCTTGAAGGCTTCGATGGACTCGCGGACGATGCCGTCGGACCGGTTGCCGATCCTCGCGTGGGTCTCGATGACCTTGTACTCGGTTTCCGGGTCGATGACGTTGGTGTAGAAGCGGCCGTACTTGAGGGGCTCGATGCGGCGCGGGAAGTCGCGCACCTCCTTGATGGTGGGGGCGTCCACGCGCTTGAAGTCGTGCTGGAGGTCCTTGCCGGGCTCCGTGTAGAGCATCACGTCCACGATGGCGGGGACGATCTGGTCGGTGGCGTTCTCGACCGTGTAGACGAAGTACCAGAAGTTCTCGTAGCGGTCGTTGGGGGTGCGGTAGGTGTAGAGCTGGGGCTTTTCGTGGCTGAACTGGAGGCGCCACCGTTCCTTGACCTGGGCTTCCGCCGCCGCGGCGGACGCCCCGAGCAGCGCCAGAGCGAGGAGCGCCTTCTTCATATAGAGATTCTCCCCAAGGACCTTGGCATCCTATAAATAGGGGACGGAAGGGTCAAGCAAATCACTGCACTGCGGCGGTTTCGCGGGAAGCCGCGGGCGGGGGGAGGGGCGTGTCCGGTAATGCTTGAAGGCGGGGGCCGCGTTTGATATCTCCATCGTGATGCCGTTCCTTCGCTATTCCGACCCGGAAAAGGGCGTCCAGTATTTCCCCCTGGACAAGGACCTGGTGACGGTGGGGCGCAGCCGGGAGTGCGACGTCGTGCTGGAGGACGTCAACATCTCGCGCCGCCACTGCCAGGTGCGTAAGGCGGGGAGCGCGTACACCCTCGAGGACCTCAAGAGCAAGAACGGGACGTACGTCAACGGCGCCCCCGTCCAGCACTGGAGCCTTTCGGACGGCGACCTCATCGGGCTGGGCGACCAGAAACTGCTGTACAAGCTGGAGAAGTAGGCGGGTCCCTCCGGGATCTCACGCCGGGGATGGCGGGGCTGGCCTTTGCCGGATCATGGGGTATAGTAAGGGGGCCGGCGCGGCGGGCGCGGCTTCGCGGGGAGAATGAAGGGCATGGATCCGCAGGCGTTCCAGAGGCAGGCCGAGGCCCTGCGGATGATCAAGGAGATCAGCCGCGCGCTCAACAACGAGGGGGAGACGTCGGCCCTGCTGGAGATGGTGGTGGACCGGGCCCTGCGGCACACGCGGGCCGAGCGGGGATTCCTGGTGCTGAAGGAGCCTTCGGGGGCGATCGACATCCTGGCGGCGCGGCAGTTCAACAAGTCCCAGGTGGAGCATCCGACCTTCAAGGTCTCCCGGGGGGTGATCGACGAGGTGATGCGGACGGCCCAGCCGGTGATCCTGGAGAACGCCAAGGACGACCCGATGTTCGCGGCGCACCAGTCGGTGGTGCTGAACAAGCCCTTGTCGCTGGCGTGCCTGCCGATGAAGCTGAAGGGGGCCGTGGCGGGGGCGCTGTACCTGGACAGCCGGCTGAGGGCGGGGCTCTTTCCGCCGGGGGACACGATGGTGCTGGAGATGTTCGCGGACCTGGCGGGGACGGCGATCCTGTTGGCGCGGCTGACGGTGCAGCTGCGGATGGGCGGGGGGGCGCCCGCGGGGAAGGAGCGCCGGCCGGCGGTGGAGGCGCCGCGGGAGACGAGCGGGGCTTGACGCGGAGGGGGCGGGGGCTATAATGGCGTTCGGAACACCTCGAGCCGCGGCTCCCTGCGGGGGGCGCGCGGCGCGGGGTGGAGCAGCCTGGTAGCTCGTCGGGCTCATAACCCGGAGGTCGGGGGTTCAAATCCCCCCCCCGCTACCACATTAAAAGACAGGTTCCCGCCGGCCCTGGAACGGGGCGGCGGGAATTTTCTTATCCGCACCACCGCCCTCCCGGCACCGGGCTCCAGGACGATCTCCGGCACGAAGGCCCGGATGAACGCCTTCTGCTCCTCCAGCGTGCCCTCCCGGAAAACGTCCCGGAACTCGGTCAGCTCCGCCAGGACGTCCTCGGCCGCGGTGCGGACGTCCCGGGCGGCATCCTTCTCCGACTCCAGCTCCCCCAGGCGGGACTGGAGCGCCTGACGCTCCAGGCGCAGCTGCTCGATTTTGGAGTCGATGAAGTCGCGGTTGGCCGGGATCATCAGCTCAAGGAGCGAGTCCGCCTTCCGCTCGATTTCGGCGAGCCGGCCCTGGACCTCCCCCAGCTCGCGCGAAGGGTCGGCGGTGATCGGCCGGGAAAGGCTCTCCTCGATCGCCCGGCGGAGCAATGCCTTGCCGCCCTGCGAAAGGTACTCCGTCATCCGCTTGCCCACCTCCGCGACGATCCGATCGTCGAATCCGTCCTGGCGCAGCAGGCGTAATCCAAAGCAGATGCGGAATGTTCACCAAACGCCGAATACCCTAAGGCGGATTGGGATCTACGTGGCACGGAGGCAATCACGTCTTGGAAGAATACTTGTTCTCGCGTTAACGAGCATGTTCGCTGGGTGGGGGTGCCAACCAGACTTTAGTCTGCGTGATCTTGGGGACGTGCCCGAATGGGTGCCGGTCGTGCTATTCTCTGCGGACCCGGCTCTTGAGACGCGAATCTCATCGCATCTGCAAAAAGCGGGGATCCCGCATACTCCTATAGGAGAATCGATTATCTTTGGGTTTAGTGTACCTTGGAGATACGTGGAAGGGGCGAAAGTACGACTCGCAAGTGTCAATTGGGAAGAATTAGGCTACTGGGTGGTCTCTCCAGAAGTGTTTTATCGACAACAGGCACAAAAAAAACGGGTATTGTAGCATATCAGCGCGGTCTGCATGCCTTCAAGGATCGACAGACGCATTTAGCGTTAGCATGCTTCGACATTGCATGTGACTGGGTGAAAGATGATTTCGAAATCTACGTTGGACGTAGTCATGCGAAGTGGGAATTGGGGGACATGAAAGGAGCGATCCGCGATTGTGAGACTGCAATACAAATGATTTCGAAGGAGCATCGTGCTTTCAGGGAGCTAGAACGCCACCTTGTTGTGATGCAACAGGGTGGTTCTCGGTGAATGGTGTAGTGGCCCAGGGAACTGGAGGGACCTAAGGCAGCGCCGTCCGCCCCGTGTCCACCGCCTCCAGTATCGGGTCCCAGTCGGGATTCGTTCTCCTTCCTGGATCTCCCGCACGCCCCCTTGCGGACCCGTGCCCCGATGGGCCGTGATGAGTTCCAGATACGGCGCGTCGGGCCGCTCGAAGTGCGTCACCTGCGGCCCGGCGTCCCCTTCCATGTCCCACAGCGGCCGGTCGGGTCGCCGCATGACCCGGTAACCCGCGCCACGCAACTGGTCCGCCAGCGGCCGTCCCAGGAGGGGAAGGGGGGAGGGTGCCGCCAGGTCGATGTCCAGCGTGCGCACGGTCCCTTTCCCTTCGCGCTTCCCGAGCATCCACCGGCGATACACGAAGGGCACCCAGCTCCCGCACAGGACCACTTCGCCGAGGTAGGCCCCCAACGGGATGAGCGCCTCCTTGAGCGCCGTCTCCGAGAACTCCCGGGCCTGCCTCATCGGGCCTCTCCCCAGAGCGGCCGCAGGCGTCGCTCCATGATCCTTTCCGAGGCCTCCCGGCCGCGCACCGGGAACCGCCGTAAATCCAGGTAGAGCTGGAGGTCCGACACGATCCTCAGCCCGTCCACTTGTCGCGCGCCGAAGAAGGCCGAATCCCGGTAGTACGGTTCCGCCACGATCAGGTTGGCTCCCTCGACGGGCACGGGGCGGACTTCGGGGCGCGACTCCAGCTCCCCTACCAGGGTCGAAAACGGGGCGACATAGAGATGCACCACTCCATATTCGACGAACGGCTCCACCCGGTTGTTGCCCGCATGGAGCGTGAGGGCGTATGTGCCCGGCGCCCTGTCCCGGAGGAGCTTGGAGAGACTCCCGTCGAATCCGCCTTCCGCGAGCCCCAGGTGGAAGAATCCCCGGGACTCGTTGCGCCGCCAGGCGTAGAAGGCGCTCCAGTCCGCGAGCATCTCCTCGCGGCGGCGCGCGAGCGCCCGACCGTGGTCGTCCAGGGCAACGTATCCCAGGGCGCTCGCGGAACGGAGCACGCGCGAGACATATCCCGGATCGAGA
The DNA here is from genome assembly GCA_964395295.1 of uncultured Planctomycetales bacterium. GTDB lineage: Bacteria > Planctomycetota > MHYJ01 > MHYJ01 > JACPRB01 > CAYNDR01. The sequence continues at coordinate 8,124 of CAYNDR010000176.1, forward strand.
CCCGTCTCGGCCGCGATCGTGCGCACTCCCAAGGGCTCCCTCTTGGCGACCAGATGCCGCAGGACGAGGCTGGCGCGGTCGGCGAAGGGGCTCCGTTCCCTGGCCTGGTGGGGATAGAGGTTCTTCGCCACGTCCTTCCGGACGACCACCGGCCCTTTGGCGATCCACACGTTGCCGCTCAGGTCCACGTAACCGACGCCGAGCGCGCGGCAGAGCGCCCGCATCTCCTCGTTCAGGTGGGGGGCGGCGATCAGGGGCAGGCGGCCCCCGGATCGATCGCCCAGCCGTTCTCCCAGGTCCCGGAGCCCCGCGAGATTCGGCCGGCCCACGGCCCGGAACGACAGCCGCAGCCGGGCCCCTCCGATCGAGAAGTCGGCCCGGAGGTCCCGGGGTTCGCGGCCGGACTTCACCCCGCGAACGCGGCCCTCCAGGAGGATCTCCGGGAGGCGCCTTGCAAGTTCGGCGAGAACGGCGTCGTCGCGCATGTTGTTATTGTATGGCCTGTTGTCTACGTAGTCAACACCAACGTATTAGACATTCTTGGCCTTGTCAGAAGAGTTCGTAAAAGGACTCCCGGCCCAGGTGGGGCAGGTAGCGCCGGGAGAGCTCCCGAAGCGTTCCCACGTCGTTCAGGGACAGCCAGCCGTCGACCCAGGATCGGTAGCACATCCGCTCGGCCAGGTATTCCCGTTCCACGGGATCGACCAGGGTGAACCGGAAGACCGGGGTATACCGGACCTTCCGGTCGAACCGAGGCTCGCCGCACACGTCCAGCCCCCCGATCGGCTCGAACACGATCAAAGCCTTTCCTCGCGCCTCCAGAGCATATCGGGCAAGTCGCGGATGCCGGCGGAGGGCGGCACGGATTACATGTACTTCTTCTTCGGGAATCGGGGAGGGGCCCGCCCGGGCGAGCGAGACAACCCCATTGACGCTCTCCACGATCCTGTATCCGGGGGGGACATTTCGGAGCGCATCCTTGGAAGGCTCCCGCGAGAAGACGTAACGCGGCCTGCCTTTCTTCGTGAATGTCCTGCGCAGGTAATAGGGCCGACCCTTGCGGCTGATGTAGGGAAGTCCGGCCATCTCATGCCCCGAAATTGCAGAACCAGGTGGAATAGTCCTCGATCAGCCGCCGGTTGGGCGATCCCTCCTCGACATCGGCCAGGGGAAGCACGACCGTTTTCCGCCCGCGGCGGGCCCGGCAGAGCAGGCCGCAGGACTCGTCGCCCTCGTCGGCCCCCGCCAGTCCCGTGACCTCGACGAGGTAGGTCACCTTCTTGTCCCGCCGGTCGATCTCCCGGACCGTCCCGCGCCAGCCCCCGAGGGGCATGTCGGGAAAGTCGGGATCGGTGACGCCTACCTTGACCCTGACTCTCGCCCCCGCGCTGAATCGTGCGGCGATGTTCGCTCCCTTGGGCACGGCTCACCTCCTTTTTGAAAGGACCGGCCTGCCGGCGGTTCGGGGGAAACTCATCCGGGAGCGACCTCCGCCTTGGATTCGGACGGCGCGGCCGGCTCCGCGCGGAGGACCGGATCGCCTGGGGTACGACCACGCTCTCCTGGCCGCTCCCGCAGGGGGAGGGGCGGTAGACTTCCTCGGTCGGCTTCCCCATGAGGCTCTCTCCTGATAGCGGGCCGCCTCGAGGGGCTTTCCCTTACCCGGGATCATCTTCTACTCCGCGGGAGGCGTCTCTTCAAGTAGTTTGAGCGACGTCCATGGTCCCGGGGAAGGGAGGCCATGGGGACGGCTTCCCGGGATTGATCGGCCGGGGACTGGCGAAGGAATTACCACGATTTCATTAAGGCCGGCGACAATGTTTCAGTGACGCATTCTTTCATTTCCGCCTGGCGCATTTCCGCCCTCTTCGGAGGTTCTTTTCCTCGGGCTCTGGCAAATCTCATACAGCCATTCCGCGGCGCGGACGGTTACCCCGTTTTTTTATGCCTGCCGCCAGGAAGTCAACAATTCCCTCCCATCGGCAAATAGAGGGTGTAACCGTGATGGGAGGCCCATTCATGAACCGTTCGGCCCTGCGCCCCCTGGTTGTGTCGGCGGTCCTTGCGCTCGTGGCCGGCCATGCGGCCGCCCGGCAGGCCCCCGGCGGATCGCCCCCCGCGGGGCGTGCCCCCGCCCAGGCCCCCGCCGGCCCTCCCCGGACCGGGAGCTGGAACGACACCCTCAAGGACCCGGCCGGCGCCGCCATCATCAAGTACCAGATCGCCGTCCCCAAGGACCTCCCCGCCAAGAAGCATCTCGGCCTCATCGTCCAGTTCCACGGCTCCGGCGGCGACGAGACGAACCTCCAGGGCGGCGTCCTGGAATCCCTCGGACGCCTCGGGGTGGCCTCCCAGTACATCGTCGTCGGCGGGAAGTCGAAGGGCGTGCGCTGGGAGCGCTCGGACGACGATCCGGTCTTCAAGATGATCGACTGGGTCCAGGCGACGTACCCCGTCGACGCGCGGCGCGTCTTCATGATCGGCTACTCGGCCGGCGGGTTCACCTCGTCGCGCCTTGCCGCGGAGCACATGGACCGGATCGCCGCCGTCGCCCCTTACGCCGGCTACGGGGCCCACTTCGGCGGGGCCATCCGCGGGGGCCGCGGCGCGAGCCTCCCCGCCGACACGAAGACCGAATTCTACATCGTCCACGGCGACAAGGACGAGGCCGTGAGGGTCGAGACCTCACGGAACGGAGCCCGGGACCTCAAGGCCAAGGGATACCGCTACGTGTATCGCGAGGTCGCGGGGGCCGACCACGGAAACCTCTGGGGCCGCAACGACGTGCGGGACGATTCGATCGCCTGGATGCACGCCCTTCGCCACAAGGAGGTTCCCCTCTCCGCGGACGACCGGAAGTCGCTCAGCACCATCGCCGATCGCATCCGGGCAAACGACGCCGGGGCCGCGCCGGACGGCGCGGCGGAGCTGGCGCGCATCGGGGGCGCCGCCGCGGGGAAGGTCCTCGCCCTCGCCGCGCGGTCGTCGAACGTCGAGTGGCGCCTGGCCGCCGCCGCGGCGGGAGAGCGGACGCTCTTCGGGCGGGAGATCCTCCCGGAACTGGCGCGTCTCCTGACCGACCGCGACGAGCGGGTCCGCAACGCCGTGCTCAAGGCGCTGGGGACGGCGGCGGCGTGGCGGTTCGAGGAAGCTCAGGCGGCCCTCGTGAAGTTCGCCTCGAACAAGCAGGGGTCGGTCGAGGACCGGCTCCTCGCCGCCGCGGGGCTGGCGCGGACGGTGAAACTGGCGTTCCTCGGCAACCTCGAGGATTCCGTCCCGCCCGGGGGACTCGTCCAGCTCATGAATGACGACGAGATCCGAATCCGCGAGGCGGCCTTCGCGCCGCTGGCGAACGCGGTGGCCGGGGGGTACGGCTACACGCCGGACCTCAATGCCGAGGGACGGCGCGCCCCGCTGGCGCAGTGGAAGGCGTGGCTGGCCGGGCCCTGCGAGGCGCTCAACCACGTGGGGGGGGCGGAAAAGGCCAGAAGGTGACGTCCCGGGCCTTGGGCTCCGGGATCCGGTGTGATAACGTGGCGGCATGACGGATGCCTTCAACATCCTGGCCCATGAGTACCGGCCCATGGTCCTGGCCTACCTTCGGGGGTTGGTGGCCGACCGCGACCTGGCCGAGGACCTCGCGCAGGAGACCTTCCTCGCCGCCTACCGGTCACTGCAGGCCTTCCGGGAGGGCGGCAACTTCGGGGCGTGGCTCCGGGGGATCGCGCGAAACAAGGCCCTCATGGACCGGCGCACCGAATCCCGCCGCCGCGTCGTCGCCGACAGCCGGATCATCGCGGCGATGGAGGAGGTCTACGGGGTCCTCGACGGCCCCCACCCGCGCGCCGAGACGTGGTCCCTGCGGCTGGCCGTCCTGCACGAATGCGTCGGACGGCTCGCGCTGGGATTGCGGAATGCCGTCGAACACGTCTACCGGCGGGGACAGAACCTCGGCGAGGCCGCCTCGACGCTCGGGATGTCGTACGAGGCCGTCGCCAAGCGCCTCAGCCGGGCGCGGGTGCTCCTGCGGGAATGCATGTCGTCTCGATTGGGAGGGCAGACCCTGTAGGGCGCGCCGCGCCCGGGACCTGCGACGATGAACCCGACGCCCGAATCACGAATCCCGCCGCCCGGGAGCGACGACGACGAGGCGGTGAGCCGGTACGGGCGCGACCTGGCCCTCGACAGCCTCCTGGAAATGCTCTACGACCTGGAGGGAGAAGGGAAGGGCCGATCGACGCGCGCGGCGCACGGGCGTCTCCGGCGCCCCGCGGCGGACCCGGGCCGTTCCTCGGGGGTCCGCATCGCCGGCATCGCGGCCGCGATCCTGGTGGCCGGTGCGCTCTTCTTCCTGTTCGCGTCCCCGGGCCGCCGCCGGTCCGCCACGCCGAACGTGGAGAAGCCCCCTTCGGAGGTCCGGGCGCCGGCGAAAGAGACGGAGAAAAAGGACGCCGCCGAGGCGCCTCCGGCGACGCCGCGCGAGGCCGTCGCGCCGGCGCCGCCGGACCGGCCTCCCCGGGAGCCGGACCCGGGACCCGCGCCGGAAGCCCCGCGGGTCCCTCGGGAGGAGGCCCCGCCGGTTCCCCCGACGCCTCCGCCGCCGGCCGTCGCGGATTCGCCTCCCGCCCCGGCCCTGGCCCTCCCGGTCGCGCTCCTCGCCAGGGTCGATGGTTCGATCGAGTCCGCCGCGGCCGGCGGCACTGCGTGGAAGCCGGCCCCCGAGGGCGCCCCGCTTCGGCCCGGCGATCAGGTCCGCACCCTGTCGGGCCGCGCGCGCATCGCGCTGACCGCGGGCGGCGCGCTCTACGCCAATCGCGACACGCGGGTCCGCTTCGGCGTCGCCGGGATCACTCTCGACGCCGGGGAGATCGTGCTCGCGGCCTTGCCGGGCGGGGGCCCCGCCGTCGTCGAGACGCCGCAGGGCCGGGTGACGGCCGCCGGGGCCCACGTGGGGATCCGTGTCGAGGCCGCGGGGACGACGGTGGCCGTGGCCCGGGGAAGGGCCGAGGCCACCGCTGCGTCGGGACGCGCCGAGGTAGGGCCGTCCCAGCAAGTCGTTCTCGCCGCGTCCGCGGCCCCTGTGCCCCGCGAGGCGCGGGACCTAGACCGCCGGCTCTCCTGGGCC
>CAYNDR010000177.1:0-13195 GCA_964395295.1 uncultured Planctomycetales bacterium
ACCCCTTGATTCTCGATTCTTCATTCTTGATTCTTAGATACCCCTGAACGGATACGATTCCCGATTCTTCATCCTTGATTCTTCGATGCCCACGAACGCCTGCGGGTATTGTCTCCGCCCCCCTCCGTATCCCCGCGCTCTCCGTGCCCTCCGTGCCTGGGTTTCCCCGTTGCCTCCGTGTCCTCGGGGGGCGCCCCGCCCAAGATATAGATTGACACATGGTCGTCCTGCGCGGTATTAATTATTTTCATAGCGAGGACCCCTTCGGGCCCCCATGCAGATCGAATCGCTGAAGGTCTTCTGCGACGTGGTCCGGTTCCGGAGCTTCTCCCGCGGGGCCCGGGAGAACCGGGTGACCCAGTCCTGCGCCAGCCAGACGGTGCACCAGCTGGAGCAGAGGCTCGGGGCCGCGCTGATCGACCGGTTCCACCGCCCCTGGAAGCTCACCCCCGCGGGAAAGGCCTTCTACGAGGGGTGCCGGGAGCTGATGGAACGCTTCGCCGAGATGGAGAACCGGATCCGGGGCTTCCAGAGCGAGTCCAGCGCGCTCGTCAAGGTCGCGGCCATCTACTCCGCGGGCCTGGGGCCCATGAACCGGCATGTCCGGAAGTTCTCCGAGGCGCATCCCCGGGCACGGATCCAGATCGAGTACCTGCACCCGGACCGCGTCTACGAGAAGGTCCTGGAGGGGGAGGCGGACCTGGGCATCGTGTCGTTCCCCAAGGCCGGCCGGAGGTTCACGGTGACCCCGTGGCGATACGAGCGGATGGTGGTGGCCCTCCCCCCCGGCCATCCCCTGGCGCGCGCCCGGGAGATCGACCTGTCCCGGATCGGGGGGGAGAAATTCGTGGGGCTGGACCGGGAACTCGTCATCCGGCGGGAGATCGACCGCTTCCTCCGGCGGCGGGGGATCGCGGTGGAGGTAGTCCAGGAATTCGACAACATCGAGGCCGTCAAGCGCGCCGTCGAGGTGAACTCCGGCATTTCCATCCTCCCGCGGGTGACGCTCGATCGGGAGGTCCAGATGGGCACGCTCCGCGCCGTCCCCTTCTCCGGAAAGCCCCTGGTCCGCCCGCTGGGCCTCCTCCGGCGCCGCGGCGGCCCTCCCGGCGCCAACGCGGCGCTTTTCATCCGCCTGCTCCTCCAGGAAAAGGACAGCGAGGACTCCCGGACGAAGCCTTGAGCCGGGGGCCTCCCGGGACGGCGCGCGGATCCGCCACGGCATGAACATCCACCCGAGCAGACCCGGCCAAAACGTGTATAATTGAGATAATCCAGGAGGGGTGTAGGACCATGGGCGCACGTGGAGGATTCCCTGTCGCCGCGACCCCCGGCCCGCCAGGGGCGCCGGCGTTCCTCTCCTCTTCTTCCCGGGAGCGTCCGTGACCAGTCCCCAGGGATTCGATCCCGGGCGGCAGCTCCTCATCGCCAAGAGGCTCCTGGAACGGGGCTGCATCACGCCGAGCCAGCTGAGGGAGGCGCTGGCCAACCGCGGCCAGGGCGGGAGCGGGCCCGGAGGCTCCTCGCTGGAAATCCTCCTCCTCTCCAAGGGATTCATCACCCAGCAGAAGCTCGACGAAATCCTGTCCGAGATGTCCGGCCGGAAATCCGGGGAATCCCCGGCCGCCCCCGGGCCCGTCCCCCCTTCCCCTCCGCCGGCCGCCTCCGGCCCGCCCTCTTCCGCCTTCCTCCGGAAGCTCGGGAAATACACCCTGATCCGCGAGCTGGGACGGGGCGGCATGGGGGCGGTCTACGAAGCCCTCGACATCGAGCTGAACCGCAAGGTCGCCCTGAAGCTCATGGTCGGCAACCCCAACGCGGACCCCCAGGAGATGGCGATCGAGGAGGAACGGTTCATCCGCGAGGCCAAGCTGGCCGCGCAGATCAAGCACGACAACATCGTCTCCGTGTACGAGGCCGGGGTGGTCGACGGCCGGCGCTTCCTGGCCATGGAGCTCATCGTGGGAAAACCCTTCTCCTCCTGGCGCAAGCAGGAATCCCCCACGGTGCGCCAGCAGGTGGCGGTCCTCCGGGACGTGGCCCTCGCGGTCCACCCCGCCCACGCGGAGGGCGTCCTCCACCGGGCGATCAAGCCCCGGAACATCCTGATCGCCGCCAACAACCGCCCGTACGTGACCGACTTCGGGCTGGCCAAGACGCTCGCGAAGGACAAGAACGTCTCGCTGACGGCCTCCGGGATGGTGGTGGGGACCCCCACCTACATGAGCCCCGAGCAGTGCCAGGGCTCGGGCCGGATCGACTGGCGCTCGGACATCTGGTCCATGGGGATCATGCTCTTCGAGATCCTCGCCGGCAAGTCCCCCTTCGGGGGCGACTCCCCCATGGACATCATGACGAAGGTCGTGCGGGACCCCGTGCCCCCTCCTTCCAAGGTCGCCCTCGACGGCGCCGCGCTGGCGATGGACAGCGTCATCGAGAGGATCTGCCTCAAGGCCCTGGCCAAGGACCCCAAGGATCGCTACGCCACGGCCAAGGTCTTCGCCGAGGACCTCGCCAAGTGGGTCTCCGGCCAGGAGGTCAAGGTCAGTGCGCCGAGGCTCCGGAAGGTGCTCCCCCGCCGGGTCCTCCTGGAGGCGGCGGGGCTGGTCGCCATCCTGGCGGCGGCCGCGGCGACCTACCTGGCCACCCGCCCCTCCGTCCAGCCCCACCTGAAGCGCGCCCGCGAACACGAGAGCAAACAGGAATACGACAAGGCGATCATCGAATACAGCGTGGCGCTCACCATGGATCCCGGCAACGAGGAGGCCAAGGCGCGGCTGGCCGACGCCCGCCTCAAGGACGCCTTGAACAAGAACCGCCTCGACCGCGAGCTCAAGGAGAGACGCCTCAAGGCGGAACAGCTCCGCCGCGAGATCGAGGATCTCACGGCAAAGAGGACGACGGCGGCCACGGAAGAGGAGCGGGCGCAGGTCCTGGCCCAGCTCCGCAAGAAGGAGGAAATCGCGCGGGAGGAGGAAAACAAGGCGGGCGAGCTCTCGAGGAAACTGGACCAGCCCGCCCCCCCGACCGCCCCGAACCCTTCCAGGATCCATTCCTGGGAGATGGCCACGAACCTCTTCTCCCATGTCAACGTCCAGCGGGACGCCCTCTGGGGACAATGGTCCATGAACCGGGGGGATCTCCACGCCGACCGGACACCCCACGCCCGGATCGAGATCCCCTACGAACTGCCGGAGGAATACGACATCCTCCTGGCGTTCACCCGCATCGGCGGAGGGGACAGCGTGAGCCTCATCCTCTCCCGCGGCGGGTCCCCCTTCGCCCTGGAGATGGGCGCCTCCAGGAACCGGCTCATGACCCTCGCCCCCCCCGCCACGCGGGAGGACCCGGACGCCCCGACCTCCCACCGCATGCTCTGCCTGGAGAACAAACGCGAGTACACGGCCGTCGTCCAGGTCCGCCGCGACGGGGTGCAGGCCTTCCTGGAGGGCGTGCCCCTCGTGGAATGGAAGGGCGACCCGGCGCGGCTGGGCATCGATCCCCGGTGGAAGCTCCGGGACGACCGCTGGCCCGGCCTCGGCAGCCACCAGAGCCCGACCGTCTTCTCCTCCCTCAAGATCCTGGAGGTCACGGGCAGGGGGCGCCACCTCGCACCCGATCCGCCCCCCGCCCTCAAATCCCACATGCTCGACGCCGCCTCGCTCCACCCCGGGCTCGTGGGCGAATATTTCTACGGGACGCACTTCGACGTCCTGGCCGTCCGGAGGATCGACCCGGCGCTCTCCTTCAGCTGGAAGGAGGAATCCGCCTGGCCGAACGGCCCGCGCGACGCCTTCTCCGCGCGCTGGACCGGCTACCTCGACTTCCCCCGGGGCGGCGACGCCGCCTTCGTCCTCTCCGCCGACGGGGCCGCCCGGCTCCTCATCGACGGCGCGCAAGTGGTGTTCGTCGACGCCGGCGGGCACGGGGGCACTTCCCGGACCGCCGAACGCGCGCTCGAACCGGGACTCCACGCCCTCACCCTGGAATTCGTCGAGCACGGCCATACCGCGGGGGTCCGGCTGGCCTGGGCCGAGGAGAAAGGGAAGAAGCCGGACCGGATCGGATCGGAACGCCTCTTCCACGATCCCGCGGCCTTCCAGCCTTATGTCCTCCCGGCCCTGCCCGGCAGTCTCGCCACGCTCTCCGGACACTCCAACAACGTCACGTGCGTGGCCTTCTCCCCCGACGGCCAGACGGTCGCCAGCGTGGACGGCAAGCTCCGGGTCTGGGATGCGGGACAGCGCTCCCTCCGGGGCTCCATCGCGGGCCACACCTGGGGCACGCAGGCGGTCGCCTTCAGCCCGGACGGCCTCCTCATGGCCACCGGAGGCAATGACGCCAGGATCCGCCTCTGGGACGCGGCGAAGCGCACCGAACTGCGCGCCCTCCACGGCCACGGCAAGTTCATCCGTTCCCTGGCCTTCAGCCCGGACGGAAAGAGGCTCGTCTCGGGAAGCCAGGACCACACGATCCTGCTCTGGGACACGGCCCGCGGCAAGGAAGTCCGGATGGTCGGCGCCCACGCGGGGCCCTGCACGGCCGTGGCCTTCAGCCCCGACGGGACGAAGGTCGCCTCCGCCGGCGAGGACAGGACCCTCCGGCTGTGGAACCTGGAAACGGGCGTCGAGGCCCGGAAGTTCGAGGGCCACGCGGGGTCCGTGGACGCGCTGGCCTTCAGCCCGGACGGAAGGCTCCTGGCCTCGGCCGGCAAGGACGGCACGGTCAGGCTCTGGGACGCGGAGCAAGGCGCCGAACTGCGGACGCTCGCCGGGCACCGCGGCGAGGCCCTTTGCGTGGCGTTCCACCCGGGCGGCAAGCTCCTGGCCTCCGGGGGCCAGGACTCCATGATCCGCTTCTGGGACGCCTCCACGGGCGACGAGGCGCGCCTTCTGGCGGGGCACGCCGGCCCGGTGATCTCCCTCGCCTTCGCCCCCGGCGGCCGGACCCTGGCCTCCGGCAGCACCGACATGACGGTCCGGCTCTGGGAATGCGACCACGGGAGGAAGTGAGGCCGCCGCCGGGACGTATCTTATGCAAGGCGCGAGAATGGCCCAGGAAAGACGGAAGCATCCCCGCCGCAAGCCCCAGCCCGGGCTGAGCATCCGCTGTGCCGCCGTGGAGCCCGCCGGCGCCGCCCCGACGGAGTTATCCGCGAAAATCGTCGACGTCAGCGCCAAGGGCGCCTGCATCGAGGTGGCCCGGCCGCTCTCCGCGGGCGCGTCCCTCCAGGTCGAGATCGTCCCGCCCGACTCGAAGACGCCCGTCAACGTCCGGGCCATCGTGCGCTGGTGGCGCACCCTCGACGAGAAGGGCCAGCAGGCGCACCTGGCGGGGTTGGAGTTCGACCGCGCCATCGAGGCCCTGGGGGCCAAGGGCGGCGACCCGGTCGTCCTGGAGATCCTCCACGACCTCCGCGTGACCGTGGCCCAGCTCCGGCTCTATCCCAAGGACAGCCCGCAGGCGCTCCGGACGGTCACCGACATGTACCAGCCGGTGCACGCCTACCTCGAGGAGAACGAGGGCCTCACGCTGACGCGGACGGCGCGGGACCTCCTGGTGAACGGCCGCCCCCTGCCGGCCACCGGCACGGTGGCGGATTCCCTGCGGAGCGCCACGCTCGCCCTGCTGGCGGACGCGCAGATCAAGAGCATCTGCCTCAAGAAGGGGCTCACCCTCGAGGAGCTTTCCGGCTTCCTCCAGGCCCTCACGCGGAAGTTCTGGGACGTCCGGGACGGCAAGGAGATCAACCGGAGGCTCCGCGAGGAGCGCGTCTTCCGCATCACCGTGGACGAGGTCCAGTACGTCGCGCTGGGCGAGGGCGACCTCGTCATCGAGGACGCCGCCCGGAAGCTGGCCGGGAGCGGGACGGCGATCGGCGAGCTGATGGCGAAGCTCGACCAGGTCGTGGACGCCGCCGCGCAGGAGGGACTGGGCGCGGAAGGGCGGCTCCACCTCATGAAGCGCCTCCTGGAGAAGGACCCCACCCTTCTGGACCGGGTGCGCGAGGGCCGCCCCGTCGAGGGGGCGGCCGCGGCGCAGGATTCCGAGCTGGGCCTGCTGGACTACAACCAGGCACAGGAGGTGATCGGGGACCTGACCCGCCTGCTCCGGGAAGTCCCGCCGGCCCATCACGGCCGGATCCGCCGCATCGGAGAGATGCTGGCGGGGGCCTTCAGCCACAGCCCTTCCCTCCACAAGGCGATCCAGGCGCTCCTGACCGAGCAGGCGGCCGAGGCCCTGAAGGAGGAGCTTTCCTCGGCCCCGGCCGCGCCGGCCGTCTCCGGGGCGGTCAGCCGCGCCAAGGCCATCGCCGGGCTCCACGACGAGGAGATGCTCCAGGCGATGGCGCAGGAGGGCACCGCCCTCATCGAGGAGCTCTCGGCCCTCGGCGAGAAGGAGACGGCCCGGTCCCTGCTCGGCGCCGTCCAGGGCTCCCTCTCCGACCGCTCGCCCCGGCGCCGGATCATGGGGATCCGCGCCCTCGCCGGCCTCCAGAAGGCCCTGGAGAAGCACGCCACGCCGGAGATGCTGAGCGAGATGGAGCGCACCGTCCTCTCGGCGCTCGACGACGAGAGGGACCCCGGCGCCTACCACGCGTTGGGGGACTTGGCCGTCTTCCTGGCGGACCTGATGATCCGACAGGGGAATTACGAGCGGGCCCGTCCGATGATCGCCATCCTCCGCCGGCACTACCAGATCAAGGACGAGAACTTCGTCAAGCGGGCGGAGCTGGCCTACGCCGCCCTGGAACGCCTGGCGGCCGGGGGAGGCGTGGCCGGCCTCGCCGTCCGGGTGCGCGACGGCGACCCCGAGGCCATCGACCTCATCGAGGCGCTGGACGCGGCCGCCGCGCCCCTGCTGATCCGGGAGATCAAGGGCGGGGACGCCCCCGCGCGGCGCGTCCATTACGCCCGGCTCCTCTCGCGGGCCGGGCGAGGCGCCTCCTCGATCCTGCTGGAGGAGATCCAGAAGACCTTCTCGCCCACCGAGCTGGGCCGGCTCATCGAGGCGCTCCCGCACGCCGCGCCGCCGGACATGGCGGAGCTGGCGCTGGGGCCCCTTTTGCGGAACGGGGCCGTGAACGTGCGGCGCCGCGCCGCCCAGACGCTCATGGAGCAGGGGTACCCCCACGCGGGCATGGCCCTCCTGGGGGCGCTCGCCGCCGAGAAGGACGCCGGGACGCGGGCCGCCTTCGTGGACTGCCTGGGCCGCCTGAAACCCAAGGAAGCCCTGGACACCCTGTGCGGCCTGGCGGAGTCCCGCGCCGAACCGGAGGAGGTGCGGGTGGCGGCGTGCCTCTCCCTGGCCCGCATCGGCGACGCCCGCGCCCTGCCCATCCTCCTCCGGCTCGCCTCGCGCCGGGAGAAGGGCCTCACCAGCATCCTCCGGGCGCCGGTCCCGGCCCCCGTCCGCGCGGCCGCGGCACGGGCCCTGGCCGCCTTCCCCGGCGAGCGGGAGGCGCGGGACGCCCTGCGGCGGGCCCACGAGGACCGCGACCCCGGCGTGCGCGCCGCCGCCGCCCAGGCGCGCTTCAACGTCCTCCAGGACGTCTTCGGGGACCTCGCCACGGGCATCGAGATGGTCGCCGCCCCGGGCGAGATCGGGCCCGCGCCGGTGAAGTACGCGGGGGCCATCGACGAAGTGCCGCTCGATCCCCTCCTGCGGCGCCTCGCCGCGGCGGAGAAGACCGGAATCCTCGTCCTCCACATCCGAGGGAGGTCCGCGGGCCGCATCCACCTCGACGCCGGCGTGGCCATCGCGGTCGAGTTCGAGAACCTGCCCGACCAGGAGGCGTTCATCGCCCTGTCCGCGCGCCCGGAGGGGTTCTTCCTCTTCCTGCCCGACCCGGCGGCCCTGGTGCGGCGCGTCCTGATCCCGGTGGACGCGCTCCTGGAGGCCGCGGAGCGCGTCCGCGGAGGCTAGAGAGACGATGCGAGCCCTGGCCGCCCTGGCTTTGGGGGCATTCCTGGCTCCCGCGCCCGCCCAGGACCCGGGGAGCGATGCCTGGACCCGCATCTCCGCGCTCTTCACGCCTCCGGCGTCCTTCAAGGACGACCTGGGGGCCTTCCGGTCCGTGATGGCGTTCGCGGACGGGCGGCCGGTGCGGACGGCGGCGGACTGGGCCCGCCGGCGGGAGGAGATCCTGAAGGGGTGGCACGAGGTCCTGGGGCCATGGCCGCCGCTCATCGAGAAACCCGGGATCAAGTTCCTGGAGAAGGAGGCGGGCGAGGGCTTCACGCGCCACAAGGTGGAGATCGAGGCCGCGCCGGGACGGACCACGACGGCGTATCTCCTGATCCCCGGCGGCAAGGGGCCCTTCCCCGCCGTCCTGGACGTCTTCTATTACCCGGAGGACGGGGCGGGGCTCAAGCCCGACAAGCGCCTGCAGAACGACTTCGGCTTCCAGGCCGCGCGCCGGGGCATCGCGGCGCTCTGCGTGGGGCAGAATCCCACGGAGCCCAAGGAAGGGGCCGACCTCTACTACCCGGCCTGGGACAAGGCCCAGCTCCAGCCGCTTTCCTACCTGGCGTACGTGGCCGCCAACTGCCACACCCTGCTCTCCAGCCTCCCCGAGATCGATCCCCGGCGGATCGGCGTGGCGGGCCACTCGTACGGCGGGAAGTGGGCGATGTTCGCGGGCTGTCTCTGGGAGAAGTTCGCCTGCGCGGCGGTCTCCGATCCCGGGATCGTGTTCGACGAGAAGCGCCCCAACGTCAACTACTGGGAACCCTGGTACCTGGGGTACGAGGCGGGGCGGCCCCACCGCAGGCGCGGGGTGGTGACGCCGGAGAACCCGCGGACGGGCCCCTACAAGGCGCTGGTCGAGGGCGGGAGGGACCTGCACGAACTGCACGTCCTGATGGCGCCGCGGCCGTTCTTCGTGGCCGGCGGCTCGGAGGACCCGCCCGGGCGGTGGAAGGCGCTCAACCACCTGGCGGCCGTGAACCGCCTGCTGGGACACGAGAACCGCGCGGGGATGTCCAACCGCCCCGCGCACAAGATCTCGCCTGAGGCCGGCGAGCAGATCGCGTCCTTCTTCGAGCACTTCCTGAAGTGAGGATCGGCGGGTGGGGCGCTCTTAGTTGCCGGCCTCGGGCCTCTGGCCCTTCTTCGCGAACCATCCCCTCAGGAAGTCGATCATCTTGACCCTCTCGTCGGGGAGGTCCAGGAACTGCAGGCCCGCCAGGAAGCCCGCGGCGGCGGGAGGAGCCTCGGGCCGGCACCAGCGCACCTCGGCGGTGGCCTTGAGCCCGTCGGAGAACCGGTTCATGTGGAGCGTGAGGACGTAGCACGCGCCCGGCTTGAGGCGCTCGGCCACCTTCAGGCGGACCCCTTTCCGGCTGAGGTCCACGAGTTCCCGGGCCAGGTTGCGCCTCAGGCCTTCGGGGGAGAGGGGGCCCCGGGGAAGGCAGGTCACCACGTAGTCCTCCACGCCGAAGCGGGGGGCCGCGCGTTTCTCGAGGAACGCGTCCGGCCCGTCCCGCTCTTCGGACGCCAGCCGGGGGCCGACCGTGAACTTCTCCCGCCGCCCCACCGGGGTGTAAACCTCCTGGAACTGGAGGCCCACGAAATGCCGGCCGCCCGCGGCCGATCCCTCCGAGGCGCACCAGCGGATCTCGCCCCGGGCCCGGAAGGATTCCCCGGAGCGCCTGTCCTTGAGCTCGACCGTGAGGGTCTCCCCCTTGTCCATGGGCTCGATCAGGCGGAGGCGCGCGCCCCCCGGAGAGATGTCCAGGATCTCCCCGGCGATGTTCCGGCGCGGCTGAGGACCGGAGCCCACCGAGGCGCGGTAGCAGAGGAGTTCCACGCCGCCGAGACTCCGGCGGGGCTGGAGCCGGCGCCCTGAATCGCTGCCCATGAATCTTCCCGTTCCCAGACTAGTGAATGCGCGCCCGGATGTCAACGCCCCCGATCCGCCGGAATCCAGGGCCCGCCGCCCGGCGGGATCCGGCTTCCTCCCCGCAGGAGATTTATCTCGCACTCCGGGTTCGCGTTTGTATAATGTCCCGGTCTTTATGGATGGTTTCATGCTGAGGACCTGGCAGGAACAGCCCGCCAAGGCGCCCGCGCCCCCCGAAGGCGGCCCGGGCGACGCCCCGCCCCAGAACACCAACTGGTGGTCCACGCTGGTGCCCTTCATCTTCATCTTCGTCATCTTCTACTTCCTCCTCCTGAAGCCCCAGCGGCGCCAGCAGAAGGAGCGGGAGTCGATGATCAACACCCTGAAAAAGGACGACCATGTGGTGACCTCGGGCGGCATCTACGGGATCGTCGTGAGCCTCAAGGACGACCGGGCGGTCCTGCGGATAGACGAACGCAACGACGTCCGCATCGAGGTCCGGAAGGACGCGATCGCGGGCCTCGTGAAGGCCTCCGGCACCGAGGCCAAACCGGCCCAGGAACAGGCCCGGAAGTAGCCCCGCCGGACGCCCTTCCCCCCGAGAGCCGCCGTGGACGAACCTTGCGGATATTTTTTCGGGACCTGATATGGCCCAGAACCCGCGCAACACGCGCCTGAAGTTCATCGCGATCGTCGTCCTGACGCTCGTCTTCGCCTACATCCTGGCGCCCATCCCCAACAAGCCCGCGATCCCGCTCCTCAAGGACGCGAAGCTCAACCTCGGGATCGACCTGGCCGGCGGCGCCGAGCTCACCTACCGCGTGCTCTACGCCAACAAGGCGGGCGTGGACGCCAAGGCCCTCACCCGCACCGCCACCGACGTCATCCGCAACCGCATCCAGCAGAGCGGCCTCAAGGAGCCCATCATCACCTCCCGCGACGAGGACCAGATCGTGATCCAGCTCGCCGGGGTCGACCGCGCGGGCCTGGAGGACTACAAGAAGCTCATCCAGCAGGCGGGCAAGCTGGAGCTCTTCGCCTCCGCCAGCAAGGAACTCCAGGAGCGCTGCCGGCGGGACGGCCAGCCCCCCGACGGGTACATCGTCAAGGCCCACGACCAGTCGCTCGGGGACGAGTACCAGCTCTTCCAGGAGCGGATGCTGCTGAAGAGGGACCCCATCATCCAGGGCCAGCACATCGCCACGGCCGGGCACACCCAGCAGATGACCCTCCACGGCCCGCAGTGGGTCGTGAACTTCGAGCTGAAGATCGACGGAGCCAAGCTCTTCGACGAGGCGGCGAAGGTCCTCTTCAACCAGAAGCCGCAGGGCCTCATCGCGATCGTTCTGGACGAGAAGGTGATCTCGGCCCCCCGGGTGAACGCCGAGCACTTCGGCGGGCGCGGCGTCATCGAGGGCCGGTTCGACGAGCAGGGCGCCCGCCAGCTGGCCATCATCCTCCGCAGCGGGAGCCTCCCCGCCCCGATCGGCAGTTTCGACCTCGACGGCCAGCCCGTGCCGGGCAAGCCCGAGGCGGAGTACTTCGTGGGGCCCTCCCTCGGCCAGGACGCCATCCGCCGCGGCCTCTTCTCCAGCGGCCTGACGCTCCTGCTGGTGGCGCTCTTCATTGTCGTGTACTACCGCGCCGCCGGCGTCGTCGCGGTCGTCACGCTCGCGATCAACCTGGTCCTCCTCCTCGGGATCATGTCCTTCTTCGGGGCCACGCTCACCCTCCCCGGCATCGCCGGCATCGTGCTCACGGTCGGCATGGCGGTGGACGCGAACATCCTCATCTACGATCGCATCCGCGAGGAGCAGGCGCGGGACAAGAACGCCGCGCTGTCGTTCGAGTCCGGCTACGAGAACGCCCTCAGCGCGATCATGGACTCGAACGTGACGACGCTCATCGCCGCGATCGTCCTCTACTACGTGGGCACGGGCGCCGTGCGCGGCTTCGCCGTGACGCTCTCGATCGGCATCCTCACCACCCTCTTCAGCGTGCTCGTCTGCGGGAAGACGTTCATGGAGATGCAGATCCAGGGCGGGCTCCAGAGGTTCCGCATGCTCCGGCTGATGGCCGTGCCGAAGCTCGACTACCTCAAGCCGGCCAAGACGTTCCTGGCGATCTCGGCGGTCCTGGTGCTCGGGGGCACCCTCTTCTTCGCGTCGCGGGGCCCGGACAACTTCGGCATCGACTTCCGCGGCGGCGCCATGCTCACCTTCGGCTTCAACGAGCCGCAGGACATCGACATGGTCCGCTCGAAGATCCAGGGCGTCCCGGGCCCGGCCGGCCTGCCGAAGTACTCGGACGCCTCCGTCCAGACGGTCGCGGACCCCAGCGCGGACCGGCCCATGAGCGTGTTCGGCTCCCGGCAGTCGCGGACCTTCCAGCTCCGGACCCTCCTTCGGAAGGAGCAGGCGGGGCAGGACTCGGTCCTGGACCTCCGGCAGGACATCCAGGCCGTCTTCGCGGGGCTCCTCTCGCACGAGCCCTTCGAGGAGATGAAGCAATCGGACGTGGACCCGAATCCCCGCTTCGTCGGCGGCGGCGCCGGGGGCCCCGGGTGGTTCGTCTACCTGCAGGACTCCCCGGGCTTCTCGATCGAGGACGCCCGCAAGAAGGTCTCGGACGCGGCCAAGGGCATCCTGACGGAGCGGGACTCCCAGGGCCTGCCCGCGTTCGTCCTGGAGGAGGCGCCCGGCCCCGCGAAGGGCATGCGCAAGCTCAAGCTCACGCTGTCCAAGAAGGATGCCGACGCGGAAGGGCGGCGACGCCAGGTCCGGGACGCCCTCAAGACGGCCTTCGCGAAGGAGCTTTCGCAGGACCCCTTCTCCGCCGAGGGCCTCATCGGGCCCAACGTGGCGAAGGAGCTGAAGGACTCCAGCATCTGGGCCATGGTGGCCTCCTGGGTCCTGATGATCGTCTACATCGCCTTCCGCTTCGCCTCCTGGCGCTACGGGGTGGCGGCGGTGGCGGCGCTCGTGCACGACGCGCTGATCGCGATCGCGTTCACGTCGCTGGCGGGGGCGGTGATCCCCAGGTCCTGGGGCCTCAGCTTCGACATGAACCTGACGACGCTGGCCGCGATCCTGACCATCATCGGGTTCTCGATCAACGACACGATCGTGATCTTCGACCGCATCCGCGAGAACCTCAGCCAGAAGAACAACCCCCAGATCGAGGACTCCCCCTTCGGCGTGATCATCAACGCCAGCGTCAACCAGACGATGTCGCGGACGATCCTGACCTCGTTCACCGTGTGGATCTCGTGCGTGGTGCTCTACCTCTTCACGATGAACACGGGCGGCGGGATCGCCGAGTTCGCCTTCCCGATGATCGTCGGCGTGGTCG
>CAYNDR010000178.1:0-2789 GCA_964395295.1 uncultured Planctomycetales bacterium
CCGCAATCCGCAGTTGAAGCAGTAGACGACTTCCTTGCCCATGAACGCGCCCCCGCACCAAGATTATGATGCCGCGGGGAGGCCGTCAACCACGGCCGGAGGGATGGACTCGCTCTACTGGCCGGTGGCCACCGGAGGGTAATAGGCCGGCGGCTTCGGCCTCATCGGGGGCGGCCTGTAGAACTGGTTGTAGAGGTCCCCCGCGACCTGCGAGTACCAGGCCGAGTCGCTCGCCCGCAGTTCGAAGGGCCAGAGGAAGCTCCCCCGGTAGATGGGCGAGATGAGGCCGTTCTGGAATTGACAGCCCGGGCGATGCGACGTGTAGAGGTACGTGTGCCCGCCTCCCGCCCCCAGGACGCTCCGCTGGCGGATCTGGCAGGGGATCCAGGACTTCCACGAGCCCCCTCCCACGGGGCGGTGGCGCCTCTTGAGCCCGAGCTGTTCGCGGACGATGTCGCAGTCCGGGACCTGATCCTCCCACCTCCCGCCCTGCCGATGCGTGGGTGCCCAGGCGGGATTCTGGGGGGCCGCCACGGTCGGCCTCTGAGGCTCTCTCGCGGGCTCGGGGGCCGGCGCGGGCGCGCTGGGGGCCCGGGGGGCTGGCGGGGCGTAGTACGCGTTGGACCCCTCCGAGGAGGATTCCTTCACGGTCCACATCACGCGGAAGCCCTTGTACTTGTCCCCGCCAAGCTTCCCGCGCGCGGCGAGCCAGGTGGCGTTGTCGCGGACCACCACGAGGATCCGGTAATCGTCCCCCGCGCCCGCGACCCCGACGCTCTCGATCCCGTCCATCGTGCCGATGAGGAGCGCCTTGCAGTCGATCCGGGCGTCCTGCGCGCGCTGGCGGACCTCGCCGGCGTCATCCTGCGCCCCAAGCGCGAGCGCCCCCAGGAATGTGGTGCATAATACGGTGAACTTCATGGCAACCTCACTTCCCCTCTTACGAAGTATATCCCCCGCGGGACCGAAGTCAATGACCCGCCGGTTTCTCGGGGCGCGGCGCGTCCTGTCCGTCCGAAAGCTCCTGGGACCGGCGAACATCTTCAATTACGAATCGCGCTGACCCGCTTCACCCCGACACGGCCCGGTGCAGGCCCGCGTTGAACTCCCTCAGGGCCGGATACAGCCCCTCGAAGATCCCGTACCGCTCGTCGTACAGCCCGCGCAGGGAGGGATTCGGCTCGTAGACGCGCCCCGGGCGCCGCACGCGGTCGAAGGCGTCCTGCTCGTCCCGGTAGAGGCCCGCGCCGATCCCCGCCAGGATCGCCGCCCCCAGCGGCACCGCCTCGTCCAGCTCCGGCACCTCGACCGGCTTCCCCGTCACGTCCGCCTTGTTCTGCATCCAGAGCCGGTTCCGCGTGGGGCCCCCCACCGCCACGACCCGGTCCGGCCTCGCGCCGAGAGCGGATCCCAGGCCGCCCAGGATCTGCCGGAACTGGAAGTTCAGCCCCTCGATCATCGCCCGCAGGAGGTGCCCCTTCGTCGCGATGTTCCGCAGACCCGCGAACGCCCCCATCGACGCCGAGTCCACCACGGGGCAGGTGCCCCCCGACATGTGCGGCAGGAAGGTGACGCCGTCCGCCCCGGGCGGCGCGGCCTCCGCCAGCGCGACCAGCCGGTCCCAGTCCGCCCCCTCGGCGCACTCGCGGCGGAACCACTCCAGCATGTCGGCCGCGACCGCGGCGCCCATGTAGGTCCAGAGCCCCCGGGCCACGTGCGAGTCCACGAAGACGCCCGTGCGCCGCGCCTCGGGCGTGAGCGGCGGCTCGGCCAGCGCGCCCACGACCATCTCCCACGTCCCCACGACGTCGAGCACCACGCCGGGCTTGAAGGCGCCGGTCGGAAGTCCGCCACAGCAGTAGTCGTGGCCGCCGAGGACCACCGGCGTCCCCGCCGCCAGCCCCGTGGCCTCCGCGGCCCGCGCGTGGACCTCCCCCAGCACGGTGCCCGACGGGAGCGGGTCGCACAGGAGCCGGCGGTCGATGCCCGACTCCTTCAGCAGTTCCTCCGACCACGCCCGCTTCCGCTGGTCGAAGAGCAGGGTCGTGGACGCCATGCTGTAGTCGGTGGCCATCCGGCCGCACAGCATGAAGTTGACGAAGTCCTCGATGAGCAGCCACTTGCGGGTCCGGTCGAGGACCGCGGGCTCGTGCTCGCGCATCCAGAGGAGGCGCAGGGCGGTGTTGAAGGCCCAGACCTGCGTGCCGGTGATCCCGAACTGCCGGTCCGCCCCGATGCGCTCCAGCCACCACCTCTGCTGAGGGATCGTGCGGGGACAGTGCCAGCTGATGAACGGGTAGAGCCAGCGGCCGTCCGCGTCCACCGGCACGCCGTCCATCCCCATGCCGGTGACCGCGACTCCCTTCACCGACTTCGGGTCCCCGACGCGGCCCACGGCCTCCTTCGCCGAATCGGCCACGGCCCTCCAGATCTCCTCCGGCTCCCAGACGGCCCAGTCGGGGTGGTCGGGGTACGGGTTGCGGCGGAGGGTGGGCCGCGACGCGCCGGCCACCCCGCGCCCCGACAGGTCGTAGACGGCCGCCTTGATGTTCGTGGACCCCAGGTCGACGCCCAGCAGCATGTCCATGGCGGGCTTCCCCTACTTGCCGGCCAGCCGCTTCCGCTCCCGCCCCAGCGCGTCCGCGGCGATCATGGCGTCCACCACGTCCTCGGCGGCCACCGGGAACGGGTGGTTCTCGCACAGCGAGCCCTTCCCGCCGCAGATGCCGCCGATCGGCGTGAGCCGCGCTCGCGTGGCGTCCTTCACCCCGATCTCCACGAACGTGCCC
>CAYNDR010000178.1:2799-13168 GCA_964395295.1 uncultured Planctomycetales bacterium
GAATTCGAGGAGAGGTGTGTTCGCAGTTGGGGCGATCATGGCAAGGAAAACGCGTCGATCTCAAGTTCCTCAGAAGCCTCAACGGCAAACTCACCGATGCGCTGATTGCTCGCCTCGATGCCGCCGATCGGCTTGCGCCGCTCCCGCGTGGCGTCCTTGCGCCCGATCTCCTCGAACGTGACCGGGAGCCCCACGGCGACCTCGAAGTCCACGACCCGGTTCCTCTGCTCCGTCCCCATGTCCTCGTCCAGGCAGAGCTGGCTGACGACGCCGAAGGCCACCTCCTCGCCGTGCATGAGGCCGCGGCACTCCGGGAGCGAAGGCAGGGCGTTGGCGATCATGTGGGCCGTGGCCACGCCGCAGCTCTCGAAGCCGAGCCCGGAGAGCAGGACGTTCGCCTCGACCACCTTCTCGACGGCGGGCGTCACGAGGTGCCGCTCGACCGCCCGCTTGGCCTCCACCCCGTGCTCCAGGAGGATGTCGTAGCAGAGCCGGGCGATGGCCATCGCCGCCATCGTGGCGTGCCCGCCGGCCAGGTTCCCCGCCCGCGCCTTGAAGCACGCCTCCGCCTCGAGCCACGTGGAGAGCCCGTCGCCCATCCCGGCCACGAACGTCCGCACCGGGGCGTTGGCGATCACGCCCGTGTCCACCAGGACGAGGTCGGGATTCACGCCCCAGGACTCGAAGCCCTGGCACGCGCCCTTCTCGTCGTACCAGACCGTGAAGGAGCTCGTGGGCGAGTCGTTGGAGGCGATCGTGGGGACGGTGACCGTCTTGATCCCCGCGGAGGCCGCGGCGGCCTTGGCCGTGTCGAGCGTCTTCCCGCCGCCCACGCCGACCGCGACGTCGGCCCGCTCCTTCCGGGCGATCTCCGCCACGCGCGCCGCCTCCGCCTTCGTGGAGTCGCCGCGGAACTCCACCTCCGCCGGCTGGAGCCCCGCCTCCTTCAGGCTGGCGAGGATCGCGCCGCCCACGGCCTGCTTGACGCGCGCGTCCCACAGGACGAGCGGCCGCTTCCCGACCGCGCCGATCAGCGTCCCCGCCTCGCGCAGGACGCCCTTCCCCTGGACGTAGCGCCGGGGGGCGATGAAGGTGTGCTTCATGGTCTCGACCTCCTCACTCAGGGTTTCAGGGACGGTTGGATCCCGTTGACGACCGGAAGGGGGCTTTCGCCGGCGAGCATCCTCTCCAGGTGCCCGGCCATCAGCTTCGGGCTCCCGTGGAAGGCGTCGATCGTACTGCCGGCGAGGTGCGGGACGAGCGTCGCGTTGTCGAGCCCCAGCAGCGGGTGGCCGGGCGGCAGGGGCTCCCGGTCGAACACGTCCAGCGCCGCGCCCATGATCCGGCGCTCCCGCAGGGCGCGGACGAGGGCCTCCTCGTCCACCAGCCCGCTTCGCGCGGTGTTGACGAGGATGGCGCCCGGCTTCATCCGGGCCAGTTCCCCGGCGCCGATGAGGTGGTGCGTCTCCTTCGAGTAGCGCGCGTGGAGGGAGACCACGTCCGATTCCGCCAGCAGGCGCGGCAGATCCACCAGCTCGGCAGGCGCGGGATCGCCCTTGAAATAGGGATCGAAGGCGAGGAGGCGGCAGTTCCACGGGGCCAGGCAGAGGGCCACGATCCGCGCCACGGCCCCGTAGCCCACGAGGCCCACGGTCTTCCCGCCCAACTCGGGGATCGCGTCGCTGTTGGGGAACCGGCGGCGCCAGTCGCCGCCCTTCAGGTGGGCGTGCGCCCGCGCCAGGTTGCGGGTCTCCGCGAGCATGAGCCCGATCGCGCACTCCGCCACGGCCCGCGCGTTGCGGGCCGGGGTGTTGAGCACCGAGATCCCCCGCCGCGTGGCGCCCGCCACGTCCACGTTCTCCGTCCCGGTCCTCAGCACCCCGATGACCTTGAGCCGCGCGGCCGCCGCGAGGAACGCGGCGCCGAGCGGCGCGAACTGCGAGACGGCGATGTCGAAGCCGTCCAGGCCCCCGAGGATCTCCGGCGGCAGGGGGACGGCGTCCGGCCCCCCCTCCTCGATGGCCAGGTTGTCCCTCTGGAGCTCGACGACCCCGGGGTGCGCCCAGTGGCGGACCTCGACCTCGACGCCGCGGCGCGCCAGGCCCGCGAGGCCCGCCTTCATGGGCCCGGGCGGGATGTAGGCGTCGCCGATCGCCAGGAGCCTCATGCCTTCCCCCGCGCGCCCAGGAGGTCGATCTTGCGCTCGACCACCTCGGCCAGGCGCCTCCGGATGGGGCCGAAGATCTCGCGGGGCAGGGGATCGGGCCGCGCCTGCGACGCCGCCGACTCCTTCAGCCCCTCCCCCATGGCGATCCTCAGCTCCGCGTAGACGTTCATCTTGCAGATTCCGTTCCGCACCGACTCGCGGACCTGGTCCTCCGGCGTCCCCGAGCCGCCGTGGAGGACCAGCGGGACGGGGCTCGCGGCGTCGAGTTCCCTGAGGAGCGGAATGTCCAGGCGCGGGAGCGTCCGGTAGAGGCCGTGCGAGGTCCCGATCGACACCGCCAGGGCGTCCACGCCCGTCTCCGCCACGAACCTCCGGACCTCCTCGGGCCGCGTGAGGACCGTCTCCGTGCGCTGTTTCTCCTCCACGTCGGAGCCGCCCACGGCGCCGATCTCGCCTTCGACGCTGATCCCCCGGGGGCGCGCGATCTCGACGGCCTTCCGCGTGACCTCCGCGTTCCCCGCGAACGGCAGGCGGGAGCCGTCGATCATGACCGACGTGAATCCGAGGTCGACGCCGCGCTTGATGTCGTCGAGCCTCGTGGCGTGGTCCAGGTGGAGCGCCACGGGGATGCGGTGGTGGTCCGCGACGGCGCGCACGAGGGCGGGGATGTAGGTCCACCCGTTCCCCTCGAGGTCGGGGCCCACGAGGCCCATGAGGATCGCGGGCGCCCGGCAGGCCTCGGACGTCTCGAGGATCGTCCGGACCATGACGTCCTCCGCGCAGTCGAAGGCGGGGACGGCGTACTTCCCTTTCCGGGCCTCTCCCAGGATCGCGGCCAGGGTGGTCAGCATGGTATTTCTCTATGGATATGCAGGACTCGGATCGGAATCGAGAATTGAGAATCAAGAATCGGATCCCCCCATAGCCCCCCTGGGGGGCGGGGGGGACGATTCCTTGATTCTTGATTCTTCATTCTTGATTCTCTGCTGCCCCTGAACGAATACGCTATCGCATCAGCATCCCGCCGTTCACGTCGAGCGCGGCCCCCGTAATGTATCCCGCCGCCCGGTCGGAGGCGAGGAAGACCGCGGCGGCCGCGACCTCGGAGGGCTCGGCGATGCGGCCCATGGGGATCCGCTTCAGGTACCGCTCCGCGTCCTCCGCCATCGCCGCGCCGGTCATCCCGGTGCGCATCAGCCCCGGGGCCACGGCGTTGACGCGGATCCCGTGCGGGGCCGTCTCGCGGGCGAGCGAGATCGTGAGGTTGGCCAGGCCCGCCTTGGCCGCGGCGTAGTGGGCGTGGCCGGAGGTGGCGCCGTGGTAGGCCGCCTGGGAGGTGACGTTCACGATGCTCCCGCGGCGCTTCGCCGCCAGCCACCTCCGGACCGCCTCGCGGCAGGCCAGGAACGGGCCGGTGAGGTTCACCCCGAGGACGCGGGCCCACTCGTCCCCGGCCATGTCCTTCACGTACGCCTTCGGCCAGAGCCCCGCGTTGTTCACCAGGACGTCCAGGGGGCCGAGCTCCCGCTCCGTCTCGTCGAAGAGGCCGCGGACATCGGCCTCGATGGAGACGTCGGCCCGGAGGGGCACGGCGTCCGTGCCGAAGCGCGAGCGGATTTCCCGGGCCGCCTGCCGGGCCGCCTCGGCGTCCCGGACGTAGTTGAGGGCGACCCTCGCCCCCTCGGCGGCGAAGGCCTCGGCGATGGCCCGGCCGAGCCCCCGGCCGCCGCCGGTGACCAGCGCCGCCTTGCCCTTGAGGTCCAGGTCCATGGCCGTCCTCCCAGCCCGCCCAGCGCGGTCTACCTATGGTACGAGTGTCTACGTATGGTACGTCCGGGGCCCGCCCGGTTCAACCTCTTTCTCGAATCCCGGAGGGGCTGAACGCGGATTCAAATTTTGCCGAAGTACTCTAGGGGTCTCCGTGTCCCCGGCCGGGCCGGGGAGGCGCGAAAGGAGCTCGATGCAGGAAGTCCGGGGCGAGGATTCCCGCGTGTTCGTCTGGCCCGGCGTCCACGCGGAGGCGGGCGAGAACGTCCGCGTTTTGGCGCCGGGATCGCGGAAGGTCTTCGTCCTCACGGACCGCAACTGCGTGGAGATCGCCCGGCGCGTGGCGATGAGCCTCCAGCAGGCCAATTTCGGAGTGGCCGGCTGTGCGGTGCCGCCCGGGCGGGGCCGTCCCGCGGCCGCCGCGCTCAAGCAGGTGGACGAGCGGCTGGGGCGCCTGGGGACCGACGCGGCCTGCGTCGTGGCCGTGGGGGGCACGCCCGTCATGCACCTGGGGTCGTCCCTCGCGTGGAGGCACGGGGGCCGGATGCCCCTCTTCCTGGTCCCCACGAGCCTGCGGGCCCAGCTCGACTCCTCGGTGGGCGGCGCGAGCTGTTGCCCCATCGGCGGGGGCTGGCAGCGCGCGGTGGCGGTGTTCTCGGACCCGACGGTGCTGGCGACCCTTCCCCTGCGGGAGTACCTGGCCGGCCTGGCCGAGGCGGTCAAGTGCGCCATGATCGTCAACGGGGAGCTCTTCGAGTTCCTCCGGGAGAACGGGATAGGGATCCGCGACCGCGTCCCGGGGATCCTGGAGGAGCTCGTGTTCCGCGGCGCCGCCAGCAAGACGGCGGCGGTGGACCAGGCGCGGGGGTCTTCGGAGTCCCTGCGGACCCTCGAGTACGGCCACACGGTCGGGCGCGCGCTGGAGCGGGTGGCCGGGGCGGCCATCCTGCACGGCGAGGCGCTGGCGGTGGGCATGGAGGCGGAGGCCGCCCTCAGCCGGGAGATGGGTTGGGCGGAAGGCGACGTGGGGCCGGCGCAGAACGGCCTCTTGAAGGCCTTCGGCCTCCCCACGCGGGTCAAGGGCCTCCCCGGCGACCGCCTCATGAAGGCCCTGCAGGGGAATCCGAACGGCACGGAGTTCATCCTGCCCGACGTCATCGGCCACGCCCACGACAGGGGAAAGGCGCCCGCGGACACCCTGCGGGCGGCCGTGGCGTCCATCACGCGGTAGGCGCCCCGCACTTCGCGAGGAACCGGTCCCGGAGGATCCTTTCACGCCAGCCCGCGAGCGGCCCCGCCGCGGCCTCCTTCTTCCCCGCCTCCAGGACCGCCTTCGTCATGGCCGCCGCGACGCGGCCGGGGAACGCGAGCTCCGGCGAGATCCCGACCTCCGCCGAGACCTCCGCCGCCGCCCGGCGGATCCACCCCTCCGCCACGATCCGCTCGAAGCTGTCGTAGGGGGGCGGTTCGAGGAGCCTGAAGCCCTCCCCCTTCGACGCCCCCGCCGAGGCCCGGATGAGCTTCCCCGTGAGCGCGTCGCCGTGGCGCCGGGCCCACTCGAACCACACCCCCTTCACCTTCGCCAGCTCCGCCCCCGACTCGGGGAGCTGGCTGGCGATGGGAAGGAAGGCCCGCGGGTGGGGGGCCTCGCCCTTCTCCGCCGGGGAGAGCCCGTTGTGCCAGTCGATGAGGAACAGGAGCGCCGCCTGGCCCGCCGCGTCGAGCTGCCAGGCGTTCCGGAAGTCATCGAGCCTCGCCGGCCCGGGCGGTTCGGGGAAGACCGTCTCCGCGGAGACCTCATGGATGAGCCCGGGGCGCCCGAGCGCCTCGAGCTTCCCCGCGATCCACTCCCGGATCGCGGGCAGGGGCTCCACGTCCTTCGCCGCGTACTCGATCTGCCCCGGGGAGAGGGGGCGCCCCATCCAGTCGCCCGCCTGCCACTCCTTCGCACTGCGGATCCCCAGGATCCTGTAGATGAGATACGCGAGCGACACGGGGTACTCGGGCCCCAGGAGCCCCCACCCCACCTGGACGTCGAAAACCCGCGGGCGCGCCTTGATCCTCATCGCCTCGATGAGGAGCGCGGCATCCTGGGCCCCGTCGACGAGGACCCACTCCGCCTCCGCGCGGCCGATCGCCGCGCCGAGGGGCTCGAGCGCCGCCAGCCTCATCGCGTCCACGAGGTAGACCTCCTGCCCCCGCGAGACCTGGATGAGGCAGAGCTTCCTCCGGTCGAACTCGGTGTCGAGGTAGTACCGCTCCGCGCCCGCCAGCGCCGCGGCCGCCGCCTTGAGGCCCGCGGACGAATCCACCAGGACCGCCTTGGAATTCCCCATGCGCGCCTTCCCTCCTTGCCCGGGCCCACTCCGCGCCCGGCCCTCATGGACGACCACCGTGGCATTCCCGCCGCTTCCGGAGCCGAGGCTATGGACGATCACGCCGCGCCCTCGTCCCCGTCTCCTCCAGCCCCGAGAGCTTCGCGGCCGTCTCGGAGGCGATGACCACCAGGTGCACCCGCGCGCGGGAACAGCCCACGTAGAGGAGCGTGTCCAGCTCCGCGTGGGAGAGCGGCTCGATCTCCGCGAGGACCACCACGGCCCGCTCCAGGCCCTTGAACGCGTGGATGCTCGACCAGAAGATCTCCCCCTCCCCGGGCTCGGCCTTGTCCGTGAGCGCGAGCCCGCCGAACTTCCGGGCCCGCCAGACCGCGCTCTTCTCCTTGCCGTGCCCCGTCAGCACCGCCACCTGCCGCGGCGAGACCCCGTGGTCCCGCACCAGGCGGAGGACCGCCTTCTCCACCGCGTCCAGGAGCTCCGCCTGCGTGCGGTAGACGGCGATCTCCGGCCTCTCCCCCGGCGAGGCGCGGGAGAAGATCTTCCGGTCGGACCGGTAGTACCGCACCACCAGCTCGTGGATCCGGCGCAGGTTCCGGCAGTTCTCCGGCAGGTCGTAGCGGCCGTCCACCGGCGGGAACCGGAGGTCCCCCGAGTAGAGGTTCTGGCTGTCGTCGTAGAAAACATAGAGGATGCCGCGCGGGCCGTCCTTGAGCGCGGCCTGGAGCGGCTTCCACCAGCCGGGCTTGAAGTCCTGGCCCTCGTCCACGATCACCGCGTCGAAGCGTTCGGGGATCTTCCGGGCGGCGGCCAGGAGCGCTTCCGGCAGGGCGCGGTCCCAGTAGTCCCGCTCGTCCTTCTCCTCCACCTTGAGGCCCGCCTTCCGCGCCCACTTCAGGCAGAGCCCGTGGAAGTTGTCCACCGCGGCGCCGGGCCAGCCCTTGAGGAACTCGGCCGAGGACTCGCGCAGGAGCTTGTTGAAGCAGACGTAGAGGGGCCGGTAGCCCTGCTCCGCGAGGCGCCGGGCCTTCTCCAGGGCGAGCATCGTCTTGCCGGACCCGGCGCACCCCGCGATGAGGGCCCGCCGGACGCGCGCCAGGCCGTCCAGGACCCGGTACTGGTCCAGGGTCAGCCGCGCGATCTCCTGCTCGTGGCGGCCGATCCTGTGGGTCAGGAGGGGGTGGATCTCGAACGCGAGCGCCAGGAGCGACGAGAGGATCTCGATCCCCTCGGGGCCGGGCGGGCGGTGGCGCTCGCAGTCCGCCCAGTGCCTCATCGCCGCCTCGGTCCATTCCTTGAGGTAGGGGACGTCGTCGCGGTCGAGGACGATCTCCGGGGTGACCTCGAAGAGCCGGACGTCGAAGTCGATCTCGGGGAAGGCGATGGCGTGGCCCACGGTCCACCACCGGTCGGCCCCGCGCGGCAGTTCCTTGAGCCGGCGGACGAGG
Source organism: uncultured Planctomycetales bacterium (assembly GCA_964395295.1). Lineage (GTDB taxonomy): Bacteria > Planctomycetota > MHYJ01 > MHYJ01 > JACPRB01 > CAYNDR01. The sequence continues at coordinate 10,515 of CAYNDR010000178.1, forward strand.
GACTTCTGGCAGCGCATGGCCTGCTGGGTGGGGTCGTCGATCGGGCGCAGGCGGCGGCCGCCGAAGTCCACCGCGTGCCAGTCCCCGGTCTTCGGGTCCCGGGCCACGCCCCCGGACTTGGCCTCCACGACCAGGATGCCGAGCCCCTCGTGGGCGATGACGAAGTCGGCCTCGCCGTCGCGCGCGGAGCCCGAGGCGTTCGGGGCGTGCCAGGGCCGGCGGTGGAAGACGAGGTAGCCGTCCGGGAGCTGGCGGGCGAACTCGTGGTAGAGGATCCGCTCGGCCTCGCTGGGGCTCTCGGGGTCCTCCCGGTACTCCTCGGGGAACATGCGGGCCATGGCCCGGGATCAGCCGGACTGGAGCTTCCGGATGAGCCCCTCCATCGCGTCGACGAGGTTCATGCCGGCCACCTCGCGGCGGAGGCGGTAGACGCGCTGGAGCTCCTCCGGCGAAAGGAGCAGTTCCTCGCGTCGGGTGCCGGAGCGGATGAGGTCGAAGGACGGGAAGATGCGGCGGTCGGCCAGCTCCCGGGTGAGGTAGAGCTCCATGTTGCCGGTGCCCTTGAACTCCTCGAAGATGATGTCGTCCATCCGCGAGCCGGTCTCGACGAGGGCGGTGCCGATGATGGTGAGCGAGCCGCCCTGCTCGGCCGCGCGGGCGGCGCCGAAGAAGGCGCGCGGGCCCAGGAAGGCGGCGGCGTCGATGCCGCCCGTCATGGTCCGCCCGCGCTGGGGCGTCAGGTGGTTGTAGGCCCGGGTCATCCGGGTGAGCGAGTCGAAGAGGATGAGGACGTCCTTCTTCTCCAGGACCAGGCGCTTCGCCCTGTCGAGGACCTCCTCGGTGACCCGGACGTGGTCCTGGGGCTTCTGGTCGTTGTTGGAGGCCACGACCTCGGCGGCGGTGCCGCGGAGGACGGTGCGGAAGTCGGTCACCTCCTCGGGGCGCTCGTCCACGAGGAGGATGAAGACGACGACCTCGGGGTTGTTCCGGAGGACCGCCTGGGCGATCTTCTGGATGAGGATGGTCTTGCCGGTGCGGGGGGGCGCCACGATGAGGCCGCGCTGGCCCTTGCCCACGGGCGCGACGAGGTCGAGGACGCGCGTGGAGATCTCTTCCGGCCCGGTCTCGAGGCGCAGGCGCACCCGGGGCTGGACGGCGACGAGGGTCTCGAAGGGGGACGGGGCCTTGGGGCGGTCCGGCGCCGGCGGCGCGTGGGGCGGGTGGTGCGGCGGGCGGTGCGGGTGCGGCCGGTGGTGGGGGCGGGGCCCGTGCCGGCGCGGCGGGCGGTTAGGGTGCGGATGGTTCACGGCGGTCCAGGCAGAACAAGGGGAAGAACGGAAAAACGAACGCAGGGGGAATTATACAAAGTCGCCCCCCGCGCCACAACGAAACTGACCTTGCCCCGGGCGGGCCGGGACGTGCCGAAGGGCCCCCGCCTTTCAAGCGGAACCTCCGCGGGCGCCGAGAGGTTCCGCCGTTCGGCGGGTCCCCCCGGGGCCCGGGACCATGTGTGACATAATCGCTAACAAATCGTCATTTTTTATTTGACACGGCGGTCTCCCCGGATTTATGATATTTCTGGTAATACATTATCAGCGTGATGTCCATTAGCGGCATGAGTTACGCACGTTACGGGAGGGCGATACGGACGACGCGGGGACGGCCCGCGCCCGTCCCGCGGGCCCGAGCATGCTGAGGATGACCACCCGGGTCCGGTACGGCCTGCGCGCCGTGGTCGATCTCGCCCGGCGGGGAGTCTGGGAGGGATCCGCCGCCCGGCCGGTGCCCCTGTCCCGGATCGGGAAGGCCCAGGAGATCCCGGAGCCCTTTCTCCGGCAGATCTTCCATTCCCTGAGGCGGGCCCGCCTCCTGGAGGTGGAGATGGGCCAGGCCGGCGGGTACCGGCTCGCGCGCCGCCCGGACCGCATCACGGCCCGCGACGTGGTCGAGGCCCTGGGGGAGCGCATCGAGCCCCTCCCCTGCACGATGAGGCGATCCTCCTGCGGGAAGGCCCGCGAGTGCCCCTCCCATCCCCTCTGGCGCCGGATCGCGGACCTGCTGAGGAAGGCGCTCTCGATGACGACCCTCTCGGATCTCGCCGGGCTCTGCCCGGTCCGGGGCCGGCAACCGAAAGCCAGACTGCATCTGTTCTAGCCAGGAAATCGGCCATGAGCGAGACGATGGCGCCCGCCCGACCCGGGGAGGCCCAGCCGTTGCCGCCGGGGACGCTCTGGTCCTCCGTGGGCAAGACCGCGGCCCGGGCCTGCCGCGAAGGCACCCCGGTGGAGCGCCTCCGGGGCGCCGTCGAGGCCGCGGCCTCCCGGGCGTTCGAGGCCTGCGGCCGGCGCGACTGCGCCGCGTGCGACCGCCTCTGGTCCGGCCGGGACCTCCCCTGCGAAAAGCGCCAGGTCCGGTCCCTGGCCAAGCACCTCGCGAAGGCCCTCCTGCCCTTCCTGGCGCACGGCCGCTCGTTCGACGCGCTCCGTTCCGACCTGGACGGCGCCGCCGCCCAGGCCCTGGGACGCGAGGAGGTATCCTGATGCGGTCCTCCCAGGCCGTGCGACTCCTGGCCTCCCTCGCGGTCTTTGCTTCGATGGCCTCCCTCGCCCGGGCCGGGGACGATGCCCCGCCCGCCGCGGGAGCGCCCCCCCAGG
>CAYNDR010000179.1:0-2776 GCA_964395295.1 uncultured Planctomycetales bacterium
CTCGAGCTCGCCCAGAAGAAGGCGGAACGCGACTCCGCCCAGGTGGCCCTCGCGGACGTGGATCTCAACCTCAAGAGGATGAAGGGCCTCTGGGAGAAGCCGGCCGGCGAGGCCCCGTCGATCCCCCGCAAGCTCTACGACGACGCCGTGTCCCGGCACGACGCGGCCGCGGTGCGGCTCCGGCAGGCCGAGGCGAGCGCCCGGCACGCGGAGGAGCGGCTCCGGGAGACGGTGATCCGCGCCCCCTACGACGCCGCGGTCTCCCGCCGGTTCGTGGACACCGGAGAGCCGGTGACCTCCATGGCGATCACCGCGCTGCTGGAGATCCAGGAAGTCTCCGTCCTGGAGCTCGAATTCTCCCTGCCGCAGGACCTCCTCCGGTCCGTCCGGCCCGGCACCCCCGTGGAGTTCGAGGTCGAGGGGATCCCGGAGAGCCGGGGGAACGGGAAGGTCGACGTGGTCTACCCGGCGGTGGAGGAGTCCACGCGGTCGTTCCGATGCCGCCTCCATGTGGACAATCCCGGCATGAAATACCGCCCGGGCCTGCTGGCGCGGGTCCGGGTGGCCGCGGAGGAGATCAAGGACGCCCTGACGGTCCCGCGCGGAGCGGTGAGGGAGACGGGCGGGGGCTGGGAGGTCTGGGGCGAGGACGGGGACAAACCCGCCCGCAGGCCCGTCCAGGTGGGCGCGGTCACCGAGGAGGAGGCCGTGATCCGCGAAGGCCTGAAGGCCGGCGACAAGGTCCTCCTCCCCGGCAAATAGGAACACGCCATGATCCTCTCCGACACCGCCATCCGCCGTCCCGTCCTCACCACGATGGGGATGGCCGCGATCGTCGTCTTCGGCATCGTCTCCTTCCGCGGCCTGGGGATCGACCTGTTCCCGCGGGTGGAGTTCCCGGTGATCACCATCCTCTCGGTCCTGCCCGGGGCGGACCCCGAGACGGTGGAGACCACGGTCACGGACCCGATCGAGGAGGCGGTCTCCAACATCAGCGGGATCAAGAACCTCCGCTCCACCAGCGCCGACAGCGTCTCCCAGGTGGTGGTGGAGTTCGTGCTCGAGAAGAACGTCGACGTGGCCTACCAGGAGGTGCAGGCCAAGCTCGGGACCATCCGGAAGAACCTCCCGAAGGACCTGGAGGACCCCGCGGTCGAGAAGTTCGACGTCGACTCGTCCCCCATCCTGATCGTGGGCGTGGCGGGGGACCTGCCGGTCCGCGAGCTCACGGACGTGGCCGACAAGGTCGTCAAGCAGAGGCTGCAGAAGATCCGGAACGTCGGGCAGGTGGCGATCGTGGGGGGGCGCGAGCGGCAGATCTGGGCGTGGCTCGACCGGGAGAAGCTGGAGGGCTACCACCTCTCCGTGCAGGACGTGATGCAGGCGCTCCGGACGGAGCACGTGGAGTACCCCGGCGGGCGCGTGGAGGATGGGGCCCGGGAATGGCTGGTCAAGACGAAGGCCGAGTTCGAGTCGGCGGAGCAGTTCGAATCGATGGTCGTGGCCTACCGGAACGGGGCGCCGGTGGCCGTGCGGGACGTCGGCCGCGTCGAGGACGGCATGGAGGAGGAGCGGAGCCTCGCGAGGCTCAACGAGGCCCGCATGGTGGCGCTCCAGGTGCGCCGCCAGTCCGGGACCAACACCGTGGAGGTGGCGGGCGCCCTCAAGAAGGAGATCGAGCGGCTGAGGAAGGACCTCGGGCCCCGGGGGATCCGGCTGGAGGTCGGCGTGGACCTCTCGGTCTTCATCGAGCACTCTGTCCACGAGGTCGAGTTCCACATGCTGTACGGCGGCGGGATGGCGATCCTGATCGTCTTCTTCTTCCTCCGGAACGTCCGGAGCACCTTCGTCAGCGGGCTCGTCCTCCCCGTGGCCGTGATCGGGACCTTCTCCCTCATGGCCGTGATGGGATTCACGCTGAACGTGATCTCCCTCATGGCCCTCTCGCTGGCCATCGGCCTCCTGATCGACGACTCCATCGTGGTCCAGGAGAACACGATGCGCCACGTGGAGGAGGGGATGCCCGCGCGGCAGGCCGCCTCCTTCGCCACGAACGAGATCGCCCTGGCGGTCCTGGCCACCACCCTCTCGGTGTGCGCCGTCTTCGTGCCGGTGGCCTTCATGAAGGGCATGATCGGCCGGTTCTTCTACCAGTTCGGGCTCACCGTGACCTTCGCGGTCCTCATCTCCCTGCTGGTGGCCTTCACCCTGGACCCGATGATCTCCTCGCGGATCCTCCGCAAGCCCCGCCCGGGCGGCCTGTACGCCGTCTCGGAGCGCTTCTTCTCCGCGATCGACGCGGTGTACGAGGCGATCCTGCGCGTGGCCCTGCGGTGGCGGTGGGCCACGGTCTTCCTGGCCGTGGCGGCCTTCGTGGGGGCGGGGTATGTGGCGAAGTTCATCCGGAAGGAGTTCATCCCCCAGGAGGACCAGAGCGAGTTCAACATCCGGGTCAAGGCGCCGCTGGGCGCCTCGCTGGCCTCCACGGAGGAGATCATCAGGCAGGTCCGGGAGCGGCTCTACGGCCAGCCCTGGCTGGCGTACCTCTTCACGACCATCGGCGCCGACGAACTGCAGCGCGTCAACGAGGGGAGCGTGTACGTGCGGATGCACGAAAAGGGGAAGCGGAAGACGACCCAGCGCGCGGCCATGGACTGGGCCCGCGACCAAGTGGCGTCGATCCGGGGGGCCCGGATCCGCGTGGAGGAGGTGCCGCGCGTGTCGGGCGGCGGCCGGGCCTCGCGGACCTACCGCATCGGCGAACACCCCGCCTGCG
>CAYNDR010000179.1:2786-8005 GCA_964395295.1 uncultured Planctomycetales bacterium
CGCGTGGCGGAAGTCCAGATGGAGATCCGGGGGCGCGACCTGGACACCCTGGAGACCCTCACGGAGAAGATCACGTCGAGGATGCGGGCCCTGCCCGGCTACGTGGACGTGGACACCTCGTTCGAGCGGGGCAAGCCCGAGCTGGACGTGCGGATCCGGAGGGACCGCGCGGCCGACCTCGGGGTGAGCCCGCTGGCCGTGGCCTCCACGGTCAAGGCCCTGGTGGGCGGCGAGGACGTGACCAAGTTCCGCGCCGGGGGGGACCGCTACGACGTCAGCGTCCGCCTGCGGCCGGAGCACCGGTCGCTGAAGGAGGACGTGGAGCGCCTCATGGTGCGGAACAGCCGGGGGGAGCTGGTGCACCTGGAGAACGTGGCCCGGGTGCGGGAGGGGTCCAGCCCCGTCCAGATCGACCGGTACGGCCGCTCGCGGCAGATCACGATCCTGGCCAACCTGAAGAGCGAGCAGAAGGTGCTTGGGGAGGCCGTGGACGAACTGCGCCGCCTGGCGGCGGAGGCGGGGCTCCCCGCCGGGTATGACATCGGCTTCGTGGGGAAGGCGGACGTGATGCAGGAGTCCTTCGAGAACCTGGTCTTCGCGCTCGTCCTGGCGGTCGTGATGACCTACATGGTGCTGGCCGCCCAGTTCGAGAGCTTCGTGCACCCGTTCACCATCATGCTCTCCCTGCCCCTCTCGGTGATCGGGGCCCTGGGGGCGCTGGTGGCCGGCGGCCTGACCATGAGCATCTTCACGATGATCGGGATCATCATGCTGATGGGCCTGGTCACGAAGAACGGCATCCTTCTCGTGGACTACACCAACACCCTGCGCCGCCGCGACGGGATGGAGCGCACGGCCGCCGTGCTCAAGGCGGGGCCGGTCCGTTTGCGGCCGATCCTCATGACCACGTTCGCGGTGATCTCCGGAATGCTCCCCGTGGCGCTGGGGACCGGGGCGGGCTCCGAGTCGCGGGCCCCCATGGCGGTGGCCGTGATCGGGGGCCTGGTCACCTCCACCCTGCTGACGCTGGTGGTGGTCCCGGTCGTCTACACCCTGCTGGACGACCTGGGCCGGCTCTTCACGCGCGCCGGGCGCGGCGAGACCACGGAGAAGACGGAGGGCACGGGGAAGGTTTAAACACGGAGCGCACGGAGGGCACGAAGAGAAATCGACACTACCGCGGCCGGGCCGCAACCCGAGATGTGCTTCGTGCCTTTGTGGTGAATTAAGGGCCTGACAGGGCGAGATTCAATCCGTCTAATTACTCGATGATCCGGCTGGCCGCGGCCGTCCTGATCGCCGCGCTGGCGCGCGGACAGGAGCCCTCTCCCCGGGCGGCGGAACTCGTGGAGAAGCTGCGCTCGGAGTCCGTGGCGGAACGCGACGCGGCCACCCGGCGGCTCGCGGAAATGGGCGAGGCGGCGCGGGCGGACCTCGAACGGGCGACCGGGGACTCCGATCCCGAGGTGGCGGCCCGAGCCCGCCAGGTTCTCAGGAACATCGACATTCGCGCCGGCCTGACCCCCGCCCTCCTCCGGGCCCTGCCCGGCCTGCCCGACCGTCTCTCCGGCAACGACGAGCACGCCTGGACCGAGGCTTTCCTCGAAGCCACCGAGCAGAAAGGAGTCCGCCGGAAACACCCGGGGGTGGCGCGCACGGACGTCGAACCCCTGGCGAGGCGGGCGCTGAAGGGGGCGGAGCCCGGGGAATGGGGGACGGTCATCCGGACGATCGCCGTCTGGCGCCTCCGCTCGGCGGCCCCGGACCTGGTCCCGTTCCTGACCGTGGACCACCCCCAGGCAGGCTCGACCCGGGGCGAGGCCGAGCTGGCCCTCGGCTCGCTGGGCACGCCGGATCTCGTCCCGGCCATCCTCGAAGCGGCGCGGAACGCCAGCCCCCCCTACCGGAAGACCGCCCTGCTGAAGGTCGCCGCCCGCATCGATCCGCCGTCCATCGTCAAGGAGCTGCCCGCTCTGCTCTATCCGCGCGAGGGCGCCGGAGACAGCTCGCGGATGGAGCCCCTGACCCTGGCCCGGGCGCTGGAGCACTCCGCGTGGGCCGTGATCCTCGAGGACGGCCGCCTTCGCGCCGTCGATCCCGCGGAGGCCCCCGCCCTCTGGGCCGCCTGGTGGGAGAAGGAATCTGGCGGGAAGTAATCTCTCCATCCCCGTCCTCCCTGACCCTAGAGGGGGGCCCGGAAGCGATCGCCTCCGGCGATGGGATATGCTCCCCTCGGGCCGACGGGAGGATCGTCCATGAAAGCGGAGGCCTTCGACGGACGCATGAAGTCCTCATGGTCAACTTTGCGGTGATTATTGATAGGGACCCTGTCCCGCCTTCGGTCGGAAGGCCGTCACTCCTTCGCGACCGTGACGCTCAGGAGGCTGTAGTTGCTGTGCCGCGTCGAATCGGACTCGAAGGCGAAGTGGAAGCCCCACTTCCCGACGAACTGCGGGTCCTTGATCGTCCAGGTCTGCGTGGTCCACGGCGCGCCCGCGGGGATCGTGTACCAGCCGCCGGTTCCCTTCCAGCCCGACGTCGCCTCGTACTTCAGGTTGAAGCCCGCCGCCATCTCGCCGTGGCGCCGCAGCACCGCCGTTATCCTGACAGGCACGGTGGCGTACGAAAGGAAGTTCGGATCGACCGTGAAGCTCTGGCCGCTCGATGCGCTGATGTCGCGCGCCTCGCGGCCGTCGATCGTCAAGAGCTTCGCCGCCCCGATCGGGTGCAGGCCCTTTTCGACCCCCGGCGCCTCCCAGCTCACCGAGGACACTCCCGTGTAGTCGCCGCCCCAGGGAAACGGACGTCCCGCGTTGGCACGAGCCTCCGCCGCCAGCGCGGCCGGGACGCCGATGACGAGGATGGGGGAGTTCGTGAGCTCGACGGCCTCCGCCTCCGACGCCTCGCCGGTTCGGGGCCGCACGACGCGGACTTTCGCGCCGAAGGAAACCCTGGCCGTCGCGCCCGGTCCGGCCCACGTCGCCAGGACGGCCCCCTCGGGGCCTTCGAACACGAAGCCGTAATGCTTCCCGTCCAGCAGCAGCCAGCCCGTGAAGCGCGGCGTCTGCCCGAGATTCCTGATGAGCTGGGTCATCGCGGAGAACGAGGGGCGCCTGGGAGCCGCCCCGTTGTTCCCGGCGATCAATCCGAACGGGCCCGAGTCGCCGTCGATGCCCTCGAACCAGTGTATGCGATGAAAGCCCTGCGCCAGCCCGAGCGTGAAGGCCTTCACCAGCGTGTCCGCCTGCCGCTCCGGGGTGATCCCCTTCTCCACCGGCTGCCCGACCTCGGTGATCCAGATCGGCACGTCCTTTTTCGCCGGGCTCTTGTCCGCCAGCAGCTTCCGGATCGTGGGCACGATGCTCATGTACTGCGCTTCCCAGCCCTGTGCGGCCAGGTCCATGACCTCGTAAGGATGGACCGTGACGTGGTCGAAGTGGCCGGCCGCGCCCGCGTCCAGCGCCTGGGCAAGGAAGTTCAGGTTCACGCTCTGGGCGGCGAGCCCGATGCGGACGGCCGGATCAACCTCCTTCGCTGCCTCGTAGGCGGCGACCACGATCTTCGCGTAGTCCGCCGGCGACTTGCTCTCGCTGAAGTTCGGCGGCTCGTTCCAGACCTCCCAATAGCGAACCCTGCCTTTGGTCTTCTTCAGGATGTCGGCGACGTAAGCCCTCCACTCCGGGAGGGCGCTGGACGGAAACGTGTGCAGGCCGCCCTTCTTGCTCCACTGCAGGATGCCGGCCACCTGGAAGCCGCTCTTCTCCGCGGCGTCGAGGACGCGGTCGGGCTCCCCCTGGTAGAATCCCCGCATCCAGCGGACCCCCGTCTCGGCGATGGCCGGCGCCCAGGACCCCACGCCCCACGAGGCCGAGTGCGAGGGCGCGACGCCCCAGGGACTCTCGACGTCCTGCGCCGCGGCCGCGCACGCCAGGAGGAAGGCGAGCTGGATCATGAGGCTTTATAGCGGCTCCGGCCCGGGACATCGCACTCGAGGAGGCGGGAGGGCCGTCGGCCAGCCGCCAGGATCCTTGCCCTCGAGGGGGCTGATTCCTGGACCGGATCCCGGCGGTGAGGAGGGGTCAGGGCGATCGATTGGCATGAATGGCCGCGGGGGGAGTGAGGCCTTAACCACGCGCTCGCGGCCGGAGCCCGCCTCAAGGCCGCGGCCGGACCCCCACAATCAATCGGGAGACTGGATGAACCACCAACAGGATTCAATCTTGGTCGCCCGGCCGTAACCGGACAGTGTTACCGATTCACCTTGGCGAGGAGGAGGATTAAAATACAGAATCGAAAAGACGCCCAAATGTCCAAAATCCCGTTCGACGAACTCCACACGTATACCGCCATCGGGATTGCGAATGGCCGTGATCAATCGCCCTTGGCTGTGAAGATCATAAACCTTGCCTTCCGACTTTTCATAATCCAGGGGCTCCAAGCTCGTAGGGTCACGGTCAGGGGAGATCCCGAATGGGACTTGATGCCCAGCCTCGATTGCCGTGCTTGAAATCAGCTTCGCAATGGCCTCATAACGGTCCCTTCTGCGGGCAAATCCTGCCGGGATCTGCCACTCCGCCCATATCAGACGAGGAGGCCAAATCACAAAGAGGCCAAGGGGGCTCATGGTCATTAGCAGCGTCAGGAGTCCCGCGATGAGCGGGAGTCTGATCCGTTTCCAAAGCCCGAGATTCCCAGCCGATCCAGAGGCCCATAGCCGATATCGATTCCATCCGATGATCAGCAAGGAGAACGCAATCGCGAACGGTAGAATCACATAGACAAGCAGAGCAAAGGCAATCCATGACCCAGCGCATGCGGGATCTCGCGACCTATAAGGGAGGAACGGCAGCAATACTAACGTCGGCAACCCAAAGAAGGCCGTTCCGGCCCACCATCCCCAGCGGTGTCGCCTCAGAATCCCTACAAGGGCCGCGAAACAAGAAGCCATATAGGCGCAAAACAGCGCCACCAATGCGCCATCACATGGGAGCACAAATGCCGAGAAGATCAGATCGGCGGCCACGCCGAGATGCATCCCAAGCAGGAGAATGACCACCGACACGAAACGAGGTGTTTCGCCCTCTCGTGAGAGGAACTTTTCGACCTTGGTCAAGTGGCCTGCCACCTACCTGATCTTATCATGTATCCGTGATGATCCGCGTCGGCGTTATCGGCGGGAATGCCCCCTCCCTCATCACTAACTGATTCCCGTGGGGAAT
>CAYNDR010000179.1:8015-9278 GCA_964395295.1 uncultured Planctomycetales bacterium
CCCCCAGCCGGCGTGCGCCGTCCGTCTCGTGCGGTCCAACACCGGGATCAATGGGGCCCGTCATGGCGGCGGCTCCGACCTCAGCCCACTTGTCGTCCCCCTCCTCATCCTCATAGAGGGGTCCCGCCACCACCATTCGATTGTTGATCATGAACAGCAGAAGCGAGATGACCACGTGTTCCTTGCCGCCCATCTGCCCCCCACCGGTCGCGAACGCGCCTCCAACCTTATCCGTAAAATCAACCTTCATCTTCCAGGACCAGTCATCGATGGCGGCCTTCATTTTCCCCGGAATGTTGGCGTAGTACGTGGGGCAGCCCAGGATCACGGCGTCGGCCGTCTGGAGGTCCTCCTTCGTGACCTCTTCGACCTTTTTCAGCGTCACGGCCGCGCCCTCCACCCGCCTTACCCCATCGACCACAGCCTGCGCCATCTTTTCGGTGTTGCCCCTGAGCGAATGATAAGCGACAAGAACAGACACTTTTCGGTCTGCCGAAGAGCGGCTCGGGCCGGGTGGTTCGCGCCGGACGTCCCGGGCCGTCGCACAGGACGCCAGAAGGGCCGAAGTCGAAAGCGATATCAGCAGCCACCGGATCCCGCGATCGTTCTTCATGACGGCGCTCCTTCCTAATGGAATGGCCCCCGGCACGCGTGCGTCTTGAGGGCCAAGGCCCTCATGCATCTCCGCTCCGTCGATGGTCGTTACCTACATTCATGACTGGGGCGAACGACGCTCTCTTTGGATATGGAACACGAGCCGGACGCTTCCTGTGGGTGAGGCCCCTCGGGCGTCGGCCGGAGTGGTAGGGGGTTGGGCCAAATCGCCCGAGCGCTGCCCGATCGGCCGCGCGGTCACGGGGGGAGCCCGCCCCTGCCTCGCACCCTCCCGCCCCCCGGGCGGACTTCATCCCGGTCCTCGCCTACGCCCGGACCGCGGGGATCGCGCTTCAGTTCCTCCGGAACGGGATCCGCACCATCGTCGAGGGCCGGCTCCGGGAGGAGTTCTGGAAGCCTCCCCACTCGTCGGAGCGGTCCAGCCTCGTCGTGGTCGCGGGGAGGATGACCTCACTGGAAGTCCCACGGGCCAACAGCGTTCCGCCAGCGAATCCTCACCCTCCGTCTCTTGAGGATGCCGCGACCGCGTTGGCGCGGTCCTGGACATGGCCTCGGCGGTAAGCCTTCCCGGAGAACCTTTCCCCCCCCCATTTCCGTTAACTTCCATGTCAGGGCTTCTCCCGGCATGCGTCTAAGGGGTAGCTGACC
>CAYNDR010000179.1:9288-13107 GCA_964395295.1 uncultured Planctomycetales bacterium
ATGAACTGGGAAACGCTGGCCAAGAGATACGAGAGCCGGGTGCTGCTGATCAGCCGCAGCATCCTCGGGGATGAGGATCTTTCCCAGGATGCCGCGCAGGAGTCCCTGATGAAGTTGCGCGAGACCGACAGCAGGATCCGTAACCTCGACGCCTGGGTCGCCACCGTGGCCGGCAACAACGCGCGCGATTTCCTCCGCCGCGCGAAACGCCCCGGACTGCGCTCGCTGGGGGAGAAGGAGTCCATCGTGAACCCGACGACCGAAACACCCGCCGGCCGGGCGATCCACGAGGAATCACAGGACGTCGTGCGCCATGCGATCCGGAAGCTCGCCCCTGCGGACCGCGACATCATCCTGCTGAAATTCCGGGAAGGGATGTCCGGCCCCGACATCGCCCGGGCGCTCGACATCTCGATGGCCGCCGCCTGGCAGCGCCTTTCCCGCGCGATTAAAGCCCTCCGCCGTATTTTGGGAGAATGCCATGAACCCCGCCTGTCCTGACCGCGACACGCTCGAACGCCTCGTCTTTGGCTTCGCCGACGAGAAGGAAGCCGAAGCCCTCCGCTCCCATGCGGAGAAATGCGGGACGTGTGCCAAGGCCTTGGAAACCCTCGGTAAGGAAGGGGCTGCGCTTGCCGCCGCGGCCAAGGGGATCAAGGTGGGGCCAGTCCTCCCGGCCCGGCGTAGCCGCCGCCGCGGGCTCTGGGTGATGCTCACCACCGCCGCGGCCTGTGTCGCGATCGGGGTGACGGTCCTGATGGGACTTCTCACCCCCAGGACCAAGAGTGCCGTAATGGGGCCGGCGTTGATGCCCGTCGTGGCTAGTCCCGCAACCCCTTCGTCCCCTTTTTCGACAAGGGGGACTTGGGATGATGTCCCCCTTTCCACAGAAATTAAGATCGTTGATGAGCAGTTGCTTTTCGAAAATCGCGGAGAAGACAGCTCCGATTATGCTGGGAACAAGCCTTTCACGGGCGGCGGGAGACGCTCAGGAGGGATGGTTACGAGAGCGGCGTTGGATTTCGAGGCTCCCCGTGCTCACCCCCAGCCTTCCCCCGTCACGCAGGGCACCCTGCACGCCCGGGACGCCGGGGGCAGGACGATCGGCGAATTCCCGCTGAAGCATACTCGCGTCCGCGCCGAGATCAGCGGCTACCTCGGGAGCACCGTCGTCGAGCAGGAATACGTCAACACCTTCAAGACCGCCATCGAGGCGGTCTACACCTTCCCCCTGCCCACCCTCGCCGCGGTCAACGATTTCGTCATGGAGGTCGGCGACCGCCGCATCCTCGGCATCGTCCGGCCCCGTGCGGAGGCGGAGCGCCTCTACCGCGAGGCCCGCGCCCGCGGCTACACCGCCAGCCTCCTCACGCAGGAGCGGCCCAACATCTTCACGCAGAACGTCGCCAACATCGAGGCGGGCGGCGCGGTGACCATCAAGATCACCTACTTCGAGAAGCTCACCTACGTGAACGGCGGCTACGAATATGTCTTCCCGATGGTCGTTGGCCCGCGTTACATCTCAGGCCACCCCGTCCTGCCCTACGACGGCCCCCGCGAGAACGGCGGCGGGACCGTCCCCGCCACTGACCGGGTGCCCGATGCCGACAAGATCACGCCCCCGGTTCTCCCGCCGGGAATGCGCAGCGGCCATGACATCCAGCTGAGCCTGCGCCTCGACGCCGGCCTTCCCGTCACCCACATTGAGTCGGTCGCCCACGAGATTGCCGTCACAGAGAGCTCCCCCCGCGTCCGGGAGATCGCCCTCACGAAGAAGAAGGCGATTCTCAACCGCGACTTCGCCCTGCGCTGGCAGGTCGCGGGGGCCGAGACGCAGTTCGGCGTCCTCGCTCATCGAGGGAAGCTCGGCGGCTACTTCACGCTGATGGCCCAGCCGCCGATCGACCCGAAGGACGGGCAGGTCATGCCGCGCGAGATCACCTTCATCATGGACATCTCCGGCAGCATGAGCGGCCTCCCGTTGGACATGTCGAAGGACATCGTCAGGCGCAGCCTCGACAAGCTCAGGCCGGAGGACATCTTCAACATCGTCTATTTCGCCGGGGGCAACGGTCAGCTCTTCCCCTCGCCCGCAGCCAACACGCCCGAGAACATCCTCAAGGCCCGGCAATTCCTGGCCACCCAGGGTGGGGGCGGCGGCACGGAGATGCTCGCCGGCCTGCGCCGGGCGCTCAGCGCGCGGCACGACCCGAAGCACCTGCAGATGTACGTCTTCCTCACCGACGGCTTCGTCGGCGAGGAGGAGGCGATCCACGCGACGATCAAGAAGGAGCGCGGCGACGCGCGCTTCTTTGCCTTCGGCGTGGGAAGCAGCGTCAACCGACACCTGATCGAGGGCATCGGGGCCTTCGGCGGCGGCGAGGCCCACGTCGTCCTTCCGCGGGAGAAGGAGTACGCCGACAAGGCGGTAAAGCGCTTCTTCGACGCGATCGATTCGCCGGTCCTCGTCGATATCGCCGTCCAATGGAACGGCCTGCCGGTCGCGGACGTCTACCCGAGAAGGATTCCCGACCTTTTCGCCGGCCAGACGATCTCCTTCGTCGGACGCTTTACCAAGGACGCCAAGGGGACCGCGTGGATCACCGGCCGCATCGGCCCCCGTAAGGTTCGATACCCCGTCGTCGTCTCCCTCCCGATGGAAGAGGAGGCCAACGCCTGCCTCGCCCCCGTCTGGGCGCGGCACCGCATCGCAGAGTCCATGGAGGAGATGGCCGGCGCCGCCGACGAACTGAAGGCCGAACTGAAAAAGACCATCGCCAACATGGGCGTCGAGTACCGCCTAGTCACGGAATACACCGCCTTCGTGGCGGTGGACGAGTCGCGGGTGGTCGGCGACGGCGCGCCGGTGCGCATCGTGCAACCCGTGGAGATCCCCGAGGGGGTCAGCTACGAGGGCGTCTTCGGCGAGAAGGGGGTGGGCGGCGCCGTCCGAATTCACGCCTGGGGCGTGGTTCTGATGATGACGGAAAGCGGCAAGGTCCGGATTGCGGTGGTCGAACCGGACGGCCCGGCCGAACGGGCCGGCATCCATCCGGGCCAGTCGCTGGAGCAGATCGGCAGGACCCGGATCAGCACCCTTTCCCAACTGGACGCGCTTCTTCTGCAGTATGCCGGGGCCGAGGTGACGGTGGTCATCGACGGCAAAACGCTCATCCTTCGGCGGCCGTAAGGCAGGGCCCTCGGCCCGCGCGGGGCAAATGCCTTTCAACGCGAGGGGTGGCTTCTCGTCAATAGCAGTAGGACCTCGCCCCGCGTTTCCCCAATTCACCTTGTGTGAATTTCCCGGCGGTTTCCGAAATGATGGGCCTCCACTCGGGTAGTCTCCCCGCAGCGGGGCCAGGTCAGGTACCGGGAGATCGCCCTCACTACGAACTTAAGCGCCAGCCGGCCGCACCGACGGCAGGGGTGGCGGTTTGCCGACGCGGTCCCGGTCGGAGGAGAATACGGATGGGCCGGCGGGCTCAATCCCCAACCCCCGCCTCTTGCACGGCCGATCGGGCGGTCTTATACTCGCGGCATGTCCGAGGTGAAATCCCCGATCCCCCACTTCCGGATCCCGCTGAACCTCCCGCACGCCGGGACGCTCGCCACCCGCATCGTCTACCACCTCAGCCCCAAGGTCTCCGATCCCGGCGCGATCGAGACCGCCGAGAAGCTGGTGGCCCTGCTGGCCCCCTGCCGCCAGGCCGGGGAAAATCCGCCGGCGGAGGAGGCCAAACGCGTGGTGGGAGAGGCCGCCGCCCTCGCCCGCACCATCGTGGGCGACATCGAGCGCCTCACGGCCGGCCACGACCGCCT
>CAYNDR010000180.1:0-13008 GCA_964395295.1 uncultured Planctomycetales bacterium
TGCCCACGGCCATCGACGAGGGGTTTCGCCTGAGCGCCCCCCAGCTCCGCGAGGAGATCCGCCTGCTGGAGGCCGCGCTGGACAGCTTCGCGCTGGTCCCCGAGTTCGACTTTTCTCTGGCGCTGGCCGAGTGCGGGAAAGACGCGGAGGTCCGGCGGCGCCTGGAGGCCAACCGGGACCGCTACCAGGACCTGATCCGGCGCATGGAGGCGGGCGAGGGCACGATCTCGCTGGTCTCCGAGGCGCGCGAGGTCCTGGCGGAGTCGCGGGCGCTGGCGGCCCGGGCGGCGCGGTGAAACGAGGGAGGCGAAGATGAGCGAAGAGGCGAAGCAGGACCAGGATCCGACGTCGAAGAGCCAGGAAGTGGACGCGGCGCTTCTGAAATTCCGTGCGGAAGCCCCGATGAAGGCGCCCGACGAGATCAAGCACGCGGTGCGGGTCTTCAAGAAGAGCGACATACGCAAGATGGTGATGGCACGCCTCGAGGGCTACAAGGGGAGGACCGAGGCGAAGCTAATCGAGAAGATCGAGGAGCTGGAGCGGCTGGTGGCCGCCGAGCGCGAGAAGGTGGAACTGGAGTACCGGGACCGGATCCACGAGCTCGAGAAGCGGCTGGCGATCGAGCAGGGGAAGGTGGGGGACCTGGAGGCCAGGCTCGCCGCGGCGCAGGCGGAGATCGACCGGCTTTCCCAGGAGCTGGCGGCGCTACAGAAGGCGCTTTCGTCGGACGAGGCCCGGAAGCGGGCGGATCTCGAGAAGCTGGTGGCCGAGCTTCAGGCGAAAATCTTCGAGCTGGAGATGGGGCTGGACTACTTCGATCTCGAGGAGGCGCCCGACCCCGAGCGGGCGCGTCCCGCCCTTGAGGAGGCGGGGAAACGGATCGAGTCGATGCCTTCCGTGGGCACCGCCGCGGCGGTGAGGGATCGGCTGGCGAGGCTGACGGCGGAGCTGAAGACGGCCCATGAGAAGTTCGACCTTCTCCGGGAGAAGATGCACGAGGGCAAGGGGACGATCGGGGTCGTGGTGGACATGGTCAAGGCGGTGAAGGACGGCGAGTCGGCCGGGGAGCAGGCGCGCCGGGTGGTCGAGGCCCTCGACGCGCGACGGTCATGACGGCCGCCTCTAGTCGTCCACGATGTACAGACTATCCCGGTTTTCGTACCACTGGAATAGCGCCCTCAGTTACTCCGATGTCGGCGGGGCGTGAAATATATTTTCCCGATTCGCCACGCTACGTTACCCCCCGCCCCTCACAGCGACCAGATAGGACCGCGATCGCGACTATCTCTTCCTCATTTTGGCCTCTGCAGCCTCAATTCTGGGCGTTATATCCTTCGAGAAGGACGGCTCCAGGCGCACCGCTTCCTTCCAGTCCCGCACGGCTTCAGCGAGGCGCTCCATCGAGCAGTACACGGTGCCCCGGTTGGCATAGGCCCCCGCGTCCCCCGGGCGCAGCTTCAAATAAGCGTTGTAATCCTCGATCGCCTCGGGATCCCGCTTGAGGGCGTGCCTCGACCAGGCTCTGTTGAAGATTGCATCGGCGCACTTGGGATTCAATTCCAGGGCTTTGTCGAAGTCCGCGAGGGCCTCCTCGTGCTTCGAGACACCGGCGTGGGCCCTGCCGCGCGCAAGGAAGGCGTCGGCAAACGTCGCATCCGTTTCGACAGCAATATTCAGGAGCCACAGGGCTCGTGGCGAGCTTTCTTTCTCACCGAGCAAGGAGTTGGCCTTAGTGACCAGATGTTCCGCGATCCTCCGTCCGGCCTTGGATTCAAGCCTCACCGCCCGTTGGTAATCTGCCTTGGCATCCTCCAGGTAACCCACAGCCTGGTGAGCGTCTCCCATTTTGATCCATGCCGTATAGGCCTGCGGTTGGTGCGCCAGTTCAACCGCAATGGGAGTCAAATCGGACCGCATGCGGATATATATCCATATTAACGACAGGCGTTTCAGGAGATTCTCGAAGGCGTTCCGAGCCAGGAGAGCGTTCACCTCGTCGTCATTTCCCGCCCCCACATTCACGGAAAAGTCCGTGGCCGCCTTGATCGACACCGAACCCAGCGCCTTCGTCCCTTCGCGCAGCTCGACGTCCGCCGACACATCCGTTCCATACGCCGCAGCCTTGGGCTTCTGGCCCGGCAGGTCCGGGAGGATGCTTCTGCGATTGTAGGGATTACCTTTACTCTGAACGCACTTGACGTTCAGGAATACCCCCTTGGAAGGAGTGAACGTCAGGGGTTTGGCCCTGACTCCCCAATAACTCCACGCCTCGTTCAGACAGCGTTCTATCCCTCCCGCCGCGTCCACCTTCGTGGAACACCAACCCTCCACCGCGACTCTGAAGGGCAGGTCATCGACCTTGGAAGAAGCCAACGCCCGAAGGGTCGATACGCCAAGGTTAAGGGAGGCGAACTCGACCGAGACGGCCTGGCGGTTGCGTGAAATCGCCTCGGCTACCTTCTGGAGCGCGGGGTACCGCCGGTCCGGGAAACCGCGAAACAGGGCCATGGAGGGGCCCATCCCGTCCTGGTCGAGCAGGAACCGAAGCACCGCCTCCTCGCGCTTGGCCCGGGCCTCCGGAGCCTGGGAGGAATTCGGGAAGGCCTCGGCGAAATCCCGGAAGGCCTTCCCGGTGCCTTCTGCAAGGGCCATCTTCCAGGAGAGGGACTCGACGCGCTCCCGGGCGGCCGCGAGATGGGGCCCGTCCGGATAGGATTCCATGTGGCTGCGGTAGGCCTCCACGGTGTTCAGGGATTCCGCGCGTCCCCAATCCAGCTTTTCCAGCTCCTTCAGGGTGTCGCCTGAGAATCTGGACTGCGGATACGATTCCAGGAATATCCTGATGGCCTCGTGGGTCGGCGATCGCTGGATTCCTTCCCACGTGCGCTGTTCCAGGAGCGCCAGGGCGGCCCCCGCATGGGGCGATCCGGGGTGGGCGGCCAGGAATTCCTTCAATCCCGAGAGGCCCGTTTGCTTCTGCGCGTCCGCCCAGGAAAGTTCCTCGATCCGGTCCTTGGCCTCCTGGGCCCGTCCCGTGCCCGGGAACCTCCCCAGGAACTTCCTGTACGCATCGAGGGTGTTGGCGGATCGGCACTCCTCCCATCGCTGCTCCACCAACCGCCGCTTGGCCTCGACGGCGTGCCCCGACTCGTTGTGCTGTTTGAGGAATTCCTCGTAGTTTCCCGTCACCGTGGCCCGCTGCCAGGCCTGTTCCTCCTCGGAAGTCCCCTCGGATTTGGCGGCCTCCCGGTTCGTCCGGGGAACGGCCACTCCCGCTTTCCGCGAACTCGCTGGAACCGGGAGCGGCATGGCCTCACGGCCTTCAGGCCGGCGCTTCATGGCGATGACAACCACAAGGATCAAGCCCAACGCCAGGATCGCCGAACCTCCGATCAGATAATGCGCCTTACGGCCGGAAGATGGCTTCTCTCCGGGATGGCGGCCGCTGGTCTCCTCCCCTGACTGGGTATAACGGGCCGTGGGGATGGGGCGATTACAGGCCGGACAATGAGTTGGTCTTTGATGGGGAATTCCGGGTGTGGTGCCGCTCTGAGCGCCGCAGGGACAACGCCATGAACGTCGCGTGTGGACCATTGCGCGATCTCCTCTGGCCCAGGATGGCTCGTCTCATCCTTGCGCTAAATTACTTACCCAGGAGCTTCCGCATGATTATCCAGATCACCCCAACGCAGATAAAACAACCAATCGTGAGACCGATGCTCGCGGGAGTCATGCTCCATTTCATCCCGAGGAGATTGTGCGCCACGAGAGCAACAACGCCTGCCACGATCGAGCCTACGACACCTAATCCAACTCCGCCGGATTCACCCCTTTGCCAGGAAGCCCCGCCCCTCGGGGCGGGGAGGACATCACTATTATCTGCCTGATCCGCATCAGGCCCTCTCCGGCGCGCCCCGAAATGCCGGCCGCATTTCGAGCACATGTCGCTCGACGACGGATTCTGAGATCCGCAATGGATGCACCGCTTGGTTTCGGTGCTCGCGGCTGGCACCTCCAGGACCGACCCGCACGAGATGCACTTGATCTGCAAAGGGGCGCTCTTCGGCCTGGGCTTGAATATCCGCCCGCATCGGCACGTGATGGAAAGGACCTTCTCGCGCTCCCCCCGGTCAACGGACTCCGCCGAGGGGACGAACGTAACCTTGCACCGAGGACAGGCCACCGGGCGCCCCATCAACGGCCCCTTGATCGTGAGTCTCGCCTTGCACTTGGGGCACGCACAGGCGACCTTCTGGGTCCCCTCCCCCGGCCCCCCCACCTTCGCAGGTTGCCCGCCCGTCGCCGCGGGCAAGCCTTTCCGGCGCTGAGCTTCCATACATCAAGGCCTTTCTTTCCCCGGGTCTCCGGATTGGAGTTCTCTTAATCGTCCACGATATACAGGCTGTCCCGGTTGTCGTACGACTGGAGCAGCGCCTTCAGCTCCTCCGGCGTCGGCGGATGGTCGAAATAGTAGTAAACCCACTCCTGGCCCTGGTCCGCCACGTGGATCTCGTCCGCATGATGGAGGACTCCGCGGTCCTTCGCGGGCAGGTTGTTCACGAACACCTGGACTCCCTCCCGCGCCGCCTCCACCCGGCACCTGGGCTTCGAAAGCCCCTTCATCCCCGAGAGGATGAACCGCACCGCCCCCGGCGCCTCCGGCGTCCCCACGGCCTTCCGCCCCGCGAGGCCCCGCCGCCACTCCCGCAGAGGATAGGCCTGGTCGAGATTCCCCTTGAGCAGGGGGCGGACCTCCTGCGTGGTGAAGCGGTGGAGCAGGCACCACCCGGCCGCCAGGAGGAGCGCCGCGAGGGCGGCCGCCAGGAACGGGAGCCACCGGCGGAAAATCTTCCCCCCGCGGTCCGTGAACCGGACCTCGACCGGGAAGCTTCCCTGGACCGTCTGACCCGCCGCTTTGGCCGTCACGCCCAGCCGCCCCGCCTCATCCGGGAGCGCGGCGTCCGTGTCGATCCGGAGCGACCCCGGCCATGAGAAGATCACGCCCGGGACCCCCTCGAACCGGCCCTCGAACGACGCCTCCTCGCCCGGGTCCCGGTCCACCTCCGCCCTGAGATCCAGCCGGTAGTCGCCCCGCTCCTCGTACTTCACCTCCGCCCGGATCCGGTCGACCGGCCGCCCGTCCTGCAGGAGCCGCAGGGACCGCGGCTTGACGCGCACCTCCGCGATCTTCCCCGGGACGATCCGAAGCCTTCCCGCTTCCCCCGCCGCGATGGACCAGGCCCCTTCGGAGGCCGGGCGGAACGGGCCCTTCCACAGCCCCCCCGGCAGATCGTAGGCCAGGTCGAGGATCGGCGATCCCGGGCCTTTCAGCGCCAGCTTGAGCGGGCCGGTGTCCCCCGGCTTCCCGATCACGGGCTTCACGATCGCCGCGACTTCCTGCCCCAGCCATGCCTCCCCCCGATCGAAGGAAGCTTCGTAGACCGCCCGGGCGCGGAATTTCACGGCGGGCGCCTCGCCCTCCAGGACATCCAGCCCCGGCAATCCCCCCGGCAGGGTCGCGGAGTACCGGAACTCCATCGCGTACTCGCCCTCCGCCCCGTCGGCCGGGATCGTGAAGGCGTGCGCGGCCGGCTTCCCGTCCCGGAGCTCGATCGGCTCCTTCTTGGAGTCGCCGCCCGGGGCCACCAGCGCGGCCTCTCCCTTGGGGAACGGTGCCAGCCGCGTCGCCTCCACCGCGCGCCCCCGGGCATCGACCAGCCCCGCTTCGATCTCCTCCCGCTCCCCCAACCCGACTTCACCCTCGCCCCGCCGCTTCACGAACGCCCCCAGCTCGCTCCGCACCTGGGCCAGGAGTTCAACCCCGCCCGCGTCCTTCGCGGTCACCCGGACCTCGTAGACGCCCGGCGGAGGGGACTCGGCCACGAGGAGACGGTGACGCCTCCCCGCGCCCTCCGTCCGCGTGGTCAGCCCCTCCACGCGAACCTCGTAATCGGCCGATCCGGACCAGGCCCAGATCCTTACCTCCCGGCTCCCCTCGAAGACCGTGAGCGGCCGCGTCCACGAGGCTCCCGTCCCCGCCTCGTATCCGTAGAAGGCTTCCTTGCCGCGGCGGAAGGAAGGGCTTTCCGCGAGCAGGGGGACCAGCGTGTCCCGCAGGGGCCGGTCGCCCTTGCCCTGGATCTTGCCGGGGCGCAGGCCTCCCTCGACGATCTTCTTGAGGGCCTCGCTCCCGCTCTTTCCCAGGTCCACCCCGGAGAAATACACCGGGGCATCCCCGAACTTCGGGCGGACCGCGCCCTCGTAGTGGGCGAGCGCCGCCCGGGCGAGCGCGGCGTCCCGCTCGCGGCCGTACAGGTCGGCGAACTCCCGCTTCGCGATCGCCTCGTACTCCGGCCGGATCTTCTCCTCCACGACGTCGAACTCGCCGTCCGTGAGGATCACCACGAACACGGGGCCCCGGCCGCCCGCCTTCCGGCGCTCCTCCAGGATCCGCGGCAATCCCCGTTCGAGGGCCACGTTGATGTCCGACGCCTCCCCGAACGTGGAGAGCTTACCCGCGGCTTCCGCCACCCGCGCCGGGTCCGGATCGCGGACCAGGAGCGCCACGTCCTTCTCGGCGGTCTCGTTCCAGCCCGCGAACTGGATCACCGAGAAGCGCGCCCCCTCGCCCCGGCCGAGCCCGCCGGAAAGCGCGGAGGCGATGTCGACCCGGAACCCGGCAGGATCGTTCCTCGTCATGCTCCCCGAGGAGTCGATGTCGAAGACGACGTCCGCCTCGTCCCTGCCGCCCGCCGCCAGGGAAAGCGCCGTCCAGAGGACCAGGAACCTCATTGCCGCACCTTCAGGCGCACCGGGATATCAACCTTGACGGGGGTGCCGGCCACCGTCAGCGTGAGCTTCCCCTCATAATCCCCGTTCGGGTGGTCGGACTTCACCTTCACGGCGAATCTCGCGCGCACTTCCTTGCCGGGAGGGAGCTTCCGGCCGTCCCAGTCGTCCCCTGCCGGGACGAATGAAAGATAGGGGGAGCGGACCACGCCCTCCTTCCCGGCGAGATCCGTCAGTCCGGCCTCGATCCCCGCATCGCGGACATAGGCGAGCCGAAGGCGGACCTCCTGCGTGAAAACCCCCGGCTTGTCCGCCTCCAGGACGATCTCCCGGGGCTCCACCGCGATCTCGGGGCGCGCCTCGGCCACCTTCAGGCGGAGGGGGACCGGCCGCGCGGGGAAGCCGGAGGCCCTGACCTGAAGACTGGCCTCGTAGGCGCCGACTTTCGCCCCCGCGGGGACCGTCCCGGTCATCTTCCCTCCGGAGACCCGGGCGTTCAGGTCCCCCAGCCCCTCGGGAGACGTCACCGCGAACTCGGCGTCCGCCCCCTCGACCTTGAATGGGAAGGGGACCTCGAACGTCTCGCCCCGAGGGCGTTCCCCGAGGTCCACGGCTTGCCCTTCCGGCATCCCCGAGATCCGCGCCACGCGCATCTTCACGGGCACCTTCGCGCGCTCCACCACGTCGCCCCGCTCCCGGGAGGCCGCCAGCTCGACCGCGGACTCGAAGGCGCCGGCGGGGAGGGCGGCCGGGTCCAGGGCCACGCGGAGGCGGGTCTCGGCGTTCCCCGCCGTGAAGGACGCCGGCTGGATCCGGATCGAGCTCGACGCGCCGCGGGCGGCCACCTTGAGCGGGGCGCCCGTCGAGGAGACCAGGAGGTCCTCCCCCGCCTCGCCGGAATCCGCCCAGCGGCTTCCCAGGTCCAGGACCCCGGGCGAGACGCGCAGGGCGCCTGGCCTCTTTCCCGGACGGACCATGATCGACACGCGCACCTCGCGGCGCCCCGCGCCCCCCGCCTTCTCCCTCAGCGTGACCCGGCCCTCGCTGGTCTGGAGCTCCGCCTGCCCCGGCCGGGAGAGGGCGGCCACGGCCCGGCCCGTGAACCGCACCGGGTCCCCCGTCCCGGCGTCCGCCTGGAGCGCCACGGTCTGGAGGTCCACCTTGCGGAACGGCGCGCGGATGGTGACTTGGGCGCTGCCCCGTTTCCTCACATAGTCCACGACCTCCCCGGTGCCGCCCTCAACCGCCAGGGCCAGGTCGATCTCCTCGCCCTCGTAGTACTCGGACAGGAGCAGGCCTTCGTCCAGGCGCACCCCGAACGGCGGCTTCTGGAGGATGGCGCCCACGACGGCGTCGCCCTGCAGGCCGATGTCCCAGAGGCCGGGGGAGGGATTCTCGACCGCGGCGATCTCGAGGTCCACCTTGGTGTCCACGAACTCCGGGTACTTGCTGAAGAAGCTCGCCTTGGGGTCCACCGCCAGCCCGTTCCGCATCACCGAGGTGATGGTGGCGTCGGGACTGCGCTTGATGACGACATAGGCCACGCGCGTGGTCCCGGCGAGGAGCTGGACGGGCTCCGGGGCCCCGTCGAAAAACATGAAGTTGTGGACCTGCCCCATGATCGTGAGGAAGGCCGTCATGAGGTCCTCGGCCCGGCTCACGGGGAAATGGGCCCCCTTGGTGGCCACCGCGATGTTCTGGAGGAGGAGGCTGTCCGCCCCTTCGCCGAGGCCCACGGTGAAGATGCGCCACTCCCGGCCGTGGAACGCGGCCAGGGCCTCCATCACGTCTTCTTCGCTCCCGCCCACGTTGTGCTTCCCGTCGGTCAGCAGGACCACGGCCGACTCTGGAGGCGCCGAGGCGGCCGCGAGCATGGCATGGGCCCACTTCAGGGCGGCCACGTAGTTGGTCTGGCCGGAGCGGGGGGCCAGGCTCACCTGGTCGTGCAGGCGCCTCCGCCCCGCGCGGTCGCCGATGGTCTGGAGGCGGGCGAGCGCGGAGGCCTGGCTGTTGAAGGAGACGGCGCCGAAGTTGTCGAACGATCCGCCCAGCGAGATCCCCAGGTGGGCCCCCAGTTCGTTGAAGTGCCGGGGATCGCCCGATTCCATGCTTCCGGAGGTGTCGATGACCGCCACGAGGAACTTGCCGTCCCGGTCGACGGTGCCGGCGAGCGCGAAGTGTTTCGGGGGCGGCTTCTCCGTCAGCGTGCAGGCGGACAGGACCAGAGCCGCGGCGAAGAGCGCCGAGCGCCCCGGGACTCGTGGATTCGCGGGAACGGCCATCACGATCTTCCCTTGCTCACCTCGACGATCCCCTTCTGCAGGGGGACTCCGTCGGTGCCCACGAAACACCTCTGGCGGACGCGCAGGATCCGGTGCCGCTCGGCGTCGGAGGCCACGCTGCGGCGCTCGAACTGGCTGGGGCTGTATCCGTCGTCGAAGGGGGCCCCCGCCGCGACGGGGACCTCCCGGACGCCCGCCTTCCCGAGGACTTCCAGGAGGGGATCGGCGGCGGGCACGCCCGCGGAGTCCAGGGCGTTGACCGCGTAGCGCAGGAGGACAAGGTCCTTCCTCGGATCGGCCGCGGGAAGTTCGACCCATAGCTTCATGAGTTCGGAGAGGGCCTGCCCGCGCGCGGCCGGGGCTGCGCGGGCCGTCGCGGCGAGGCGGGCCGCCTGCACCAGGGCCTCCGCGGCGGGGGACGACCGGCCGGCGCTCACGGCCCGGCACAGCGGGGAGATCTCCGCCACCAGCGTGCCCCCGGGCTCCGCGGAAGGGACGGGCACGTCCCGGGAGACAAGGGAAACCCCTTCCGGGGAGGCCGCCTTCAGGACCTCCCCGCCCTTGGCGCGCAGGTCGGCCGGGAGCAGGAAGTGGTACTTCCACAGAAGTTCCCCAAGCAACCGGGCGCAGTCCGCCAGGAGGGAGCCCCTCTTCCCCTCCGCCAGCTCGCGGAAGCGCTCGGAGGCGCGATCCGCGAAGGCCGCGTCGGCGGGATCGACGCCCGCCGACCGGGCTTCCTCCGCGAATTTCCGCAGACGCGCCAGCCGGGGGTCATCCGGCGGGGGAGGGGGAGCGGGCGCCTCCGCGGGCACGGGGGCGCGGGACGGCCGGTCCAGGGCCCCGAGCGCCCCCTCGATCCCCTGCTGGACCCCGGCGCAGGCCCGCTGGAGCCGGAGGAGCGTCTCCTTGAGGTCGTCGGTCTCGCTCATGGCTCGCGTCATCGAGGGACCGGCTAATGCATTCCCGAGAAGGGATTCTCCTCCGTCACCCAGACCGGCTTCTCGAGGACCATCCCGAACGTCTGGCCCGTCTTCAGGTTCGTCGCGGTGATCTCGCGGGTGGGGAGCAGGCGGAAGCGGACCGGGAATTCGCCGGCGGCGCCCTGCTCGAAGGCGGAGGAGTCGCTCCCTCCGGGCAGGGGCTTCGTGAAGTCGATGTAGCCGATGTTCTGGGGGGCGGCCCCGTCGAGATAGTCCACGTAGATCGGGAGCTCCTGGATGCCGGGATAGAGGAGGTGGACCTTCTTCTCGTCGAGGTCGCGCGCGGCGTTCACCTCCGTCCCCCGCGGGAAGATGGCCAGGAACCCGTTGGGCGCCCCGACGAAGCTCAGCTCCCGGTGGTACAGGCCCACGGAACAGGGCAGGCGGTCGAGGAATCCCTTGGGCTTGTAGTGGATGAGGCCTCCCTCGCCGAAGGCCTTCCGCAGGGAGTACTCGTCGCAGGCCCCCGCGGCCACCGCCTTCTTGAGCTCGCCGACGTTGTGGACGATGTTCTGCTCCGGGATCCCCAGCAGTTCCGCGAACTTGCGCTTCACGATCGGGAGGTTCGAGGAGTTCCCGAAGAGGAGGACGCGCAGGTTCGCCGGATCCATCTGGCGGGCGATCTCGATGCCCCCCTGCCCGGACTGGCCCGACCCGCGGCAGAGGTCGCGGGCCTTCCGGACGGTCTCCGTGACCTTGGCGTCGATCCTCTTCTCCAGCTGGGCCATGGTGAAGGCGATGTCGTTGAAGACGATCGGCTCCACGCCGCCGTAATGGGCGGCCTTGCGGAGGACCCCGGAGATCGGCCTCGGCTGTCCCTCGGCCCCGGAGAGGCGGATCTTGAGGGCGTCCGCCTCGTGCCAGATCTCGTGGAAGAGGCTCCGCGCCACCTGCTCCTTGAAGGGGTCGACGTCCTGGTACTTGGTGAACCGGGTGGGGATCAGGGTTTCCAGGGCGGATTCCAGCTGCTGGACGCGCCGCGCGGCGAGGTCGCGCACCCGCTCCTTCGCGGCCACGATCTCGGCGATCGGCCGGCCCGTCTCCAGGACTTCCAGGATCACGTCCCGCTCGCGGACCGCGGTGCTCACGGCGCCCTCGTACACGGAGGGATTCTCCCGGTTCACGATCGTGGCCAGTTCCGGATCCACGGGCGGCGGGGGAGGGGGGGCCTCTCCCTTTTTCTCGGGCTCGCGGCTGAACATCTCTTCCTCGATGGAGGCCTGCTTCGGCGGGGGGGCGCCCCAGATGTCGTCGGTCGCCGCCGTCTTGGCCTTCTCCTCCGCCTTCTTGCGCTCCTCGATCTGGCGGATGCGGCCCTCGGCCACGGCCAGCGCCATGCGCGCCTTGAGGATGCGGAAGAGCTCCAGCGTGACGTTGTCGCCGCCGTACATGGCCTCGCCGGAAAGCCCCTTGATCTCGGTCTCGATGGAGATCTTCCCCTGGGAGGTGTAGGTGATCTTCACCCCCGCCAGGGCGATGTCGATCGTCCCGCCGCCGAAGTCGTAGGCCAGGAGGTCCAGCGACTTCTCGCTCACCCGGAGCTTGCGGATGTCGTCCAGGAGCGGCCCGTAGATGTAGTTGAACGCCGCGGCGTTGGCCTCGTCGATGTCCATGGCCACGGACTTGTCGTCCACCTTCACGCCGCCGGCCTCGAGGGCCTTCTGGATCGCCCTGCGGATGGCCTCCTTGCGGTCCCGGGAAAACATGGGGGGGAACGTGGCCACGACCTGCTGGATCTTCTGGCCCAGATCCTCCTCGGCGCGGCCGATCAGCTCGCGGATGATGAAGGAGGCCACGTCCTCCACGTGCCACTCCTGGCGGTGCCCCGCGCGCGTCCCCCCGAGCTTGTCGATGATCACCATGGTGCGGTCCTGCCCGAGCATCCGCTTGGCGCTCAGGAGGTAGGCATAGGTGCGCGAGCTGTTCTCCCGGATGTCGAAGACCGCCTCGGTGCCGATGGAATAGCGGGGACGGGCGGGGTCGCTCACGTCGTGGAAATAGACCAGGGAGGGGATCTCGTCGGAGCACTTGGCCTGCTGGAGGCCCTTGGCGGCCTTGGCGGTGCCGCCCCGGAAGGCGTAGCAGGAGTTGGTGGTCCCGAAGTCCAGGGCGAACACGCCCCGGAAGGGCTCGACGGCGTCGACGATCTCCGGGATGGTGATCTGGATCTCGAGGACCTCCTCGTTCGACAGGACGATCCGGATGCACTCGTCCTTGACGGGGCCCTTGGGGAAGAACTTGTGGGTCGTGTTGAGGTTCACGATGTAGGAGGAGGGCTTGCCCCGCTCGAACTTCAGAGGCTGGCCGGGATAGACCCCCTCCACGTCGATCCAGTCGGGCTTCTCCATCTCCTTGACCTGGACCTCCACGTCGCGGTCCTCGGAGCAGGAGATATTGATGAGCCGGCGCTTGGCGCCGGCGTTCCGCTTCACGCTCGGGATGAAGACGGGGTCGGAAAGGAAAGGCATGGCGGTCTCCTCAACGGGTGGGCCCGGCGGCCCCTATTTCTCCTTCGAGGCAAAGTTCGGCGACAGGTCGTCGTGGAGCTTCCGGATCGTGTCGTGCTGGCGGAAGTACGACAGCAGGCAGCGCTGACGGCGATCCTCCTCGGTCTCCTGGTCCTGCCCGGTGAGGAGCTTGGTGGGCAGTTGGACCCGGTCGGGATCCCTCTTGGCCGCGTCGGCGACCTCCTCCAGCAGTTTCTCGAAGTCGCGGCCGAGGTCCTGGAAGAGCCCCTGGTAGTGCCGGGCCAGCACCGAGGTCAGCTTGCCGGCGTAGAACGTGAACCGCTCCGTGAAGACCTTCTTGAGGTCCGCGCGGAACTGGGACTCGACCTTCTCATCCCATTCGGTCTCGAACGAGGGCGGCTTCATCTCCGCGTCCTGGAGGTCCCAGGTCTCCTCGCCGGCCCACATCTCGGCGGAGTGGCCGCAACCCCCGAAAAACGAGTCCACGAG
>CAYNDR010000181.1:0-748 GCA_964395295.1 uncultured Planctomycetales bacterium
GCCTCTTCCGTCCGCGGAGGTCGCGGAGGAGCTTCTCCAGGCTCGCCCGGTGCTCGGCCGCGCGCATCGCCTGCGGCGTCCGGGGGACTTCGTCCATCACCCGGGTGAAGCCGTCGATCGCCTTCTGGACGGACTTGGGATCCCCCTTGTCCATCTCCTTGATCTCCCAGAGCTGGCTCATCTCCAGCAGCTGCTTGGCGCGTTCCTCGTTGTTGACGGTGTTGTTCGCGGCCGGATTGGGGTTCGCGGGCTTCTTCCGGGGGTAGAAGGCCCAGGTCAGGCCCGCCGCGGCCAGGAGCACGGCCGCCAGCGCCGCCGCGGCCGCCTTGCGGCCCCTCACGAGCTGGTCGACGGTCGTGGTGTGCTCCCGGCGCGCCTCGGCGGCCGGCCCCGCGACCTCGCGCTGCCAGCGTTCCAGCGCGGTCACGACCTCCCCCATGTCCTGGTACCGCCGGGCGGGGTCCCGGATCATCATCCGGGCCAGGATCTCGCTGAGGGACTTCGGGACCTCCTGGTTCAGCTCGTGGGCGAGGGGCGGGTCCTCCCGCACCTTCTTGTTGACCAGGTCGCGGACGCTCGGCGCCTGGAAGGGGGTGGTCCCGGTGAGCATACGGTACATCGTGGCGCCCAGGGAGTAGATGTCGCTGCGGAAGTCGGCCTGTTCCCCGAGCACCTGTTCCGGGGCGATGTAGTGGGGCGTCCCGATCACCGAGGTGATCCTGGCGATCTAGTGCGGCAACGAGTTCGA
>CAYNDR010000181.1:758-2962 GCA_964395295.1 uncultured Planctomycetales bacterium
GATCTTCTCGTTGAGCCCCCGCGCCAGCCCCATGTCCCCGATCTTCGTGAGGCCGGCGTCGGGGAGCATCAGGTTGTCCGGCTTGACGTCCCGGTGCACGATGCCCTTCTTGTGGGCGTAGTCCAGCCCCCGCGCCGAATCCAGGATGATCTGGACCGCCTGGTTCACCGGGATCTTGCGCTGCTTGTTCAGGATGTCCTGGACGCTCCCCCCGGAGACGAACTCCATCGAGATGTAGTAGAGGTTGTTGTGGCGCTTCACGTCGTAGACCTGCACCACGTTCGGGTGGTTGAGCTTGGCCGCCGCCCGCGCCTCGTGGATGAACAGGTCGATGAAATCCTTGTCCCTCGTGTGCTCGTCGGACATCACCTTGAGCGCCACGATCCGCTGGAGGTCCACCTGCTCGGCCCTGTAGACCGTGCCCATCCCGCCGCGGCCGACGCGCTCCATGATGAGGTACCCCCCGACCCGCTGGCCCAGCAGGGGGTCCACGGGGGAGTCGTCGGAGACGAACGAGATGAGGGTCTCGCCGATCTTGATGAGGTCGCCGGAACTGAGCTTCGACTCCCGCATGCGCTGGCCGTTGAGGAGCGTCCCGTTGAGGCTCTCCAGGTCGTGGAGCCAGTACTCCTCTCCCTCGCGGCTCTCGATCTTGATGTGCAGGCGGGACGTCATCGAGTCCCGGACCTGGAGGGCGGCGGAGGAGTCGCGCCCGATGAGGATCGTGCCCCGCACGGGGATGGCGACGGTTTTCCCCTTGTCGTTGCCCTTTTCTACGACCAGCCGGGGCATGTCCCTCTCCTAGTCCCGGTCCGCCTCCCGGGACGCGGAAACAGTATCCGCCGGGATGCCGCTCGCACGGAATTGCCGAACGACTCCCGCTCCCGGGCGATCCCCCCCCTGATTATGGGCGCCCTTCATGCCGGGGGTTGAATCCATATCAATTATAGCCGAAAACGCCCTCGAAAATCGCCGATCCGATGCGCACGCAGGTCGCCCCTTCCTCCACGGCGGCCTCGAAATCCTGGGTCATGCCCATCGACAGCCGCGAGAGGCCGCACCTCCCGGCCAGTTCCCGGAGCTTCCGGAAAAAAGGGCGCGCCTCCGCCCCCTCCGGGGCCATCGTCATGAGCCCCAGCACGTCGAGCGACCGGCGGGCCCGCCCCACCGCGGCCTCCGCCTCCTCCGGCCGGAAGCCGCCCTTGGCGGCCTCCCCGCTGACGTTCACCTGGACGTAGATGGACGGCCGTTTCGGCTGACGCTCCAGCTCCTCGATGAGCTTCGGGCGGTCCACCGAATGCAGGACGTCCGCCCACTCGAGGACCTTCTTCAGCTTGTTGGTCTGGACATGCCCGATCATGTGGCGGCGGAACTGGACGAGCCGGCCGACCCGGTCGAGGCCCTCGATCGGCCGGTTCTCGCCGATGTCCTCCACTCCCAGGGAGGCGAGGCCCGGGATGGCCTCGACCGGCGCCGTCTTGGTCACCACCACGAGCGTCACCGAGCCCGGGTCGCGGCCCGCCCGCGCGCAGGCCTCCGCGATCCTGCGGCGCACCTCCTCCACGTTCCTCCGAAGCCGATCCCCGTCCATGGGCCCGCCCTTCCCTCCCCCGGCGCCGCTCCTCCAGTGAGTGCCCCGGGCCTCCCCGCTATTACATAGAGAAACCGGCCGGGTTTGTTACGCCCTCAGCGGCCCTTGACGGAGGGGATGGCCGCCTTCACTTCCCCTCGAACAGGTCGGGGGGCCAGATGTAGGACCTCCGGACCAGCTCGTTCCTCAGCCGCCTCCGGCTCTCCTCGCGCTTCTTGTGGTCCAGGTAGCTCCGGATCCTGTTCTGCGTGGAGGCGTCCTCGAAGGTCTCCTCCTTCTGGATGACCCGCTGGTCCAGGCGGAAGATGTTGAGCACCTGGCCGTCCTCGACGATGCCGCTGGTCTCCCCCGCCTTCATCGTCTCGAAGAGGAGCTTCGCCGTCTCCGGGGAGTAGAAGCGCTGGGCGTCCTCCCGCTTGAGCCCCCGGTCGCCGTAGATGACCTGGGTCCGGTCCCCATCCTCCACGGTGCGCCAGACGTCCGAGGAGAAGCGCGCGATCAGGTAGAAGTCGGCCCCCTCGTCGATCTTCCGCAGGATGGACTCCGCCAGCGCTCGCTTCTGCTCCTTTTCCTTGGGATTCGAGAATTTCAGCCCGATCCTCCAGTAGGTCAC
>CAYNDR010000181.1:2972-3960 GCA_964395295.1 uncultured Planctomycetales bacterium
CGGGGTCACGTAGTCCTGGATCTCCGCCAGGCCCGGCGTGTCCGCGTCCGGGTTGTTGACCGACTTCCGCACCAGGTGCCAGTGCAGTTTCTGCTCCAGGATCATCCGCCTCCAGCGCTCCCGGTGTTCCGTCCGGGTCGAACCGGTGGAACGGAGCGAGGCGTCGAACTGCTCCTCGCTGGCGAAGGAGGCCTTCACCTCCCGCCGGACCTGCTCGTCGATCTCCTGCTCCGAGACCGCGATGTTGTTCTTCCGGGCCCACAGGGAAAAGAGGCGTTCCTGGGCGAGCTCCAGGCGCTTGGACAGGCGCATCTCCGGGGTGATGTCCTTGGCGGGGAGCTTCAGGCGGTCATCGACGTCCTTCCAGGTGATGACCTCGTCGTTGATCCGCCCGGCGATCCCGTTGCCGCCGGCGGCGCCGTCCGCCTGGGGCGGCGGGGCTCCCTCCGGGGCCTCCGGGGCGGCCCCCTCCGTCCCGGGAACGGGAGGCTTGACGGCCGCGCCCCGGGGCTCGGGCTCCGCCGCCGAGCATCCCAGCGCCGCGGCGAGGAGGACGAGAGGAAGGGGCCGGCGCGGGAGCATGCGGGGATCAGACGGGCGCGCCGGAGGAAGTGTCAAGGACCGCGCCCGAGCAGGCCGATTCCATATAGGGGGACTGCGGGCACGGCCGTGAAAGAGCGAATCGAGGAATTCCTGGCCTATCTGGAAATCGAGTGCGGCCTGAGCCGGAACACCCTCCTCGCCTACCGGCGCGACCTTTCCTCCTTCGAGGGGCCGATCACCCGCGAAGGGGTCCAGCGCCACGTGGCCTCGCTGTTCCGCGGCGGCCGGCGGGCCTCGAGCGTGGCGCGAGGCGCCGCGTCGCTGAGGACCTTCCTCCGGTTCCTGGGGAAGCACGACCTGGCGAGGTTCGTGGTCGCCCCCCGTCAACCCATGAGACTGCCCCATCCCCTCAACGGCGACCAGCTTGAAAGGATGATCGAGGCCG
>CAYNDR010000181.1:3970-8900 GCA_964395295.1 uncultured Planctomycetales bacterium
GGACGCCCGCGACCGCGCGATCGTGGAGCTCCTCTACGCCACGGGCCTCCGCGCCACCGAGCTGGCCACCCTGAAGCTGGGGGACCTGAGCCTCGACGCGGGCTACCTGCGATGCATCGGGAAGGGCTCCAAGGAACGCGTCGTGCCGATCGGGCGGCTCGCGGTCGAAGCCCTCCGGGATTACCTGGGAGGCGAGCGGGGCCCCGGGGACGGCGAGCACGTCTTCATGAGCGCCAAGAAGGGGGGGCTGGTGCGCGAGACCGTCTGGCGGGTCGTCCGCAAGCGCGCCCTCCGGGGCGAGGTCCGCGGCCGGGCCTTCCCCCACGCCGTGCGGCACTCCTTCGCGACGCACCTGGTCGAGCGGGGGGCGGACATCCGCTACGTCCAGGAGATGCTCGGCCACTCGAAGATCTCGACCACGCAGGTCTATACGCAGGTCGATCGCGAGCGGCTCCGCTCGGTCCACCGGAGGTTCCATCCGAGGGGCTGAACGCGGCGCGGCCCTTCACTCACGGCTCATCTTCATCAGCAGGGCCTCCTCCGTCCGGCCGTCCACCCGGGTGAGGCGCTTCACGAGCCCCACTCCCTTGGCATACCAGAGCGTCTCCTCGACCTTCCTCGGCCCGCGGCTCCCCTTCACCTCCACCCTGAAGCAGGTCTGCCGCCCCACGCCGGAGTCCACCGCCTCCGGCCGGTCCGCGACCCGGTACTCCAGGGCCCATTCCTCGGCGGCCCCGCCGTCCCGGACGCGCGAACCCTGGTACTTCCAGGCGTCCCCGAGGTAGAGGGGATGCGGGACCACGCGCAGGGGCGGCGAGTAGGAATACGTCGCGTCGCCCCGCACCTCGGAGACCAGGGAGATCCCTTCCCGGGTGGCCCGGAGGGTCTGGCGCCCCGCGTCGAGGGAACCGGTGATCCCCACGTCCGCCAGGGGCTCGTCATCGAGCCCCCGCGACAGGAGGGCCACCCGGCGCTCCTCCGTCCCTCCCCCCGCAAGCGCATATTCCCAGCGGGCGCCCCGGGCCAGGGGGAGCGCCAGCAGGCGGTTGAGCTCGGCGAGCTTGTCGAGCGTGAGCCGCGTCTCCGGCGGCGGCTCGGGCTTGAACCTCCGCTCGCTTTTCACGACCACGGCGACCGTCGCCCCCGCCAGGACGGCCGTGAGGATCGTCGCGAGGAGGGCCAGCCGGCGCAGGGCGAGGGCGTTCACGACCTTCGCCCGGAGCTCGGGCGAGAGCGGCTTCCTCTCGGCACCGGCGGGAACCTGGACCTGGGCGGGGGCCTCGGGGATGATGATGACCGTCCGGCACTTCCGGCACCGGAAGCGACGCCCCGGGACGTGCCGGCGGAGGTTGAACCGCGCCAGGCACTGCGGGCACTCCAGGATATATCTTGCCATCGGCCTCCAGTATAATGGACGTCGTACGGATTCGGTTGCCCATGAAGATCCTCGTGGCCGTCCGCGGGATGCACTGCGCGGCGTGCGTCCGGACGGTCGAAGAGGCGGCCCGGGGCGTGCCGGGCGTGCTCGGGGCCGGCGTCAACTTTGCCGCCGAGACCGCGTCGATCGAGATCGACCCTGCCCTCTTCCGGGCGCAGGACCTCCAGCGGGCGGTCCGGGAACGGGGATACCGGCTGGTCGCCGACCGCCGCGTCTACCGCGTCCGCGGCCTCGATCCGGCCCGCGTCTCCCTGATCGAGGACCGCCTGCGTTCCCTCCCGGGCGTGACCGCCGCCTCCGCCAACTGCGCCTCCTCCACCGTGGCCGCGGAGTCGCTCTTCGACGCCGAGGTGGAGGGCCTCCTGAAGTCCGAAGGCCTGTCTCCCGAACCCGAGGAGTCCCGCGCGCAGGACACCGAGGCTCGCGACCTGGCCCTCCGGGCCGGGGCGGCCATGGTCCTGGCCGCGGCCGTCATGGCCCTCACCATGCTCCACGCGGGACCCCACTGGCTCTGGATGGCGCTGGCCGTCCCGGTCCAGTTCTGGGCCGGCTGGCCCTTCCACGCCGGACTCCTCCGCTCCCTCCGGCACGCCTCGCCGGACATGAACACGCTCGTCTCGGTCGGCACCAACGCGGCCTTCTTCTACAGCCTCTTCTCCGGCGAGGTCTACTACGACACCTCCGCGACCATCATCGCCATCGTCCTCCTGGGGAGGTTCGTCGAACTGCGGACCCGCCGGGGGGCCCGGCGGGCGGTCGAGGCCCTCCTGGAGCTGGTCCCCCAGGTCCAGGTCAAGCCGGGCGACGAACTCCTGGTGAGGCCCGGGGAACGCGTCCCGGCCGACGGGTTCGTGATCGAGGGCGCCGGCGCCGTGGACGAGTCCATGCTCACGGGCGAGCCCATGCCGGCGGCGAAACAGCCCGGCGACCGCGTGGTCGGGGGCACGCTCAACACCACCGGGGCCCTCCGCGTGCGGTTCGACCGGACCGGCGACGACACGGTCCTGGCCGGGATCGTGAGGCTCGTGCGCCGGACCCAGGGTTCCAAGACGCCCGCCCAGCGAGTGGCCGACCTCTGGGCCCGGCGCTTCGTCCCGATCGTCCTCCTCCTGGCCCTGGCCACCCTGGCCTCCTGGATGGCGATCGACCGCTCGCGGGCCCTGGCCTCCACCGTGGCGGTCCTCGTCGTGGCGTGCCCCTGCGCCTTCGGGCTGGCCACGCCCATGGCCGTGATGGTCGCCGCGGGCCGGGCCGCCCGCCGGGCCATCCTCCTCAAGGACGCCTCGGCGCTGGAGGCCCTTGGCACGCCGGACCTCGTGGTCTTCGACAAGACCGGGACCCTCACGGAGGGTCGGCCTTCGATGGCGGGCGTCGTCCCGGCCCCCGGCTTCGACCGGGAGGAGGTCCTCCGGCTCGCCGGCGCCGTGGAGCGCCTCTCGGAGCATCCCCTGGCCCGGGCCATCGCGTCCGCCTCGCCCGAAGCGCCCGCCGCGGAAGGCTTCGAGTCGCGCCCCGGCCTGGGGGCGATCGCCCGGGTCCGGGGCGCGGAGGTGGCCGTGGGGAGCCGGGCCTTCTTCGACATCCTGGGAGTGGACCTGAAGCCGCTGGAGGCCGAGCTGGCCTCGGCGGCGGCCTCGGCGCGCACCCCCGTCCTCGTCGCGCGCGACGGTTCCCTGGCGGGCCTGATCGCCGTGGCGGACGCCCCCCGTGCCGACGCGGCCGAGGCGGTGGCCGCCCTCCGGAGGCTCGGCCTCCAGGTCCGTATGCTCACGGGCGACGATCCCGTTGCCGCCGCGGCCGTGGCCTCGCTCCTGGGCATCGAGGGAGTCGACGCGGGAGTCATGCCTCCCGACAAGGCGGGGCGCGTGAGGTCGCTCCAGGAAGGCGGCGTCCGGGTGGCGATGGTGGGAGACGGCGTCAACGACGCGCCGGCGCTGGTCCAGGCGGACGCGGGGATCGCCGTCTCGCGGGGGACCGACGTGGCCGTGGAGTCGGCGGACGTCGTGCTGGTGAAGAACCACCTCGGCCGCATCGGGGAGGCGGTGCGCCTGGGCCGTGCGGCCCGGCGGGTGATCCACCAGAACTTCGCGTGGGCCTTCGGCTACAACGCGGCGCTCATCCCGCTGGCCGCCGGGGTGCTGAGCCCCTGGGGGCTCCGTCTCGACCCGATGATCGCGGCGGCGGCGATGGCCCTCTCCTCGATCACGGTCGCGGCGAATTCCTTGCGCCTGGCGCGCGCGAGGCTGGATGCATGAGGCGGGTCCCGCCTCCGGATCGTCAGTCCGACATCCAGCCGAGCCTGGCCTGGTTCATGCGGTAGAAGATCCCGAGGATCCGCATCTGCACCACGCCCCCGTAGATCTCCATGAGGGTCGCCAGCGCACTGCTGAAGAGGAAGATGCCCGGCAGGCGCGCCAGCACTTCGAGGATGCCGGCCGCGACGGCCACGCCGAAGTAGGCCAGGATGCAGATGGCGTAGTTCTTTCTGGCGACCCCGATCGACCGGATGATGAAGAAGGGGTTGATGCACGCCATCGGATGGCCGTAGATGCAGTTGGCCAGCACTCCCATGGGCAGGTAGACGAAGCCGAGGAGGATGAAGATCCCGGCGGGCACGAGGAACACGAACAGGAGCGCCACG
Organism: uncultured Planctomycetales bacterium; assembly: GCA_964395295.1. Classification (GTDB taxonomy): domain Bacteria; phylum Planctomycetota; class MHYJ01; order MHYJ01; family JACPRB01; genus CAYNDR01. Next base: position 8,050 of record CAYNDR010000181.1, read on the forward strand.
GGGCCCGAGGACGGGCGGGCAGTGGGCGCGGCGCGCGTGGGCGCCGGCGGCTGGGCCGCCGGGGCGGGACTCGTAGGCTCGTCCTCGAGTTCCGTCTCTTCGAGGGCCGCCGCCCTGGGCTGGTGAGGGATGTGCTGGATGGGCCGGAATTCAGAGTCCGAGAACTCCTCGGACCCGGACGCCCGGGAGAGGACGTAGGAAAAGAGAACAACGACGATGACAATGACGGGGAGGAAGGCAACGACGTAGGCCGTCCCGATCTTCGCCCAGTCCATGAAGAACTCCCGGAACCGCACGGGATCGGGCCACTCGGGCAGGTCCTCGGATCCCGTGACCGTCGTGTTCACGACGTCGACGTAGAACATCGACAGGTAGGCCGCGGTGATCGACATGACCATCCAGGAGATCAGGGGGAATATCTGGTACGTGATGATGAGGCGGAGGCCGTAGAAGAAGACCGCCCCCAGGATCAGGATCCCGATCCCGGACCCCCGGAGGGGATAGACGAAGACGTCGTCGAGGGCCTTCCCGAAGGAGGCGGGCCGCCGGGCCAGCGTCTCGACTTCCTTCTGCTGTTCCGGCGTGGAGGCCAGGCGGCGCATCCGGGCGACGATGAACGTTTTCGTGGGATCGAGCTTCGAGACCTTCTGCAAATAGATGTATGCCTCTGCCTTGCGGCCCATCTCCTCGGCCAGAGTCCCGGCCCGGATCAGCACGTCCGGATCCCTCGGCTGGTCGCTGACCTCCTGCATCATCTTCTGCCAGCGGGCCCCCATCTCCTCCGGGGAACGCTTGGCCGGCTCGTTCCGCGGGTCCAGGGGGTGGGCCATGGGGTTTCCCTACCCCCAACT
>CAYNDR010000181.1:8910-12993 GCA_964395295.1 uncultured Planctomycetales bacterium
GGACGCGGCCGCCGGCGCCGCTCTGCACGGCGCCCCGGGGACGGGCATGAGGTCAGGAGGGGCGTTCCAGCCCCTCGTTGAGGCTCCCCGTGCGGTAGCCCTGGAGGTCCAGCGTGACGTACCGGTACCCGATCTCCTTCAGGCGCGAGACCACGAGGTCCCGGATGGGCGGGCGGACCAGCTCGGCGAGGTCCCGCGGGTCGACTTCGATGCGGGCGATCGTCTCGTGGTGGCGCACGCGGCACTGGCGGATCCCGAGGCCGCGGAGGATTTCTTCCGCCCGCTCGATCATCCCGAGCTTCTCGGCCGTGACCTCGCGCCCGTAGGGGATGCGCGACGAGAGGCAGGCCATGGAAGGCTTGTCCCAGGTGGGGAGCCCCAGTTCCTTCGAGTACCGGCGGATCTCGAGCTTCGTGAAGCCCAGATCCGCCAGCGGCGCGCGCACCCGGCGCTCCTTCGCCGCGCGGGCGCCGGGCCGGTAGTCGCCGTGGTCCTCCGCAGTCTCGCCGTAGAGGATCTCGCGGCAGTCCTCCCGCTCCGCCGCGGCCTCCAGCTCCTCGAAGAGGAAATTCTTGCAGAAGTAGCACCGGTCCGGGGTGTTGGCCCGGTAGGACTCCTGGCCCAGCTCGTGCGTCTCCACGAAGACCTGCCGGGCCCCGATCTGCGCGGCGAGCCGCTTGCATTCCTCCAGCTCGGCGCGCGGGAAGGACGCCGTCAGCGCCGTGGCGGCCACGGCGCGGTCGCCCAGGACGTCATGGGCCACCTTGAGGAGGAAGGTGCTGTCCACTCCGCCGGAGTAGGCCACGAGGACGCTCCCCATTCCGGAAAGGGACGCTTTGAGCGCTTCCAGCTTGTCCATGGCCCAGAATCCTACCGGCGTCCCCCGGCCCGTTCAACCGTTTCCACGCGGAAGCCCTTCTCTTCCCTCCGGAGGTACCCCATGGAAACGTACGGGTCGTGGTCGAACACGTTCAGCCATTCCTCCTTGACGGCCTCTTCCGAGAGCCTTTCCTTGATCGCGGCGGCCTCCGCCGGGAAGAGGTCGTACCCGGTGACCCAGGCCGGCTTCACGTGCGCCGTGGAGGGCAGGATGTCGCCCCAGTAGACCGCCTTGCGGCCGCCGCCCTCCACGACGACCATCTGGTGGTGCTCCACGTGTCCCCCCGTCCGCCGGACCGAGACGCCCGGGACGATCTCCTCGTCGCCCCTGACGATCTTCAGGAGGCCCGCCGCCCGCAGGGGGACGAAGTCCTCCGGGGCGTAGCTCCCGCGGGTGCGCGGATTGCGCCCCAAGGCTTCCTCCCACATCCCCTCCTGCAGGATGTGGGCGGCCTTGGTGAAGACCGGGACGGCCTCGCTCCCATGGCGCGCGGTGGCCCCTCCCGCGTGGTCGAAGTGGAGGTGCGTCAGGACCACGACGTCGATGTCCCCGGGGCCGAGCCCGAGCGCGCGGAGCCCGTCGAGCGCGGTCGTGGAGCGGTCCACGGCGTAAAGGTCGACGAATTTCGCGTCGTGCTTGCCGCCGATCCCGGTGTCCACGAGGATGTTCTTCCTCCCGGTGCGGATGAGCAGGAGGTTCAGGCCGAGGACGACCCGGTTCCTCTCGTCCGGCGTCGCCGTCTTCTCCCAGAGGGTCTTGGGCACGACCCCGAACATGGCGCCGCCGTCCAGGCGGAAGAAGCCGTCGCTGACGACGTGCAGTTCGAACGGACCCAGGTGAACCATGGCGCCCTAAATCAATAACGCCCGGCGGGCGCCGCCGCGTCCGTCCGGGGGCTTCATCGCCCGGACGCCATTCCCCTGAGGATCCGGAGGTTCACGGCGTCCATGTCTCCCTCCTTCGGGGTCTCCAGGACCTTGGGGACGTCCCTGAACCGGGGGTCGCGCATCAGGCGCCGGAAGGCCGCACGCCCGATCCGCCCCCGGCCGATGTGCTCGTGCCGGTCCACGCGGGAGCCCGGGCCCTGCTTCGAGTCGTTCAGGTGGAATGCCCGGAGGTTCCTCAGGCCCAGGAGCCGGTCGAACTCGTCGAACGTCCGCTCGTAGCCCTCGGGAGCGGAGAGGTCGTAGCCGGCCGCGAAGACGTGGCAGGTGTCCAGGCAGATTCCCAGCCGCTCGGGCTCCTTCACGCGGTCGAGGATCGCGCGCAATTGCTCGAACCTCCATCCCAGGGTCGTCCCCTGCCCCGCCGTGGTCTCCAGGAGGACCCGGACCGCGTATCCCCTCGTGCGCCGGTGCGCCTCGTCCAGGGCCTTCGCCACGATGCCGATGCCGGCCCCTTCCCCGGCCCCTCCAGGGGACCCGGGATGGATCACGAGATGCGCCAGCCCGAGCTTCTCGCACCGCTCGATCTCGCCGGAGAAGGCGTCGACCGACTTCCTCCACAGGGCGTCGTCGGAGGAAGCCAAGTTGACGAGGTAGGTGCCGTGCGCGAAGGCCGTGCGGATGCCGCAGGCCCGCCGCGCCTCCTTGAACCGGTCCGCCTCGGCGTCCGCGAGCGGGCGCGCCGCCCATTGCCGCTCGTTCTTGACGAAGATCTGGATGGCGTCGCATCCCAGTTCGCGGCCCCGCTCGCACGCGAGGTGCAGGCCTCCCGCGATGGACATGTGGGCGCCGAGGTTCAGGGGCCGGGCCGGCCTCATCGGGGTGCGGCGGCGTCCTGGAGGCGGGCGCGCTCCAGGGAGCAGAAGACCCTCACGCATTCGGGATCGAACATGACGCCGCCGTTCTTCCGGATCTCCGACAGCGCCTCCTCGGCGTTCAGGGCGCGCCGGTAGATCCTGTCGAACACCATGGAATCCCAGGCGTCGGCGACCGCGATGATGCGCGAGCCCAGGGGGATCCGGGGACCCTGGAGCCCGTCCGGGTAGCCCCTCCCGTCCCACCGTTCGTGCTCGTGCTTGACGATCTCCACGATGGGGAAAAGTTCCTCGATGGGCGAGAGGATCTTCTCCGCGACGACCGGGTGGAGCTTGATGTGCTCGTATTCGCTTTCGGTCAACCCGCACGGCTTGTTGAGGACCTCGTCGCGGATGCCGATCTTGCCGATGTCGTGGAACAGCGCGGCCAGCTCGATGTGCCGGATCCCGTCGCGGAGGACCCCCATCGCCCGGGCGATTTCCACGGAGATCCCCGCGACCCGCCGGGAATGGCCCTCCGTGTAGTCGTTCTTGGCCTGGAGGGCCTTCTCCAGCGCCCTGATCGTGTTGATGAACTGGGTGCGGATCCTCTCGCGGTTCAGCAGCATCTCCTCGGTGCGCTGCATCACGCGGTCCTCCAGCGTCACCGTGTAGGCGCGCTCTTCGAGGGCGCGGGAGTGCTTCTCCAGGGCCACGAGGATGCGGAGGCGGGCCTGGCCGGCGTCCACGGGCCGGAGGAGGTAGTCGTACGCGCCGCGGCGCGCCGCCTCGAACGCGAGATCCTCCTCGCCGCGGCCCAGGAGCAGGAGGCATCCGATCGCGGGGTTGATCCTCCGGACCAGGGCCGCGCATTCCAGGGGCCCCGGGATGCGGGAATCCACGCTGACGATCTGCGCCGAGGCCGAGCGGGCGGCCGCCTGGCCCTCATCCGGCGTGGAGGCCCCGACCACGCGGACCGGCTCCCCCTGCAGGCACTCTCCCAGCGCCGCGGCGACAGCCGCCTCGGAGGTGACGACGATGACCTCGCCCATGCTCATGCTGCCCGTCGCGTACTTGGCTGGCATCAGTCTATCAAAGGCATCATCGAGGAACCCAGATATTCTTGAGCCCGGGCCCTACCGCCCCCTGGGATCTTCGGCCTTCTTCGCGGCCCCGGGCTTAAGCGGCGCGGCGATCTCCCCGTCGATCTGCGCCAGGAGCACTTCGATCGCCTTCTCCAGCTGGACGTCCCGGCCTGCGCAGAGGTCCTCGTGGCGCTCGGGGACCCGGAAATCGGGCGGCACCCCCCATCCCTCCATGTTGCGGCCGTCCGCGGTGAACCAGCCCTGGGTCGAGACCACGATCTTCGATCCGTCCTGCATCTGCCACGCACTGCCGCCGAGGACGCCGCCCGCGGTAGGCATCCCCACGAGGTAGCCGATCCCGAGGTGCCGGAAGGTGTAGG
>CAYNDR010000182.1:0-12882 GCA_964395295.1 uncultured Planctomycetales bacterium
CCTTGGGGTGGCGTATCACGCCCGCGGCGCGCCCCCCCTACGTCTGAACCACAGCCTTGCCCCGGCGTGGTGCAACGAACCTTGGACGTTTGCGACTGTTCCCATGTTATCGGATCACATCCGGGAGTGCAAGGGTGGGCCGCCCGTTCGCGATGCGGAGACGGCCCACCCTGATCGGTGGAGGCGACGGGATTCGAATCCGCATCTGACGAGTCGCAAACGTCCGTGCTCCCGTTGCACCACGCCCCCACCAAGCCTTCGTTCGCAAGGGCGGGCCGGCCGGGTCTGGAGCCGCGGCCGGCCCGGGATTCCCTTGCCTGCCCCTCTCTTTGGGCTCGTTCACAACTGCGCGGCGGGTTTCGCCGCGAAATCGAAGACGTAGTCGAAGATGGCGTGGAGCCGCGCGATGAGGCCGGGGTCCTCGATATAGACGCCGAGTTCCAGGTTATAGTGGAGGCTCGTGTCGGTCATGTTGGCACTGCCGATGTAGGCCAGGGACGAGTCGGACAGGATCATCTTGGCGTGGAGCTGGAACATCTGGGCCTTGGCGTGCTTCTCGTGGAGGTAGCGCACCGCGAGCGGACGCGTGGTGGCGAAGCGCTCCAGGACCGGGCTCGACTTCATGCGCGCCTCGCGGAGGGTGGTGACCACCTGGATGGGGGCCCTGGCCTCCTGGGCCAGGGTGGTGAAGGAGGGGTCCACGTAGGGCGAGAAGACCTTGATGGACTTCCGGGCCGCGGCGAACATGCGGGCGAAGACCTCGGCGGTGGTGGAGAACCCGCGGGCGCGGGCCTCGATGGCCTCGCGGAGGGGGACGGGGACGGAGAGGACGAGCCCCGTCGTCTCCCGTTCGGCGCGGGATTCCGCGGGGCTTGCCTCCATGTCGCTTCCGAAGACGTTCTTCCATATCTGCCGCAGCATCGGGCCTCCTTTCGGGGCTTCCCAAAGAGCCGCGGGTATGGGAAGCAAAGTCCGTGCCACTCGGGATGGATGCGTAATCCGCTTGGACTGAGGCTTTTTGCGGTAAGACTCGGAGCGGTCCGGCCTTCGGTGTTACGAAACGTAACACGACGCCGGGATCGCCGCGCGCGGGGAAGGCGGAAATCCGGGGAAGGGGCCGCCGTCCCCATCGTTCTCAGGGGGTCCAGTAACGAGGACGGGTGAGGCGCACCTACTACACATGGAAGCGTTCCCTCATGCGGCGTAACTCGCGTATATATATCAGGCCCGTCCCGCTCTCGGGAGAGAGGAGCCCATGACGCCCGTGTCCGTCCTCCTCGCCCTCTGGACGCTCCAGGATCCCCTGGCCCGGCTCGCCGACCAATGCGACAGCCAGATCCCGTGGATCGCCGACGGGACCGAGCTCATCGACATGGAGCTGGCGAAGGGGCACCACCCCCAGTACCCCGACGCGCGGGAGCCGCGTCATTACAAAGCCGACCGCCTGGCGCTCCTGGCGAAGGCCCGCGCGCTGGCCTCCCAGAAGGGCCGGTTGATCCTCTGGTACTGTCCGCGCGTCGGCGGCCTGCACATGTACCGCGCGATCCTGCCGGACCGTTACATGAAGGCCGTGGCGTTCACGGACCCCGGGGTGGTGGACCTGATCTCGGCCAAGTTCGTCCCCCTCCGGATGTGCTCGGACGAGGCGACCGGCGCGGCCCTGGGCGTGAAGGCATTCGAGTTCGTGGAGCCCGGTTTCATCGTCCTGACGCCGGAGGGAAAGGTCGTCCACACGATGGACCGCCTCCGGACGTTCAACTCCGACTGGTTCCGCGCGGCCCTCGTGGCGGTGCTCCGGGGGCATCCGGAATACAACCGCCCCGCGGGCGATTCGGTCGAGGCGCTGATCCGCGGAGGCGACGACGAAAAGGCGTTCGACCGGGCGTCCGTCGAACAGAAGGCGCTCATCCTCAGGCGGCAGGGGAAGTTCGAGGAGGTCCTCCGCCTGGAGTGCTCGGGATTCCAGAAGGGGATGGCGCTCCTGGGCCTGAAGCGCTTCGGCGAAGCGCGGACGCGGCTCGAAGGAGAGACCTCGGCCGAGGCTCTCTACGCGCTGGCCGGGACCGACGCGTGGACCGGGAAGGATCCCTCGGCCCGCATGAGGGCCCTGATCCAAAAGCATCCCGATTCTCCGTGGGCCTGGAGGGCCGCGGCCAATCTCGTCCGCGCCGAGGATTCCCTTCCCCGGGGCCCGCTGACCCACCACCTGGAAGACTTCTTCCTCAGGCCTCCCGCCGGGGTGCCATCGAGCACGCGACGGCCGGCCGGCGACGCGGAAGGCGCCGCGCGCCGGGGGCTGGAGTTCCTCCTCGACGCCCAGGGGGAGGACGGGAGCTGGAGGGATGCGCGGTATGCCTACTGGCCCGATCCCAAGATCCTCCCGAACGTCTTCACGGCGGTGACGGCGCTCGGGGCGCTCGCGCTCGTGGAGTGGCGCGGCCTGGCGCCCGAACGGGCGGACCAGGCGCTCGAAAAGGCGGACCGGTATCTCAGGGATGCCGCCCATACGGCGGCGGACCAGCACGAAGAGAGCTACGCCCACGCGTTCCGCCTGCACTACTTCGCGGCGCGGAAGAACGCCGCGGCGCTCGGGCCGGTCGTCGCGCGCCTCGCCGCCATGCAGGACAAGGAGGGATTCTGGTGCCACGAGTACCAGAACCCGTTCTCGACGGCCGCGGTGGTCCACGCGCTGGCCGCCGCGCGCGCCGCCGGCGCGGACGTGCCCGACGTGCTCTTCCGCCGCGCCTCCGAGGCGCTCCTCTCGACGCGCGGGGATCTCGGCCGGCAGGCCTACCGCGTGGGCCAGCCTCCGGACAACGACAAGAGCACCAGTTCCCGGACGGCCCTCTGCGAGATGGCGCTCGTCGAATGCGGGCGGAAGGAGATCGCGGACGTGGCCTCGGGGGTCGACCGGTTCTGGAAGTTCGCCCCGCGGCTCGGGGCGGTCCGGGTGTGCGACTATCATTCGGACGGGCGGCTGGCGGGCTTCTTCTACTTCCATGCCTGCTTCTACACGCTCGAGGCGACCCGGACCCTGGCGGGACCGGCGCGGGAGGAGTCTCTCAAGCGGTTCCGCGAGAGCATCCTCGCGATCCCCGAATGGGATGGGAGCTTCGTGGACAGCCACGAGATCGGCAAGAGCTACGGCACGGCCATGGCCCTCATCATCCTGGCGCGCTCGCGGCCATGAGAAGCGATCGCCTGAGAATCCTGGTCCCCTGGATGGCCGCCTTCGCCCTCGCCTCCGGCGGCCCGGGCGCCGCCGACGATCCCGTCAAGGAGGTGCCCCCTCCGAAGCACTGGGACCATTTCACCATGCTCGTCTGGCAGTACCAGACGGACGTCACGCGGGACAAGCCGCTCTACGAGTCCGTCAACCTGCGCGGCTTTCACATTGATCGACAGAATCCGAAGCTCCGGGATTTCGCGCGGGAAAGCGGTTGGCCCTTCTACGTCGACCATGCGGCGGGGAAGGGCATCCTTCACCTCGGGAAGCTGGCGGAGCCGATCCTGCGCAAGCGCGACATCGTGGCCCGGCCCAACAGCCTGGCCGATCCCGCGACCCTGGAGCGGCTCAAGAAGCTCCTGTACGAGAACATCACGAGCGCCAAGGGATCCCCGGTCGTGGCGTACGCCTACGATGACGAAATCAGCACCGGGAACTTCGTTTCCGCCGTCGAGACCGACGGGAGCCCGCTTTCGGTCGCCGGCTTCCGCCGGTACCTCGAGGCGGCCTATGGAACGGTCCAGGCGCTCAACCAGGAGCACGGGACCACGCATGCCGCCTTCTCCCAGATCGATCCCAGGAGCTTCGAGGCCTTCCGCGAGCAGTTCAAGCCCGACGCCCTGGGGAAGATCAACCTGAGCCCGTGGTGCGACTGGCGTTCGTACATGGACACCCAATGGACCGACTGCCTGGCCGGGCTGACGCGGTATGCCAACAGCCTGGACCCGGAGACGCCGGCGGGATATGTCGGGGGTCATACGCCCGCCGCCTGGGGGGGGCAAGACTACCGGAAGCTCACGCGGAGCGTGCAGTGGATGGAAGCGTACGACATCGGCGCCACGAACGAGATCCTGCGGAGCTTCTGGGACCAGAAACGCCCCCGCACCCAGACCTTCTTTTCGAGCCGGAATCCCAGGCAGGATGCCTGGTTCCTCTGGTACTACCTTGTCCACGGGAACCGCGCCGTGATCTGCTGGCCGGAAGGCTGGTTCAAGGACGGCAAGGTCGCCGACTACCTCCGGGCCAACGCGGAAACGTTCAAGGAGGTGCAGGGCCCGGTCTCCCGGAAGATCGTGGACGGCGTCTTCCTGCACGACCCGATCGCCATCTACTATTCCCATCCGAGCATCCAGGTGACGTGGGCCCTCGACGCGGCGACCCACGGGAGGACCTGGCCCAACCGGAGCTCGTCGATGGAGAGCGCGCTCTCGACCAGCAGCCTGACGCGGATCGGATGGCTGAAAACCCTTGAGGACCTCGGCTTCCAGGCCAAATTCATCCACCAGGACCATCTCCTGGGCGGCGCGCTCGATCGCGAGGGATTCAGGGTCCTCCTCCTGAATCGCGCGCTCTGCCTCTCCGACGCGGAGGCCGCCGCGATCAGGGCGTTCGCCTCCCGGGGGGGGACGGTCCTCGCGGACCACCTGTGCGGGATCTTCGACGAGCACGGGAAGGCGCGCGAACGGGGGGCGCTCGACGACCTCTTCGGCGTCGGTCACGACCTGGCCAAGGGGGTGCTGGACGGGAGCGTCCTGTCGGAGGTCGACGCGGAGAAGGGCCACGACTTCTCGATCAAGAACTGGACGGGGCAGGGGGCGCTCCACAAGGGGATGGCCGTCTTCGAGCGCGGGCTCTCGACCCGGGGAGCCGCGAAGGCGGAACGGGCGCAGGGGACGTCGGTCCTGGTGCGGAACGGCCGGCACGCGTACCTCAATCTTTCGAGCGCCGGTTACCTTCTCAAGCGCCGGAGGCACGAGGCCGGGGAATGGCGGGAGGCCATCGGCGCACTGCTCAAGGAAGCGGGGCTGGAGCCGCGGGTGAGGATGACCCTCGGGGGCGCGCCCGCGCCCGTCACGGAGTCGATCTTCTGGAGGAACGGGGACAAGGTGACGCTCTGCGTCGTGCAGAACCTCGAACGGAAGGCTTTGGCGGACGGGTTCGGGGCGACGGAGGGCGACCTCGCGGACGCGAAACTCAAGCTCAAGATCTCGTTCACATCCGCGGTGAAGGGGCTCGAGAACGCCCGCACGGGACGGTCGTTCGGGAACGGCCGGGAGTTCGAGGACGATCACACGCCCTGGGAGGCGAACGTCTACACGTACGCGCCCTAGCCCGAGGCAGGAAACATGTGGAAACAGCCATCCGAAGGGGCTAGATTCCGGCGGGAATCATGATGACACCGAACGACCGGCGGCCCCGCCTCCCCGGCATCCTCCTGGGGATCCTTTTCCTGATCGCGCCCGCGGGAGCGGCCCCCTCCCAGGAGCCCTCCGGCACCTTCGTGGCGTGCAAGGAGTACGGGACCGTGCTCGGCACCTACCTCACCGATGTCCGCGGCAAGGATACCGTGAGGCTGAACTTCCTCTTCGGCGAGGACGTCAATCCGCGATTCTCTCCCGCCGACGACAGGATCCTGTTCACCTCCGCCCGCGGCGGCACGCCGGGACTCTGGACGATGAACCGGAAGGGGGAGGAGTCGGCGAGGATCTGCGACGGGGACCAGGGCGACTGGTTCCCGGACGGCCGACGGATCGCCTTCCGCCGCGGCGGCCGGATCGTCGAGAGGCTGCTCGATGGCGGGCAGGAAACCGCCGTCAGCCCCGCGGCGTGGGAATCCTGCTCCTCCCCGGCGTGCTCCCCGGACGGGCGGAAGGTCCTGTTCGTCCTCCGCGACGGAGAGAGGGATGCGATCTGCCTGGCGGCGCCGGGAGAACCCGAGCCCCGGCGGCTCGCCGAGGGCGAGATGCTCGCCGCGCCCCGGTGGTCGCCGGGGGGCGAGTGGATCGCCTACCAGGACGGCGCGCATCTCTGGCTGATCGATGCCGAGGGGGGCGGCCGGCGCCAGCTGACGGCCTGGGGCGGCATCCAGCGCCGGCCCGCCTGGTCGCCCGACGGGACGGCGGTGGCCTTCTCCCAGGGGCCGAACCTCAAGGGTCCCTGGCAGTTGGCCGTGGCCCGGCTCGACGGCTCCAAGACCTCTCTGGTCCCCCCCGGAAACGCGCGCTCGGTGCTGTGCTCGGACTGGGGCGTCCAGAAACCGGGCCAGAAGCCCGAGCCCAAAGCCGTCCGGCCGCCCTCCCGCCTCCGCCCGTGGCAGGTCGAGCAGGCACCGGCCGGCGACGGGGCCGCCCTCAGCCGCGAAAGGCCGGGAGGGGCCGCCGTCCCTCGGGAGGAGGCCCCCTCCCGGAACTCGCGCGGATGGATCGTCGAGAACGACGAGGCCGTCTTCGCCCTGCTCGCCGGAAGGCCGACGGCGGCTCTCGTCCCCAGGGCCGCCCCGCCGATCGAACTCGCCGCGCTCTCATCGGAGGCGCGCCCCGTGGAATCGGTCCGGGTGCTGAAGTCCGGCCCCGATGAAGTCTCGCTGGAGTCGGCCGGCGCGGGAGTGAAGGCGACCTGGACCCTCGGCGGGAGCCGGGCCCTGGTCCGGTTGACGCCCGTCGAGAACGCCGGGAAGCTCCGCGTGAACGCGGCCCTGCCCGGTGCCGCCCTGCCCGACCGCTTCGGGAACGACATCGCCGCCGAACCGGAGCCGCAGGGTGAGAAAGGGGCGCCCCTGCCCTGGGGACCGATGGCGACCGGATTCCTCGGCAGCGGCGAGGCCATGCTCGTCCTCGTCACTCCCGAACCGGGCCAGAGGGTGGAACCGCGCAAGGACAAGGGGTCGGCCTTCGCGGGCGCCGACGTGGCGCTGGAGAAGCGCGCCGTGTCCGTCGGCGTGGTCGCCGCCGATCCGGCCTGGCACCTCGAACGCTTTGTCCCCGAGGGGCAGGCGGACCCGCTCCGGTTCAAGTGGCGGATGCCCTTCCCGGCGATGTGGCGGCTCGCGGCACAGGGCGACGCCCGGCGCTCTTCCGCGTTCTTCACGGACAAGGAATCGCCGTTCTTCGACAAGAAGGACGCGCTCTTCCCCCGGGGCAAGGACTTCGTCGTGCGGCTGGGGTTGATTTACCTCTATGACCGGACCGCGGGCACGCCGCCCGGGACGCTCACCCCGGGGGACCTGGTGCGCGACGCGCTGGGGCCGAAGGCCGCCCGGCGGGTCCTGGACGAGGAGGGGCTCACGGGCTACCGCCGGGCGTCCGGTCCGACGACGTGGGCCGACATCACCGTGACGCTGGAGGCCCTGGCCACCCTCTTCGAGAAGAAACTGGAGGTTCAGGACGCCGCCTACGCGGGGCACCTCTGCGACGACCTGCCGCTCTTCGTCGAAGGCATGGACCGGCGGCTGAAAGAGTACGCCGACTTCGCGCGCCAGGCCCAGGGGCTCACGTCCACGCCGACGAAGGCGCTCACGGATCTCGGCGACAAGGCGGCCGCCCTCCCGGGAGCCAAGGATATCCCGGCGCTCTCCGCCGCGATCAGGAAGCTGACCTCCCAGGAATCCGGCGAGAACAGGAAGAAGTTCGAGGAAGTCCGCAAGGCGATCCTGGCGGTTTCAGGTCCGCGCGAGGAACTGCTCAAGGCGTACCGGCAGGGCGCCGTGGCCTTGCGGGATTCCTGTGCGAACTGGCCCCCGAGGGAGGGCGACGGTGCCGGCGGCGACGGGATGAGGGCGCTCTGCCAGGGCGTCCTGCGGAACAGGTTCTACACCGAAGGGGACTGGCGGGGCGAGGCCTACGACGTGCCCGCCTACTGGTTCGGGCCGAGGCCTTATGAGTAGCGAACCATGAATGTAAATGCGGCACGAAGGGCGCTCGCCGGGCTCCTCCCGGCCCTTTTCCTCTGCATGACGCCCGCGGGCGGGCAGGAGGCCGCGCGCCTGTCCATCTGGGACACGCAGAGCACCGTCGAGGAGAATGAGGTGGACCTGGGGGCGAGGAAGAACTGGGAGCAGGTCGCCCCCGGAACGACCGGCCGCGCCCTCTCGGGCGACGTCGTGATCGAGAACGAGCGGATCACCGTCCTCTTCTGCCGCCGCGGCGCCGGCCCCGCCATCTTCCCGCGAGGCGCGAAAGACCGGGCCCGCATCGTCACCGTCGCCCCCGGCGGGGAGACCGCGTCCACCCTGTGCGCGATCGAGATCCGCAAGAACGACAAGAGCGAGATCGTCCTGGAGGCCGCCTCCACGACGCCGGGCGGGAAGGAGATCCGCGCGTCGTACTCCCTGGGCCGGGGCCGCTCGTTCCTCGAGGCAAAGCCCCTCCGGAACGCGGACCGGGTCCGCATCGAGGCCCCGACGCGCTTCGCCGTGATCCCGGACTTCTTCGGGGCCGACATGGTCTTCGACCCGCGGGCCTATCCCCAGCCCCGCCTGGTCATCCCGCCGGAGAATTTCGTGCTGGACCTCCTGGAGGGGGGGAACACCATCGTGATGGGGATCTGGCCGGCCGGCAACCAGGAGGCCCGGCTCGTCCTGGAGGGGGCGCAGGAAGGCCGCCGGATCGGGGCCACCGAGATCACCTTCGACTCCAAGAGCCTCTACGTGGGGGTCCTCCACGCGCCGGGCCTATGGCACGAGTACCGGCTGAAGGAATCCTATACCGACAAGGACCTCCCCATGGGATGGAAGAGGCCCTTCCCGGCGAAATGGCGGGCGAACTTCTGCTCCGGGCGCCGGAGCGACTCGTGGGATTTCCAGGACCGCCGGAACACCACATGGATGTACCTCTACCAAGAGATCGTCTGGCCGTGCTGGTTCGACGGCGAGAACGGATTCACGCGCCTCTCCAAGAAGTTCATCGGCGTGAAGGGCCCGATGGAGTTCGTCCTGGTCTATCCCTCGGAACGCAGGGGAGAAACCCCGCTGGCGGCCTCCACGCCGGTGGACCTCCTGCGCGACACGCTGGGCGTGGGGCCCTGCGAATACGTGCTCGACCGGGAGGGGCTCCAGGGCCGGAGCGCCAACGCGGGGCGGAAGAGCTTCGGCCGCGGGGTCTGCGACACCACGACACCCATCGAGTACCTGTTCATCATGGGGAGCGAGGCGCGCGAAAACGCCCTCATCGGCCACCTCCTGGACGACATCCTGGCCGACAACGTCGCCATCAACGCCCGCGTCCTGGAGTTCCGCCGTTTCGGCGAGGATCTCGGCAGCGCCTGCGCCGCGATGCGCAAGGAGACGGCGTCCGCCTCGCCTCTGCTCGACGAGGCCGAGAAGACCGCGAAGGCGATCGAGGCGTACTACCAGGAGAAGCTCCCGACGATCCACAATCCGGCGCACGCCGCGGGGGTCGCCCGGCGCCTGCGGGAACTCACGTCGAGGAACGACCCCGAGAACCTGGGGGAGTGCAAGACCCTCACCTACGAACTGCGCGACATCGCGGGGACGCAGCATACCATGGTCGGCGAATACCGGGTCATGGTCAAGAAGCTGAGGCAGGAGGCGGCGATCCAGGGGTCCGAGAGTCCCGCGGCCTCCAAGATCGCGGAGAGCATCCGCAAACTCGGCGGGCAGGTCCTCCGGAAGAAGTACGGCGTGGAGGCCGACTGAGAAGGACCGGCGGCCCGGATTCCCGGCCCTACTTCCCCAGTTCCTTCAGCCGGATGTTCCTGAACTGCACCTTCATCGGCGGGCCGGGGTGCATCTGCAGGGCGATGATGCCGCTGGCCGCGGCGCTGGCCTTGTCCTGGTCGGTGAACCGGCACATCATCACGCCGTTCACGTGCAGGGCGATCTCGGGGCCGCGGCAGACGATCCGGTAGGTGTTCCAGTCCTCCTTCCTGAAGGCCTTCAGCAGTTCCGCGGGATCGCCGATGGCCTGCTCCTCCTTCCTCCCGTCCGCGCCGATGGCGACGCTCTGCCCGCGCCCGGCGATCAGGCCGCGCTTGTGGTGATACACGAATCCCGCCAGCTTGCCGTCGCCGGTCATGTCCGCCTGGTACCCGAACGTGTCCCAGTTCGGCCGCCGCTCGGAACGGATCTGGATCCCCGAATTCCCCTCGGCGCTGAGGCGGAAATCCGCGGCCAGCTCGAAGTCGCCCGGCGCGCCGTCCTTCCAGACCAGGTAGGTGCACTGCTTGCAGGGCTTCTCCGCCGTGCTCTGCGCCGTCAGCGCGCCGTCCTCCACGCGCCACCAGCCGGGCGCGCCGTCCCAGCCGGCCAGGTCCCTGCCGTTGAAGAGTTCCTTCCAGCCTTCCTTCCCCATCTGCTGGATCAGCCGCTGGGCCTGCTTCTTCAGGTTCCTGTCCGCGGCGGACGCGGCGACCTTCTCCAGAAACGCCTTCGCCTCGTCCGGGTGGGTGCCGGCCAGGAGCTGGCCGACGCGCAGAAGGGCCGTTTCCGCCTCCGCCCTCACGGCCGCTTCGCCCAGAGCACTCTCGATGATCCGGCCGGCCTCCGGGTGCGGCGTCTCGGCCAGCGCCGCGAGCGCGAGCTTTTTCTCGTCGGGGCGCTCGACCAGGCTCAGCGCGTCCTTCAGACCCGCCAGTTTCCGCTCGACGGACGCCTCCTGAAGGGGGATCAGCCGCAGGCAGGCGCGAAGGGCCAGGATCTTCAGCTTCGCGTCGGTCGATTTCCTCGCCAGCTCCGTGACGTCCGGCAAGGCCTCCGTCGTGGGCCAGTCGCAGACCATGCGCAGGGCCTCGTCCTTCAGCGCGGCGTCGGCGGCCGCCGCCCGCACCACCGCCAGCGCCCGGGCGCCGCCCAGCGAACGGAGCACGCGCAGGGCCGCCAGCCTGGCTCCGCCCTGCGCCGCGGCGAAGCAGTCCGCGACGCGCCCGGCGGAGGCCTCTCGGTCCGCCTGCCGGCGGCAGATCGCCGACAGGGCCGTCTCGAGCCCCTCCAGGTCCTCGGGCGAACGGGCCTTCGCGAGCAGGTCCAGCAGGGCCGGCAGTTCGCGGGCGCCGCCCAGCTCGCCCAGCACCTTCAGGCTCGCCGCGCGTACCGGCGCGTCGGCGTCGGCGGCGGACTCCAGGAGCGACGGCAGGGCGCCCGCCACGCGGCGCTGGCCGGCCAGCTGAATGGCGATGACGCGCGTCTTCGGGTCGCCCCGGGCGAGCAGGGCCGCGACGGCCGCGTCCGCCTCCTTCGACGGGAAGGCCGCGACGGCCGTCCGAGCCGAGCGCGCCGCGGCGGCGTCCGCCGAGGACATCCATTCGACCAGCCGCGGGAGCGCCGAGACGTCGCCGATCTGCGTCAGCACGCCGAGGACCGTGACGCAGGCCTCGGGCGCCGCGTTCTTCGACAGCTCCAGGATCGCCGGCACGGCCGCACCGTCGCGGCGGTCGCCCAGCGCGTGCAGGACCAGGACCTGCCGTTCGGCGGGCAGTTTCCCGAGTTCGCCGGCCAGCGCCCGGGTCACCTCGGATCCGGCGATTTCGTGCGCCGCGCGCAACGCCGCGGCGAACATCGCCGCGTCGCCGCCTCGGAGCTGTTCCCTCAGCAGGTCCGCGCCGGACGCTCCGCGCGCGATCAGGGCGCCGCACAGGCCGGCCGCGCGGAGGGAATCCGGCGCCCCGGAGGCCCGGACGAGATCGTACAGCGCCCGCGCCTCGTCGGCGTTCTTCCGCCCCATCGCGGCGTCGGCGCAGGCCAGGCAGGCGGCGGCGACGGCGGGCGAGGCCCCCGCCAGCGCGCCCTTCAGCGCCGCCGCGGCCTCCGGCGTTCCGATCTTGCCCAGCGAGATCGCGGCCGACGCGGCGGCCTCGGGATCGGCGTCCGCGAGCAGTCCGGCCAGCGCCCCGACCGCCCTGGCGTCGCGCCGCGCGCCGATGGAGTTGATCACGCCGACCCGCGGGGGGCCTTTCAGCTTCGCGAGCGCCGCGCGGAGGGCCTCGTCGGCCTTCGGACCGGGGATGTTTTCGAGCGCGTTGCGCGCCGGCTGGGAGAGCTTGTCGTCGCCCAGCATCGCCGCGAGCGCCGGCACGGCCCGCTCGTTCCCGAGCGCCGCCAGCTCGCGGCAGGCGGCGTGCTTCTCCTCGAGCTTCCCGTCGGCCTTCAGGACCGCGATCAGCCGGTCGACGTGCTCCTGCGCCGACAGCGGCGCGGCGCCGAGCGCCAGGACACAGAGGATTATCATGTTCCTCCTCCGCCTCTTCACAGACGCCAGGGTTCCCGGACGGAGCGCGAGCGCATCCGGTTGGCCTGGGGATCGTTGACGAACTCCTCCCGGGCCGGGTCCCACTTCAGGTTCCGCTTCAGCAGCATCGAGATGTTGATGATGTGGCAGGTGCTCATGGAACGGTGGGCCACTTCGGCGTGCGAGACGGGCTTCCGGCGGGTCTTGACGCAGTTCAGGAAATCGCGCATGTGGCCGAGAGGCCGCTGGTTCCGCTCCAGGTAGTCGCTCACCAGCTTCTTGGAGTCGGCCAGGAGGGCCGGCGATGAGGCCTCGGGGGCGCGATAGCCGTCGGCGATGGAGACCCAGCCTTCCGTGCCTTCGTACTTCACGCCGCAGTAGCCGTGCCACAGCCCGTTGTCGGCGGGGTTGCCCCACGGAGCCGGCGCCAAGTCCATGACCAGTTTGACGCCGCCGGCGAAGCGCGCGGTGAAGCCGTGGGAGGTCTCGTTGCCGGGGTGCTCGTAGTCGGTCGGCGACGTCAGGTCGGCGTCGATGGCGCCCTGGCACTGGCAGACGGTGTGGCTGCCCCAGCCGGCCACGCCGGTGCCGAAGTCGTAGTAGTCGAGGAAGTTGCCGCAGCCGCCGAGGTAGCCCTTGTTGTAGGGACGCCAGGGGGCGGGGCCCAGCCACAGGTTCCAGTCCAGCTGTTCCGGG
>CAYNDR010000183.1:0-12817 GCA_964395295.1 uncultured Planctomycetales bacterium
CTGGAAGCCCGGGAGTTGGATTTCAATCAGGGGGGTGGGTTGCGGAACTGCTGCGAGGGAAGGAGACGAACCCCTGATGAGCCGCGGCTCAGGGATTCATGATCCGGGGGCCGCGCCGTCCAGCCTTCGCGGATCGTATCGGCCTTGGACCTGTCATGGGCCTGGGCCGGAAGCCGATTTACCCGCGTCCGGCTGGGACGTCTTCATCATCGAGGTGACGCGGATGGATACCCAGGCGAAGGCGACGAGACTCCCGGATTGCCTTGCCCTCGTCCTCCTGCTCGGGGCGGCAGGGTGCGGATCTCATGGAACCGCTCCGCCGGCGGCCGACGCCGGCGGTCGTGGGGCTGCCCCGCATCCCGCGATCGCTTTCATCATGGCCGGCGCCCTTGACGACGACCAGAAACTGTCCTTCTTCGCGCGGTTCGACAGGCCGTCGTTTTCGCTGCTGGCGGAGACCGCTTTCACCCATCCCGATCCCCGCGTCCGCCTCCGGGCGGAGGAATTGATGGACGCCGTGCTGTGGAACTGGTATCCCGACCTAGCCTCCCGCGACGAACGCCGGCACGAGGCAAGGGAAATCCTGATTGACCTCGTCCGCCGCCCCCACCCGCGCGTCCGCGAGGGCGCCCTGGAATCGGCGCGGCGCTTGTATGACGATACCACCGTCGAGACCGCCCTTTCAGAAGCCGTGCGGGCTGGAGTTGAGGATGGGGACGCCGACGTCCGCCTCGCGGCGGTCCGGCTGGCGATCGTCCTCCACGAAGGCCATGCGGGGGGATGCGTGCGGGAACCCAAGAAGACGGCCTTCACCTTGAGGACCCTCCAAACTCTCCTGGAGAGGAAGCTGTCCGTGGAGCCGGACCCGCGCGTGCGGGCGGGGATCGTCTCCGCCCTGAGCCGTTGCCCCTCCGCCTCGACGCTCTCCGCGATCCGGGATTATCTCGCGGCGGCCGATCGGCGCCCGGAGGCGGCCGCTTTGGCCCGCCCCGTCTGGGCCTTGTTCTGCCCTCCCGACGCGGCCGGCCTGAGCATGGACGACGCGGTGTGGGGCCGCCTGTGCAGCTTCCTTTCGGGCCCGGAAACCGCCGGGGCCGTGGCCCGGAGGAACGCCGTCTCGATCCTGCTCGAGGTGGCGGATGCGGCGAACCGGGATCTCCGGGAGGACGCCGAGGCGGTCGCGCGCGTCCTCTCGTGGCTGGAAACGGACGGCCACGTCGGAGAAGAAGACATGCACCGGATCCTCCGGCACTGGAGGGTGATGGAGCCGGATCGGGTCGTGCATCAACCCGAAGCCTTCCTGTATCGAAGCTCGTTGGCCGATCTCGTAGGCGGCTTGCGGCTCACCCTCGATCAATTGAAGAAGGAGCGGGCTTCTCCGGACAGGAAGGAATAGGATCCGCGATCCACGGGGACTTCACTCCCGTTCCCGGACGGCCCGTTCAAAGGGGCAAATCCCAAGGTCCTACTCTCAAATCCCCAATGGCGTCCCCCCTCCACGCCCCCCCCCCGGGGGGGAGGGAAGGACACTTTGGGTATTTGGGATTTGGCTTGGGGTAACCGTTCACCCCCTAGCCTCGTTTACCACGGACCCATTTTCCCCTAACGGGGGATTTGGTCTGACAGCCTCCGGGGGCTTGTAGGGGCCAGAATATTCGTTCATCCATTAGGCATACTACGCACTGGTACTGGCTTACTGGATATCGCTATCGATCGGGGCCTCCTGCGGTTCCACTTCGTCGCGTCCCCAGGATAAGCCCTAAAGCCCGTTTCTGGGGCTCCATACACGTATTCGCTAAAAGGGCTTCCATTCCCTTGACATAGGAATGGCAGGATGGTATACTGCGCCTGGAGAGATAAGTCCTGAATAAGAATAACGGAGAGGGGAGCCGAGACTTCTTCCTCAGGCCCAGGAACGCCCCCCACCGCCAGTACGAGGCGCTTCGGGCCTATCTGCTAGAGGGGCTCTCCGCCGGCGAAGCCGGCCGACGCTTCGGATACAGCCCCGGCTCCTTGCGAGTCCTCTGCCACCAATTCCGCCACGACCTCTCGTTTCGCGACCGCTTCTTCCCGGATCCCCCTCGGGGTCCCACCAAGGGCGACCGCGTTCGGCAGCTCATCGTGGCCCAGCGCAAGAAGAACCACTCCGTCTACGACATCCAAAGAGAACTGGGGGCGGCGGGCACCTCGCTGTCGGTCAACGCGATCTCCGTGATTCTACGAGAGGAAGGATTCGAGCGACTTCCCCGCCGCCTGGACGAGGAGCGAAGTGATCTTTTACGCCCGGATATCGCGGCGGTCGCGGACGCTCGGAAACTGGACCTGAGCCCGCGGGGATTCAAGACCCGCTGCGCGGGGCTTTTCATCTTCATTCCCCTGATGAAGGAGATCGATCTGGGGTCCATCGTCCGGAAGGCCGCCCTGCCCGGATCGCGGATGATCCCTGCGGAGCAGGCGGTCCGGACCCTCTTGGGTCTGAAGCTCCTGGGCAAGGAACGGCACAGTCACGTGATGGACCTGGTTTTCGATCCTGGGATCGCGCTTTTTGCGGGTCTGAACGTGGTCCCCCAACGCTCGTACTTGGCCGCCTACAGTTCCCGGGTGGACGCGCGAAGGAATGGGGTTATGATGAGTTCCTGGTTTAAGGCCGTCCGGGAAGCGGGAATGAAGAACGGGGGAAGCTTCGACCTGGACTTCCACACGATCCCCTTTCACGGGGAAGATGATTTTGTGGAACGTCACTACGTGTCCAAACGGAGCCGCCGCCAAAAGGGCGTTTTGGCCTTCTTTGCGCAGGATGCGGAGCATCGGGTGTTCTGCTATGCGAATGCGGACATCACCAAGCGCGAGCAACGGGACGAGATCCTGAGGTTCGTCACGTACTGGAAAAGGCGCGTGGGACGGTATCCCGAGGAGTTGGTCTTCGATTCCCAACTCACCACGTACGAAAACCTCTCGAAGCTCAACGATTGGGACATCAAATTCCTGACGCTGCGGCGGCGCTCTCCGAAGATGCTGGCCCGACTGGAAGGCCTGCCGGGGAGCGCCTGGCGACGGGTGACGCTTCGGTCTCTCTCGCGGGAGTATCGGACGCCGCGAGTGCTCGACGAGCAGATCGACCTGGAAGGCTATGAGGGAAGGCTGCGGCAATTGAGCGTCACGGATCTGGGCCATGAAGAGCCGACGATCGTCCTGACCAACCATTTGAGTCCGACGTCGACGACCCTGATCACCCGGTACGCCCAGCGGATGCTCATCGAGAACGGATTGGCCGATGCGGTGGACTTTTTCCACGTGGACGCCTTATCGAGCGCGGTGGGGCTCAAGGTGGACTTTGACTTGCAGATGACCCTGATGGCGAGTTCTCTCTACCGCATGATGGGAGAGCGAGTGGGACGGGGTTACGAACGGGCGCACGCACGACAGATATTCCGAAAGCTCCTGGACGTGCCCGGCGAGGTTGAGATTGGGCCGGAGAAGATCGAAGTGCGGTTGGTGAAGCACGCTCACAACCCCCTCTTGAGGGCATCAGGTCTTTTGGACGGGGAAACACCGATGCCTTGGCTGTCAGGGAGACGCCTCGTTCTTCGGCTGGGGTAGAGGGGCGTCGCGCCCTACAAACCTTGAAACGTTGGGCACCGTTGTGGTAAACGAGGCTACGCCTGGATTTCCTGGTCCTGAACGCGCATTAGGCGCGTTCAGGACCGTGGAAATCCAGGCTAGCCCAGCCCCCGGATCACGAAAGAAACGGAGATCGCGGAGACTATTGAAACACGGAGCACACGGAGGGCACTGAGGAAGAATTGCCGGGCCATGGCCTCCTCGGGGGGCCGGGGGGAACGATCCCGTGATTCGAGATTCGTTATTCTTGATTCGTTGATGCCCCTGAAAGAATACGGCTTTTGTTTGTAATTTGGCTCCTGGTTCTTGGGGTTTCACCCCCAGATGAACGATGGATCTTCTCTGCGGCCTCTGCGAACTCCGCGGTGAGAATAAATGGGGACCAGTCAGCCCGCAGGCACTCGCGCGCGCCGGCGGAGATAGACGAGCCAAGGGGCGGCCATAATATTATAATGGCACCCGTTCAGCCGTCCGTTCAGGCTTTATAAGGACAGCTTTTCCTGCGGGAGCCCGGCCATGAAAGCGACCCTCTTCCTGGGGACCCTCCTGCTCCTCGGCCAGGCGCGCGACCGCGGCTTCGAGCGCGAGGGGGAGGGCGACCGCCGCCGCGACCTCGACGCCATGGAGGGCAAGGCCGCCCCCGAGATCGAGGCGGACCGGTGGCTCAGGGGCGAACCCGCGACGATCAGGGACCTCAGGGGCAAGGTGGTGCTCCTGGAATTCTGGGGCGCCTGGTGCGGGCCCAGCCGGGGCGCGGTCAAGCCCCTCAAGGAGCTCCACGAGAAGCACAAGGACAAGGACCTCGTGATCCTGGCGATCCACACGACCAAGGGGGCCGAGGAGGCGCCCGACTTCGTCAAGGAACAGCAGATCCCCTACCGCGTCGCCGTCGATAAAAGGGACGGGACGGTCTACCGGTACAAGGCGGACAGCACCCCGGACTACTACCTCGTGGACAGGAAGGGCGTCCTCCGCCTCGCGGACCTGGCCAACCGGGAGGTCGAGCGCGCGGTCGAAACCCTGCTGGCGGAGAAGTAGAGGCGGACGGGACGATCGGGGACCGGGGCGCGCGCGGGTCAGTGCTTCCCGTTCTTGGCCTTGGGAAAGACGCGTTCCAGCGAGGTCTTCTCGCCGGCCGACAGGTCCTTGAACAGCTTATCCTCGGGCGTCACCCGCTCGCGGCGCGCGATCTCCCGGATCGCCTCCTTGATGAACTGCGCGCCCGAATACGAGACGTGCTCCTCGATGTCGTAGAGGCGCAGCAGCGGCACCAGGGCCCGCCGGTCCCCCGCCCGCGTGAGGGCGTCCACCACCCCGTCGCGGACCCGCTTGCGGCCGTCGCCCAGCATGGCCAGCAGGTCCTCGAGCCCCCCCTTCTCGCCGAGGTCGACGAGGAGGCGGTGGATGCGGATCTTGGCGGACTCGCAGCAGTTCTGGAGCTGGCGGTCGGCGCCGCCGGAGGCGGCGCGGTTGAGCATCGCCAGCTGCTCCAGCAGGGGCGCGACCGCGCGGCGGTCGTGCAGGACCGAGAGGAGGTCGATGAAGCTCTCCAGGAGGTACACGTCCCGGGGCTGCTTCACCTCCATGAAGTGGCCGAACGCGTGGAGGATCACGTTGAGCGAGGGCTTGCCGATCTCCGCCAGCGCGTCCGAGAAGTTCGCCAGCGCGTGGGGATGGTCCTGCTTCTTGAGCAGGGCGTCGACGAGCGCCTCCGCGGCCACCTGGCCGTACTTGCCGAGCTCGTTGATGGAGGCGGCGCGGACCGTGAAGTCGTCCGAGAGGAGGTCTTTGATGTGCCGGCGGATCTCATCCTTGTCGGGTGCCAGGACCGTTGAACCGTTCCTCTCCTTGAACGGTCCGGGCCTCTCTGGCTCTGGCTCGGGCATCGGGTACCCTCCTTTCTCCACGATCGCGGGGAACACGCTCCCCCGTTCTTCCATCGGCCTGGTTCGGCTGAATTATACACCATTCGCAGTGCAACACAATACCTGCGGGGGCGCGCGCGAAAAATTTCCCCGGCGGGCGGCGGCCGACCCTGGAATATTCCTTGCCCCCGGCGGATCAAACTGGAGAATGTCAGGCATGACGAGCTTGCTGATCCTCGCGGCGCTCTGCGCGTCCGGCGGCGACCCGGCCGAACCCGGGTCCCAGGAGGACTCCTCCTCCGACCTCGAGCCGTTCGTGGCGCTCCGCTCCGGCGTCTGGGCCGGGACGGGATTCCACTTCGAGGCGATCAAGGACTCCATCAAGCGGGAGATCGAGACGAACGCGCTCTTCTCGATCGGCGTGGACGCGGGCGTGAGGCTCCTGGACCACTTCGTCCTCTTCGGCACGTACGAGGTGAACCTGGCCGAGGACATCTTCTCCGACCTCGCGGGGGTGTGCGTGGGATACCGGGAGCGCGCCGTCGAGGGCGGGAAGCCCACCATCCCCGTCGAGACCACGATCTACGCGGGGGGGATCTACGGGCGCTTCGAGGTCGACGCGGCGGACGGCCTCTACGACTTCGACGACGCCTTCGGGTTCCGCGCGGGGATCGCGTTCTCCTGGAGGGCCGGCCGCTCCCTGACGGTGGACCTCGTGGGCGAGTACCGCCTGATCGAGTTCGATTCCCGCATCAAGGAGGACTCCGGGGACGACCAGATCGGCGGGTCCTCCGGCTGGCTGGGGCTGGGCCTCAACTACCGGTTCTGAGGGGGCCCGCGGATCACGCCGTCGGGGGCGCCTCGGGCGCCGGCCCCTGCGTCCCCAGGCGGAGCTGGCGCTCGGCGTCCACCACATCGCGGTTCAGCCGCTCCGCCGCGCCCCGCAGGCGGGCCCTCAGCGGGTCCTCCCTCGGCAGGGTGTGGAACGTGTTCCGCAGGAGCTGCAGCGCGAGGCGGAAGAACCGCACGAGGTCGCCGTCGGAGGCGCCCGTGTGGGCCTCGAGATCCCCCCACTCGCAGCCCCGCGCCCACGCGTCGACCGCGCCGGCGAGCTTGAATTCCAGCGCCTTGGCCCGGTCCTCCACCCCCGCGGCGTCCTCGGCGCGGAGGATCGCGTCCGCCACGGGGAAGGCCGTCCTCCTCAGCCACTTGAAGCGGGGATGCTCGTGCCGCCGGGCCCAGTCCCCCTTCTTGGCCTCGTAGACGATCGCGTGGAAGAGGACGCAGAGCTCCTCCTCCGAGAGCTCCTTGAGAACCCCGCGGAAGAGGAACTCGGAGACCTGCAGTTCGTACCCCTGGATCTGGCCGGCGAACTTCCCCTTGGGCGTGAGCCTGCCGTCGCGGATGTATCCCAGCGAGCGGAGCACCGCGAACTTCTTCTTCATCTGCTCCAGCTTGCCCCGGAAGGCGCTCCGGCCCCCCTTCGGGGCCATGAAGTTGGAGAACGATTTCTCGGCGGCGGCGTAGATCCGGTCGCCCATGTGCCCCCAGAGGGTCAGGAGCGTCGCGTACGAGAGGTTGAACTGGGAGCGGTGGGGCTCGATCGCGCCGTGGACCACCCGCTCGACCTCCGCCGCGCGGACGTGGGGCCACTCGACCACGCTGTAGACGAAGCCCACCTCGTCGATCCCGCGGCGGCCCGCCCGGCCCGACATCTGGTGGTGCTCGCGGGACTTGATGGGGCCCATGCGGTGCCCGTCGTACTTGTGGATCGAGTTGAAGACCACGGTCCGCGCGGGCATGTTGACGCCCACGGCGAAGGTCTCGGTGGCGAAGAGGAGCTTGAGCAGGCCGGTCGTGAAGACCCGCTCCACGACCTCCTTGAGGGTCGGCAGGAGCCCCGCGTGGTGGTAGGCCACGCCCTTCCCCAGGAGCCGCCGGAGGTGCTCGGTGGTCGCGTCGGGGGGGAGGCCGAACCGGGCCAGCAGTCCGTCGTAGAGCCCCAGCACCCGGGCGCGCTCTTCCGCCCCCAGCAGCGGGCGGTGGACCAGGGAGGCGAACTCCTCGCACTCGCGCCGGTTGAAGGCGAACCAGAGGGCGGGGAGGTGCTTCGCCTCGGCCAGGTGATCGATGAGCCCGGCGCGCCAGCGGTTCGGGTTGAGGTGGGGATCGATCCGGGCGGCGTGCCGGCGGAGGTCCTCCTGCTCCATCCGCCGGAGGTCCTCCAGGCCCCGGAGCCCGAGCCCCGGGACGAAGAGCTGGTGGCGCAGGGGCACGGGGCGCTTCTCCTCCAGGATCACGTGGAGCTTCACGGCGCCGCGGATGGAGCGGATCCACCGCGCCAGCGGATCGAGGTTGGGCACCGTGGCCGAGAGGCACAGCATCCGGATGTGCTCCGGCGCGAAGATGATGGACTCCTCCCACACGGTCCCGCGCTCGATGTCGTCGAGGTAGTGGATCTCGTCGAAGACCACGTAGCGCACGTCGGCGAAGGCCCCGGGCGACTCGAAGATCGTGTTCCGGAAGATCTCCGTGGTCATGAGGATGACCTGGGCGTCCGGGTTGATCGTGACGTCGCCCGTCTTGATGCCGATCCGGTCGCCGTAGAGCGCCGTGAAGTCGCGGAACTTCTGGTTGGAGAGCGCCTTGATGGGGGCCGTGTAGAGGGCGCGCTCGCCGCGCCCCAGGCAGCGCTCGATCGCGTACTCGGCGATGAGGGTCTTGCCCGCGCCCGTGGGGGCGGCGACGATGAGGGACTCCTCCTGGTCGATGACCCGGATCGCCTGCTCCTGGAACGGGTCCAGGGTGACGCCTTTGTACTCCATGGGCGCGGGTGCGCGAAGGGGGAACGGACGGCGGCCAGGGGGGCGGCGGGCTGTGGGGCAGGGATCCGCGCGGGATCCGCGTCCTTCAACCCGCCGCGCGGGCCGCCTACGGGTTCTTCTCTTCGGGCGGTTTCTCCTCCATGCTCGGGGGGGCCTTCTTCCCCTCCGGCTCCTTCTTCGGTTCCTTCTTCTCTTCCTTCTCGCCCTTCTTCTTCTCGTAGTAGTCTTTGGCCATCAGCCAGGCCTCGTAGTTCTGCATGAACTCGCGCTCTTCCATCGAGGGCATCTGCTTGCGGATGGACTTCCCCTGGATGTCCGTAAACTTCTCGGGCCCCCATTCCGGGGGCGGGAACTTGCGGTATATCTCCAGGGCTTTCTTGATCTTCTCGGCTTCCTTGATGACCTTCGCCTCCTCGCTGCCGGGGAGCTTCTCCTCCGCTATCCGCCGGGCCTCCTCGGCGTCCTTCTCCGCCTGCAGGGCGCGCTCCTCCTCCAGGGCCGCGCGGGCCTCGTTGTCCCGGGCGAGGCCCTGGGCGATCTTCGCCTTCTCCTCCTTCAGGCGCTCCAGCGTCTTCGGGTCCAGCGGCTGGAGCTTCCGGACCGCCCGGACCTGGTCCTTGGCGATCGTGAGCGTCCCGTCGAGGCCGGGGTACTCCCAGCTCACGTCGAGGGTCAGGGTCTTCTCCCGGGCGTAATCGATCGCCGCGGCGGCGGCCGGGGCCGTGGCCCGGAACTGGAGGAGGGCCTCGGTCAGGTCGGTCTCCGCCTTGACCCCCGTCAGCTTGAGGGCGCGGCCGGCGGCCTTGTCGAAGAAGACCAGGGTCGGCGTGGAGCCGACCGCGTGGGCCTTCCAGGCCTCCGCCTGGGACTCCCGGCTGGGCGTCTCGACCTTTCCCTCCGGATGGCGCCCCATCCACCGGCCGAGAATCGCCTCCTGGGCCTGGCTGGCCGGCTCGCCTTCCGCCGCGAACAGCAGGAGCCGGAACGGCTCCGATGGCGCCTGCCCCTTTTTGGATTCCTGCCTGGCGCCTGCCGCGGGCAGGGCCACGAGATTGCCGGTGATCGTGTTCCCGTTCCGGAAGGTGACCTGGATGCGGTCGCCCACCGCCAGGGTTCTATAGATGTCTTCGTCCTGGGCCGCCGCGGCGGTACCCAGGAAAAAGAGCGCGAAGGCTGAACGGATCATGGGCCCATCGTAACAGCGCCCCCCCGGGGGGTCAAAGATTTCGTAATCGTTCGACGAATCGCATGCGCGGCAACCGCCGCAGCCATCCTTTTGGCTGCGGCTTGGCCGCGCCGTGTCCCCCGTCACCTTCGTTTCCTCGGGGCGCGCCCCCCCCTCGGAGCCTGGACCCCGAGCGAGGGGCGGGAAAGAGGCGATCCGCCGGGAACGGGCTGCCTTCGAGCGTCCGCGGGCGAGCTTATTTGAGATGCTTGGAGACCAGCGCCGTCATCTCGAACATGCTCACCTGACCCTTGCCGCCGAAGACCTCCTTGAGGTTGTCGTCGGCATTGATCATGCGCTTGTTCGTCTTGTCCTGCAGGCCCTTCTTCTTGATGTAGACCCACAGCTTCTTGGTGGCCTCCGTCCGCGGGAGCGGCTTGGCTCCCACCACCTTCGCCAGCAGATCGCTGGGCTGGAGGGGCTTCATGAACTTGGCGTTCGGTTTCCGCGCCATGGCAGTCCTCCTCTATCTCCCCGGATTCCTCTGGGAAAAACAGTCGCTGCAGTAGACGGGACGGTCGCCCCTTGGCTTGAAGGGAACCTGGGCGGGCTTGCCGCACTGGCCGCACACGGCGGTGAACATCTCGCGGCGCCCGCCGCCTCCTCCTCCCCCCCCGCCGCCGGAGGACCTCCGGGCCGCGCGGCAGGTCGGGCACCGGCGGGGCTCGTTGGTGAATCCCAGCTGGGCGTGGCGCTCCTGCTCGCCCGCCGTGAAGGCGAATCCCCCCCCGCACTCCACGCACGTCAGCTGCTTGTCGGCGAAATCCATGGCTCGGTGCCCTCGCGAGGCCGGCCCCCTCCGCTCGCCCGGCGGGCCGTCCCGCTATTACAAGCGAATCCCCCCTCCAAAGGCAAATAAAATCGGTGTCCGGGGGGGGCGGAACTCCAAGAACCAAGAGCCAAATGCCAAACAAGGACCAAGTCCCAAATTCCCAATGCCAATGGGTTTCCCCCCCTGTCCTCCCCGGGAGGGGGGAGAGTGGGGGGACACCGTTTGGAGTTCAGTCATTGGAGCTTGGGATTTGTCTGGAACCTGGTTCTTGGCTCTTGGCGCAGGGGCATCTCCGGCATCGGGCCGCAGGAAACGGGCATGGCCGGAGGGCGTCGCGGCCGAAGTCCCCGATGACGCGGCGTGTCACATATTATGCATGGCCGGGGCATAAAAACTGCTTGACTTGAAAGGGCCGGGGGCCTAATCTCCAGACCGACGGCCGCCGCGCGATTTTTGCGGCGCCGCCGCCGGCCGGGGGCGTTTCATAGGGGGAAGAGCCCATGGCTCGCGGGGTCCAGAGGGAGGAGCGCGCAATGATTACCCAGGTGGAGATCGCCCGCCGCATCGGCATCGACGTCTCCAGCGTCAACAAGATCTTGAACCGCCGGCAGGGCCCCGTCTTCCGCAAGGAGACGATCCGGAAGGTCTTCAAGATCGCCCGCCAGATGGGCTACGACTTCGGCCGCCTGAAATACCAGCACCGACGCCGCGCCCCCCGCCGGGAGGTGTCCATCGGGGCGGAGTTCACCATCTACCACAAGGACGGATCCCTCTACGACCAGGGGATGGCCACGATCCGCGACATCTCGTGCTGCGGGGCCCGGGTGAGCGACGTCACCCTCCCCCTCGGGAGCCTCCCCGTGGAGCCCTTCTCCGTGGGGCTCCGGCCGATGCAGAAGCCCGTGGACGACATCGAGATCCCCGGCCGGATCGTCCGCATCCACCCCAACGACACCGTGTGCTTCGGGATCGACTTCACGAAGCTCGACGCGGCCGTGCAGGGGAAGCTCCGCCGGTTCTCGCGGGGATAAAAGAGTAGGCACGCCCCGCCGTTTCTGACATACTCTCGCGCCGTGACCAGGAGATACGCCGCCTACGCGCTGGCCATCATCTTCGCCGCCAACTTCCTCGACTACCTGGACCGCCAGCTCGTCAGCGCCCTAGAGGACCCGATCCGGGGGGACCTCCGCATCAGCGGCGCGGGATTCGGCATGCTCTGGACGCTCTTCACCATCGGGTACATGGTCTGCGCCCCCTTCATCGGGTACCTGACCGACCGCTACCGCCGGACCCGCCTCTTCGCCCTCTGCATCCTGGTCTGGAGCCTCGCCACCCTGGCCTCCGGCATGGCCCGGTCCAAGGAAACCCTGTACATCGCGCGCGTCTTCATCGGCGTGGGCGAGTCGGGGTGCCTGATCATCGGCCCCGCCCTCATCAGCGACCTCTTCAGCAGGGAGAGGCGCGGCCGGGCCCTCTCCATCTTCTACCTCGGCCTGCCGATCGGGGGTACCGCCGCCTTCATCATGGCGGGGCTCCTTCTGGGGACGGTGGGATGGCGATGGATGTTCTATATCGCGGGCCTGCCCGGCTTCCTGGCGGCCGCCCTCATCTGGGTCATGACGGACCCGCCCCGCGGGTCCAGCGACCAGCCCGAGGGGGCTTCCCACGCCGCCCCGCGGGCCGGCCTCCGCCCGTACCTGGAGCTCTTCCGCACGCCCACCCTCCTCCTGGTCATCCTGGCCCAGGCCTTCGCGGTGATCATCCTCGTCCCCCTGGTCCACTTCGGCGTGGAGTTCTTCGTGGACCAGCGCGGGATGGGCGAGAAGGAGGCCCGGGTGGCGCTCGGCCTGATCGCGCTGGTGGCCGGCGCGGCCGGGAACACCTGCTCCGGCCTGATCGGCGACCGGCTGGCACGGCGCTTCCGCGGGGCCTACGCCGCCATGGCCGGCGTGAGCTTCCTCGCGGGATTCCCCTGCCTCCTGCTGGGCTTCCTGGCCCACAGCCGCTGGATCTTCCTGCCCGCCTTGACGGCCGGGGCCTTCTGCATCTTCCTGTGCATGCCCGCGGTCAACACCCAGATCGCCAACGTCACCCACCCCTCCCGGCGGGCCATGGCCTGGGCGCTGGCGGTCTTCGTCCTGCACCTCCTGGGCGATACCCTCTCCCCCCCGATCTTCGGAAAGCTGGGCGACCACCCCCGGCGCCTGCTGGCCTTCGTGGTCTTCGTGGCAATAGAGTACTGCGCTTCCCGTGCAGCATCTGCGCCCAAGAGCACGGCCACGGCATTTTCAGAATCATAGCTCAGCAGCAGGGCGCCTCATGCGAATCTATGAGGTCACCTAGGGTATTAGTGTAATATCCCACCCGCGGTCCGGAACTACTTGATCGCTCGAATCCCGGTGCCGCGGAGAGTCCCGGCCCTTTCCGGCCGGCCCGCATCGCGCCGGCCCGGCCTGTTCGTCGCCGCAAGGAAACAACCGATGGTGCCCCTGCTGCAGCCTTGGAGGGG
>CAYNDR010000184.1:0-9828 GCA_964395295.1 uncultured Planctomycetales bacterium
GAGGCGTCCCCTCGAAGGCCGGAAGGAGCGGAGCCGAAAGGAGCATCGCAGCGAGCTTCTTCGAGAGGTCATCCTTCTCGCTGAAGGCAATCGCTGGCGCTGGAGATCGCGAAGCCTCGCAGGCGAGCGCATCGAGTCTGAGGAGCGCATCCGGAGGCGGGATCGTGCCCGTGAGGGTGAGGGCCGTCACCTCGAGCAAGGATGCCTGAGCGATGAGCTCCTGGAGCGGCCTTCCCCGGACGCGGATGGCGTTCGGCAGGACCTCGGTCACCCGTGTCGTCCAGGTGGGGACGGGGGGCGGGGGCCGCGCTTATATGGTTAAACAAATCGGCGGCCCGGGCGTATCATAGGGGGAAGGGAGGGACCTCATGCGCCGCGTGCTCTTCGCCACCGGGGTGGCCGCGATCGGCGGCTTCCTCTTCGGCTACGACACCGCCGTCATCTCGGGCGCGATCGGGGCCCTGAAGGTCCATTTCGGCCTGGGGCCCCAGGGCGAGGGATGGGCCGCGGCCAGCGCGATCCTGGGATGCATCCCGGGCGCCATGGCCGCCGGATTCCTGAGCGACCGGTTCGGGAGGAAGAAGACCCTCTACATCTGCGCGGTCTTCTACGCCGTCTCGGCCGTCTGGTCGGCCGTGCCCGGCTCCTTCGGGGGGTTCCTCCTGGCCCGGTTCCTGGGCGGGCTCGGGGTCGGCGTCTCCTCCATGGTCTGCCCCGTCTACATCGCGGAGCTGGCCCCCGAGAAGCACCGCGGGCGGCTGGGCGCGCTCTTCCAGCTGGGGATCGTCACGGGCATCTTCATCGTCTTCTTCGTGAGCCACCGGATCCAGCGCCTGGGCGACGAGGCGTGGAACGTCCAGATGGGGTGGCGGTGGATGCTCGGGTCCGAGACCCTCCCCGCCGCCGTCTTCCTGTCCCTCCTCTTCCTCGTCCCGGAAAGCCCGCGCTGGCTGGCGGTGAACGGCCGGACGGAGGAGGCGCGCCGGATCCTCGCGGCCACGGTCGGGGCCGTCCAGGCGGACCGCGAGCTCCGGGCCGTGGCCGAGGCCGCGGGGGCCGAGGAGGGCCGCTTCGGCGAGCTCTTCGGGCCCGACTACCGCCGCCCCCTCCTGATCGCCGTGGCCCTGGCGATCTTCTGCCAGCTCAGCGGGATCAACGCGATCATGTACTATGCCCCGGAGGTCTTCAAGGCCGGAGGGAGCAGCACCGACAGCGCCTTCGCCTCGTCCGTCTGGGTGGGCCTGAACAACCTCCTCTTCACCTTCGTGGCGATCGGGTTCGTGGACAAGGCCGGGCGGAAGCTCCTCCTGGTGATCGGGACCGCCATCCAGACGGCCTCCCTGGCGTTCGTGGGATGCATGTTCCACTCGGGCCGCTCCGGGATCGGCCTCCTCCTGGGCATCCTGGCGTACTGCGCGGCCTTTGCCATGGCGATGGGCCCGATCCCCTGGATCGTCATCTCCGAGATCTTCCCCGGAAGGATCCGGGGACGCGCCTCGTCCGTGGGCGTCCTCATGATCTGGGTCACCTGCTGTGCCGTGGCCCAGACCTTCCCCGCGCTGAAGGGCGCGATCGGGGCCGCGGGCGCCTTCTGGCTCTACGGCGCCTGCTCGCTGGCGAGCCTGGTCTTCGTGCTCCTGTTCCTGCCCGAGACCAAGGGCCGCACCCTCGAGGAGATCGAGGCCTCCTGGAAGAGGAGGACATGACCGTGGCCGCGGGATTCTTCGTCGGGGTGGACGGCGGCGGCACCTCCACGCGCGCCCTCCTGGCGGACGCCTCCGGGCGCGTCCTCGGCGAGGGCCTCGCCGGCTCGGCCAACCGCAACCACTTCCCCCGCGGGACGGTCCGCGGCAACCTCCGCGCCGCGTTCCTTTCCGCCATGGAGGGGACCCCGCGCGCCGCCGGGAACCTCGACTGCATCTTCCTCGGCCTGGGCGGCGTGTCGACGAACGACGACCGCCTGGACATCGTCTCGGTCGTGGGGGAGATCCCCGAGGCCGCCGGGGCGCTGGTCCGCGTGGAGAACGACACCCACGTGGGCCTCGCGGGCGGCCTCTCCGGCCGGCCGGGGATCGTCCTCATCGCCGGCACCGGCTCGGCCTGCTACGGAGTCAACGCGCGCGGCGAGACGCGGCTCTGCGGCGGCTGGGGGGCGCTCGCCGACGACGCCGGGAGCGGCCACTGGATCGGCCTCCGCGCCATCCAGGCCGCCGTGCGCGCCGAGGACGGCCGCCTCCCCGCCACCGCGCTCCGCGAGATCGTCTTCTCCTTCCTGGGCCTCCGCAAGCCGCGGGAGCTCATCGACCGCGTGCACAACCGGGGCCTCGGACGGGACGAGATCGCGTCGCTCGCCCCCCGGGTGATCGAGGCGTCCCAGAAGGGCGACGCCGTCGCCCGCAGGATCCTCGATGAGGCCGCCGCGGAGCTCTCCGCCCTGGTCGCCGTCACGGCCCGCGGCCTCTTCGGGACGGACCCGTGCGAGATGGTCTTCGTGGGGGGGCTGGCGCGCTCGGGTCCTCCCTTCGAGCCCCTGCTCGCCGCGCGGATCCAGGCCGACACGCCCGGCGTCCGCGTCCGCGAGCCGGAGATGAGCCAGTCCAGGGAGCCGTGATCGAGGCCCTGCGCACCGGGGGCGTCGCCTGCACGGAACGGGTCCTCGAGAACATCCGACAGGGGGTGCGTGGAAAATGACTCCGCGACAGCGCGTCCTGTCTGCCGTCGACCGCATCCAGCCAGACCGCGTGCCCGTCGACTTCGGCGGCCACCGGTCGAGCGGGATCATGGCCATCGCCTACCGGAAGCTCAGGAGGCACCTCGGCCTTCCCGAGCGCCCCATCCGCGTCTACGACTTCATCCAGCAGCTCGCCATCATCGACGAGGACGTGCTGGAGCGGTTCGGCGTGGACACGACCGAGATGGGACGGGCCTTCTGCCGGGAGGATCGCTCCTGGAAGCCCTGGCGGCTCCCCGACGGGTCCGACTGCTTCATCCCCGCGTGGCTCGACGTCCGCAAGGAGGGCGGCGACTGGGTCCTGCACGCGCCCTCCGACAGAGCCGTGGGCGTCCAGAAGGCGGGATCGCTCTACTTCGAGCAGACCTACTGGCCTTACGTGGACGGCGTCCCCGACGACCTCGCCGGACTGCCGGAGGCGATGGCGGACGTGATGTGGGCCCTGCGCGGCCCGCCCGGGCCCGGCCACGATCCCGCGGCGCTCGCCGCCGGGGCCCGCGACCTGCGCGGCTCCACGGACCGCGCGATCCTCTTCCTCTTCGGCGGGAACCTGATGGAGTGGGGGCAGTTCCTCTGCCGCAACGACGTGTTCTACATGCTCCTGGCGGGCGATCCGCCGCGGGCCCACCGCCTGCTCGACCGCCTCGCGGAGCTCCACCTGGCCGGCCTCGAACAGGTCCTTCCCGCCGTGGGGCCCCACGTGGACGTCATCCTCTTCGGGGACGACCTGGGGATGCAGACGGGCCCCCAGATCTCCCCCGCCATGTACCGCGAGTTCTTCAAGCCGCGCCACGGGGCGATGTGGAGGCGGGCCAAGGAGATCGCGAAGGTGAAGGTGAAACTGCACTGCTGCGGCGGCGTGCGGCCGCTCCTCAACGACCTTATCGGCGCCGGCCTCGACGCGATCAACCCCGTCCAGGTGAGCTGTGCCGGCATGGACGCGGCGGGGCTGAAGCGCGACTTCGGGGGCCGGATCTGCCTCTGGGGCGGCGGGTGCGACACCCAGCGCGTCCTGCCCCTCGGAAGCCCCGAGGAGGTCCGCCGCCACGTCCTGGGGCAGATCGAGATCCTCGCCCCCGGCGGCGGGTTCGTCTTCCAGCAGGTCCACAACATCATGGCCAACGTGCCGCCCGAGAACATCACGGCGATGTTCGACGCGGTCGCGGAGTACAACGGGAGGGCGCGATGATCCGATTCGCTCCGCTGTTCCTGGGCCTGGCGGCCCCGGCCTTCGCGCAGGAACCCCTCTGGGAGATCGGGAAGGAGGACCGCGACACCCGCGAGTTCGCCCTCGCCCCGGGCCGGTACGAGGACTTCGCCGCCGACGCGGTCTTCGTGGTCGGCGAGTCGGACCCCGCGAAGGACTGGCCCTACGTCCACCCCGGCCCCTCCGACGACTGGGCGGGCGGCGTCGCGAACGCCTTCACGATCCTCTTCGGGCTGAAACAGCCGCCGTCCGGGGAATGCGTCCTGGGCGTGGCGCTGGTGGACACTCAGGAGAAGAACCCTCCGAAGCTGAAGGTCGACGTCAACGGCCGGGTGTTCGAAAAGGATCTGCCGCCCGGGGCGGGCGACGACTCCGTCCGCGGCCAGCCCGCCAAGGGCAAGCCGCAGCGCTTCGAGGTCGCCTTCCCGGCCGGCCTCCTCAAGGCCGGCGACAACGCGATCCGGATCGTCAACGAGGAGGGGAGCTGGGTCCTCTACGACGCGCTGTCCCTCCGCGCGCCGGGGGCGCGGCTCGCCCCCGTGGGCGCGGCCCGGAAGGAGGCCGCCAGGAAGACGGTCAGGAGGGCCGGGGTGGAGCAGGTCGTCGTGGTCTTCAAGACCCACTTCGATATCGGCTACACCGACATGGCGGCGAACGTCGTCCAGCGCTACCGGACGAAGATGATCGACGACGCCCTCAAGGTCGTGGAGAAGAGCCGCGAGATGCCGCCGGAGCGGCGGTTCGCCTGGACGATCCCCGGCTGGCCGCTGGCGAAGATCATGGAGGACTGGCCGGGCCAGACGCCCGAGCGGCGCGAAAAGGTGCGCGCGGCGTTCAAGGAGGGACGCTTCGTCGTCCACGCCCTGCCCTTCACGACGCATACCGAGCTGCTGGAGGTCGAGGACCTCGTCCGCGGGCTCGGCCACGCGGCGCGGCTCTCCCGCGAGGCGGGCCTTCCGCTCCCGCGCGACGCCAAGATGACCGACGTGGCCTGCCACGCGTGGATCGTCCCGACGCTCCTCCGGCGCGCGGGCGTGGAGTTCCTCCACATCGGCTGCAACGCGGCGTGCCGCTCGCCGCAGGTCCCCGTCCTCTTCTGGTGGGAGGGGCCGGACGGCTCGCGCGTCCTGACGATGTACACGGCGGAGAGCTACGGCACGGGATTGGTCGCGCCCAAGGGCTGGCCCCACAAGACCTGGCTCGCCCTCATCCACACGGGGGACAACCACGGGCCGCCCACGCCCGCCGAGGTGGACAAGCTCTTCGCGGAGGCGGAGAAGAGACTGCCCGGCGTGAAGGTCCGCATCGGGCGGCTCTCGGACTTCTCCGACGCGATCCTCGCGGAGAAGCCGGAGCTTCCCGTCGTGCGCGCCGACATGCCCGATTCGTGGATCCACGGCCCGTTGTGCGATCCCGCCGGAGCGGCGCTGGCGCGGGACGTGAGGCCGAAGATCGGCGCCGCCGAGGGGCTCCACACGCAGCTCGCGGCGTGGGGCGTGAAAGGCCCCGAGGTCGCCCCGACGGCGGCCGCCGCCTGGGAGCAGAGCCTCCTCTACGGCGAGCACACCTGGGGCGGGGCGCTCTACTGGGTCAGCTCCTACGCGGGGAGCAAGGTGAAGTTCCCCTACGGCGAGGAGTGGAAGGCCGACCGCGAGAGGGGGCGGTTCAAGCGGCTCGAGGAGTCGTGGGCCGAGCACACCGCCTACATCGAGAAGGCGCGCGACCTCGCACTGCCGCTCCTGGCCGGAAGTCTGGAATCGCTCGGGAAATCGGTTTCCGTCAGCGGGGAAGGCGTCGTGGTCTACAACCCCCTGCCCTGGAAACGGGACGGGATCGTCGAACTGAAGGGGACTTCCGAGGATCGATGGAGTCTGCAGCGGGCGGGGGCTGAGGAGTCCGTCCCGGCGCATCATCGGGGCGATAGTGCGCGCTTTGCGGTCCGCGACATCCCCCCGATGGGGTACGCCACCTATCTGAAGGTCGCGGGCCGGGGGGTGCCGGGCGGCCCGCGCCTGGACATGGACTCCAACACGATCGAAGGCCCCTTTTTCAAGGTCGTCCTCGATCCCGCGCGCGGGGCGGTCAAGTCGCTGGTCGACAAGAGGAGCGGGCGCGAGCTCGTGGATGCCGGGTCGGAGCACGGCTTCGGGCGCTACCTCTACGAGCGGTTCGACGCCGACTATCCTGCCAATTACCTGAAGGCCTACGTCAAGATCAAGGCGGACTGGGCCACCAACGAGATCGGGAAGCCCAAGATGCCTCCCGCCTCCGAGGTCCCGTACCGCGCGGCCGGCCCGGAGAAGTGCGAGCAGGGCTTCACCCGTTCGGCGGTCTTTGTGTCGGCCGAGATGAAGTCCAAGCCGGGCGGCGGCGTTCCCCATGCCGTGACGACGCGGGTCACCCTGTACCGGGATCTGCCGTGGGTGGATTTCGAGGTGACGCTGCACCAGAAGCCGGCCGACCCGTGGCCGGAGGCGGGCTGGCTCTGTTTCCCGTTCGCGGTGGAGGCGCCGCAGTTCCGGCTGGGGCGGCAGGGATCGATCGTCGATCCCGCGCGCGACCTCATCGCGGGCTCGAACCGGCACATCTTCGGCGTAACGACGGGCGTGGCGGTCTTCGACGCGCAGGGCCGCGGCGCGGGGATGTGCGCGCCGGACTCGCCGCTGGTGAGCCTCGACGCACCCGGCCTCTGGAAATACTCCCCGGACTTCGTTCCGAAGCGGCCTGCGGTCTACGTGAACCTCTTCAACAACCAATGGACGACCAACTTCCGGATGTGGAACGAGGGGACGTGGACGGCCAGGGTGCGGATCTGGTCGTTCGAGAAATACGATCCCGAGGCCTCGCTGGTCACGCCCTCCTGGGAGGCCCGACTCCCGCTCCTGGCGTCGGAGACGGGCGGCGGCGGAGGCAGACTCCCGGCCTCGCAGGCCGGGCTCCAGCTCTCGCGCCAGGGCGTGCTCGTCACGGCGTTCGGGGCCAATCCGGACGGGGAGGGGACGCTCCTGCGCCTGTGGGAGGAAACGGGCAAGGGAGGGCCGTGCCGGGTGACGCTTCCGAAGGGGCTTGCCGCCTCGTCAGCGCAGCCGTGCGACCTCCGGGGACGTCCGCTGGGGAAGCCCTTGCCGGTCCGCGACGGCGCGTTCGAGGCCGCGATCGATGCCTTTGCGCCGGCGACCCTAATATTAAAGTAAAAGGATGGCCCTGATGACAAGTTTCGCGCCGATCGCCCTTGCCATTGTCCTGATGGCCGCCGCGCAGGAGGCGCCTAAGCCTTCCTGTCTCTGGGAAATCGGGAAGGAGGACCGCGACACCCGCGGCCTCGCCCTCGCCCCGGAGGGCTGGCAGAAATTCGCCGAGGACCCGGTCTTCGTCGTCGGGAAGTCCGATCCCTCGAAGGACTGGCCGTACGTGCACCCCGGCCCCGAGGACGCCTGGGCGGGGGGCACGAGGCACGTCTTCACGGTCCGCTTCGGCCTGGAGGCGGTCCCTCCGGGCCCCGCAACCCTGGCCGTCGCATTCGCCGACACCCACTTCGTCAAGCCGCCGCGCCTGGCCGTCCGGATCAACGGACGGGCCCTCCTGGAGCAGGACCTCCCGAAAGGGGCCGGGAACGACTCGATCGAGGGAAAGCCGGCCACGGGGAAACCGCACCGGATCGAGGTCCAGATCCCCGTCGGCGCTCTCCGGGCCGGCGACAACGGGGTCGAGATCGAGACGACCTCGGGAAGCTGGCTGCTCTACGACGGACTGGAGTTCCGCGCCCCGGCGGGCGCGCGCCTCGCGGCGGTGAAGGACGTCCCCGCGGCGGCCCCGGCCCGGGAGGTGAAGATCGAGCTGGACGCGTCCTCCTCCCTCCGGACGATGGCCGGAGGGCTCGGCGGGTCGTGGCACGCCATCGAGGAGCCCATCCCCGTCGTGGGCAACCGGTCCCACGGCGGCAGTGGCTGGGGGGCCAATCCGCCGGCGGAGGACGAGAAGGCCTGGGCCGAGGTCTTCCGCCACGCCGACTGGCTCGGGCTCGACTTCTGCCGCGTGGAGGTGGAGACCCGGATCTACCAGCCGGAGCGCGACCGCTTCACGTGGGACTCGCCCGAGATGAAGATCCTGTACCGCATCCTCGACTGGTGCGAGCGGCGCGGAGTGGACGTCTTCTTCCAGCAGATGTGGATGAACGTGGACTGGAACGCCTTCCCGGAGTTCCGCGGCGACGCCGTGAAACGGGTCCACAGCGGCCCGCAGTCGATGGCGGACTTCGCCTCGGGGCTGGCGGCCCTCGTCGAACACCTGGTGAAGGCGAAGCGCTACGCCTGCATCAAGTGGGTGTCGATCACCAACGAGCCCGGGTACGACTGGTCGTGGTGGCAGGAGCCCCCGAACAAGCCCATGCCCCTGGCGCCGGGGCTCAAGGCCGTCCGCGAGGCCCTCGACCGGAAGGGGATTTCCGTCCCGCTCTCCGGGCCGGACTGGACCGACCTTCCCGCGTTCGATCCGAAGCGGATCGACTTCGACGAGTTCATCGGGGCCTACGACCTGCACTCGTACTACGCGCGGTTCGACTGGGAGAAGAAGGGGGGCTATCCGCTGGCGGAGGCGGACCGGCGGCTGGCGGACTGGGCCAAGTGGGCCCGCGAGCGGGGAAAGCCGCTCTTCCTGTCCGAGGTGGGCACGATGAACTACGGGTGGGGCGGCTCCCACGCGGGGCCCGCCTCCTACGAGGCCGCGCTCAAGGACGGGGAACTGGTCCTGCGGGGGCTGGCGGCGGGC
Source organism: uncultured Planctomycetales bacterium (assembly GCA_964395295.1). Lineage (GTDB taxonomy): Bacteria > Planctomycetota > MHYJ01 > MHYJ01 > JACPRB01 > CAYNDR01. The sequence continues at coordinate 8,706 of CAYNDR010000184.1, forward strand.
GTGGACGGCTTCAACCGCTGGAGCGTCCTCAACCGGGGGGACCTGGACGGCCAGTGGCAGATGGTGAACACCTGGGACGCGAAGGAGAAGCGGCTGCTTCAGACGTTCACGCTGCACCCCAATTCCTGTTTCGCGTACGGGCTGATGTCGCGGTTCACGGCGAAGCGGTCGGACGTCCTCAAGTGCTCCGTGGCCGGCGGGAAAGAGGGGTCCCACCCGCGCGTCTTCGCCGCGGCCCTCCGCAGTCCGAAAGGGCAGTTCACCGCCTTCGTCCTCAACGACGCCCCCGCCGCCTGGAAGGCCTCGCTCGCGCTCAAGGGGCTCGGCGGCCGGACGCTTCACGTCTACCGGGTCACCGAGGAGACGAAGGACCGGGCCGACCTCCGGATCGAGCCGGCCCGGAGCCTGGAAGTGAAAGGGGAGGAAGGCCTGGCCGAGGGGATTCCTCCCCGGAGCCTCACCGTCTACACGACGTACCGGCTGGCGCACGGGGATCCCGGGATCATCGTGGAGTGAAAGGAGAAGCCATGCCCGCAAAGCGCGCGCTGATCGCCGTCGCGGCCGCCCTCGTCGCCGCCGCGCAGGAGCCGCCGAAGCCGGCGTACCTCTGGGAGATGGGGAAGGAGAACCGGGACACCCGGGATTTCGCCCTCGCCCCGGGCGGCTACGAGAAGTACGGGGAGGACGGATTCTTCATCGTGGGCGAGTCCGATCCCGCGAAGGACTGGCCTTACGTCCACCCCGGTCCCAACGATTCGTGGGCGGGCAATCGCGCGCACACGTTCACGATTCTCTTCGGGCTCGACGCCGTCCCGGCGGAAGGGGAGGGGAAGCTCGAAGCGGCCCTGGCCGACACGCACCCGAAGGAGCCGCCCCGCCTGAGGGTGAAGATCAACGGGAAGTCCTTCGAGCGCAAGATGCCCGCCGGCGCCACCGACGACTCGGTCAAGGGCCGTCCCGAGCAGGGGAAGCCCCACCGGTTCGAGGTCGCGTTCGCCGCGAACGTCCTCCAGAAGGGCGTCAACCAGGTCGAGTTCGCCATCGACAACGGGAGCTGGGTCCTCTACGACCGGATCGGCCTCGTCGCCCCGGCGGGGACGAAGCTGGGAAAGGTCGGGAAGGG
>CAYNDR010000184.1:9838-12789 GCA_964395295.1 uncultured Planctomycetales bacterium
GCGTGAAGCTGAAGCCGGGGAACCAGACGGTGGAGGTCCCCCTCCCCGCCGTGGACGCCGTGAAGAAGGTCGCGGTGAGCCTCGAAGCGGCGGGCCAGAAGGGGGAGATGGAGGTCCACCTCAAGCCCGTGCGGCGCCTGACGGTCTACGTCCTGCCGCACTCGCACACGGACATCGGCTACACGGAGATCCAGACCGCGATCGAGAAGAAGCAGGTCGAGAACCTGGTCAAGGGGATCGAGATCGCGCGGAAGACGGCCGACTACCCGGAGGGCGCGCGGTTCGTCTGGAACGTGGAGGTGCTCTGGGCGGCGGACCTCTACCTCCGGCGGCTGGACGAGGCCCAGCGCGCCGCCTTCGTGGAGGCGGTCAAGAAGGGGCAGGTGGGCCTCGAGGGGATGTACCTGAACGAGCTCACGGGATTGTGCCGCCCCGAGGAGCTGATCCGCCTCTTCCGGTTCGGTCCGGAACTGGCCCGGCAGTGCGGGACGAAGATCGAGTCGCTCATGATCAGCGACGTCCCGGGCTACACGTGGGGGACCGTGACGGCCATGGCGCACGCCGGGATCCGGTACTTCTCCACGGCGCCGAACTTCTTCGACCGGATCGGGGACATCCTCGTGAAGTGGACCAACAAGCCCTTCTGGTGGGTCTCGCCGTCCGGCCGGGAGAAGGTGCTCGTGTGGATCCCCCACAAGGGGTACGCGCTCTCGATGGTCATCCACCGGCTGACGCCGAAGTTCGCGGACGAGTACCAGGATATCCTGGAGAAGACGGAGTATCCCTACGACATCTCCCACATCCGCTGGGCGGGCCACGGGGACAACGCCGTGCCGGACCCGGCGATCTGCGAGTTCGTCAAGGAGTGGGCGCTGAAGTACTCGTGGCCCCGGTTCGTCATCTCCACGACCCGCGAGGCGTTCTCCGAGTTCGAGAAGCGCTACGGGGACCGGCTTCCCGAGGTGCGCGGCGACTGGACGCCCTACTGGGAGGACGGGGCCGGCTCCTCCGCGCTCGAGACGGCGATGAACCGGGAGAGCTCCGAACGGCTGGCGCAGGCGGAGGCCGTCTTCGCGATGAGGAAGCCCGCGGAGTATCCCGCGGCGGACTTCACGGACGCCTGGAACAGCGTGCTTCTTTATTCGGAGCACACCTGGGGGGCCCACTGCAGCGTGTCGGACCCCGAGCACAAGATGACGAAGGAGCAGTGGGAGATCAAGCGGGGGTACGCGCTGGAGGCGGACAAGAGGTCGCGCGCCCTCCTCGATAAGGCCTTCGCGGGGCCGGCGGGGGCGGGGGTGGACGTCGTCAACGCCGTATCGTGGCCGCGGACGGACCTCGTGGCGATCCCCAAGGCGCTTTCGGAGGCGGGCGACCGGGTGACGGATGACCAGGGACGGCCCGTGCCGTCTCAGCGCCTCTCGACGGGGGAGCTGGCCGTCCTCGTGCGGGAGATCCCGCCCTTCTCGACCCGCCGGCTCAGGGTGTCGGCCGGCGCGGCCCACGCGGAGGGGGCGCCCGCCTCGGCGGAAGGGGCGGTCGTGGACGACGGCCTCGTCAAGGCGCGGGTGGACGGGAAGACCGGCGCGGTCATTGAAGTCGCGGCCAAGGGCGTCCCGGGCAACTTCGTGGACGCCGCGTCGGGACACGCCGTGAACGACTACCTCTACTTCATCGGGAGCAATCCCGCGGAGGCCAAAGGGAACGGGGAGGTCCGGATCACGGTCCTGGAGAAGGGGCCGCTTGTCGCGTCGCTCCTGGTCGAGTCGGAGGCCCCCGGCTGCGTGAGGCTGGCGCGGGAGGTGCGGGTGGTCGCGGGGCTCGGCCGCGTGGAGCTCTCGAACCTCGTGGACAAGAAGCGGCACGGCCCCGAGAACCCGCCGCGGGGCTTCTACAAGAGGAAGGAGGGGAAGGAGAGCCTGAACTTCGCGTTCCCCTTCGACGTGAAGGACGGCGTGATGCGGATGGACGTCCCCTTCGGGGTGATCGTGCCCTGGAAGGACCAGATGCCGAGCGCCTGCAAGAACTGGTTCACCGCGGGGCGCTGGGTGGACGTGTCGAACGCGGAGCGCGGCATCACCTGGGTGACGATGGACGCGCCGCTGGTGCAGGTGGGCGGCCTCACGGCGAACCTCCTGGAGTCGCAGGCCAATCCGGCGGCCTGGAGGCAGACCGTGGAGCCCACGCAGAAGCTCTATTCGTGGGCGATGAACAACCACTGGGGGACGAACTACCGCGCCTACCAGGAGGGGCCGGTGGCGTTCCGCTACGCCCTCCGGCCGCACGGGAAATACGACGCGGCGGAGGCGGGGCGGTTCGCGTGGGGGCTGGGTCAGCCCCTGCTGGCGGCGGCCGCGTCGGGGGCGGCCCCGGCGGCGGCGCCGCGCCTGCGGGTGGAGCCCGCGGACGTGATGGTGACGGCGCTGAAGCCTTCGGACGACGGGAAGGCCTGGATCGTGCGCCTCTGGGGCGCCTCGGGCGAGGACCGGGAGGCGGAGCTGAGCTGGGGCGATCCGGCGCCGAAGTCGGTCTCCCGGAGCGACACGGGCGAGCGGCCGGGGGAGCGGGTGGGCGGGAAGGTGAAGGTGCCGGGCTGGGGCCTGGTGACCCTCCGCGCGGAGCGGCCGTAAGGAACTTCCGTAGGCGTCCAGCGTGGAATTCCCGAAGGATTCAGGGGATTCCCCATCCCTAACCTTCAGGCGTATCGCGCGAGGACAACGTGGCATCGGCAGAACGGGATCAGGCCCTGGTCCGCAGGCTGATGGCGGGCGAGGAGTCCGCGTTCAACGCGTTCTTCGCCGCCTATTTCCCCGGCCTCTACAGGTTTGCCCTCGTGCGGACGGGGGAGGACGGCAATGCGGCCGAGGAGATCGTGCAGGCGGCGCTCTGCGCGGCCCTCCGGCGCCTGGAGACCTGGCGCGAAGAGGCCTCGCTCTTCACGTGGCTGTGCA
>CAYNDR010000185.1:0-9342 GCA_964395295.1 uncultured Planctomycetales bacterium
CAGCCACGCGCGGCGCCTGCGCCAGCCTCGACCCCTACACGGCCTTCATGGACGAGGCCTCCATCGAACAGCTCAAGAAGGAGGAGCTCGGGGGCAACTACGGCGGGATCGGCGCCCGCGTCTCCATGCGCAAGGACAAGGCGGGCCACGCCTGGCTCACCATCGAGGAGCCCATCTTCTCGGGGCCCGCCTACCGCGCGGGCCTCCGGTCCAACGACAAGATCGTCGAGGTCGAGGGCGAGGCCACGGTCAACCGCGACCTCACCGAGCTCGTGCGCAAGCTCCGCGGCAAGGAGGGCACGACCGCCACCATCAAGATCGTCCGCCGGGGCTGGCCCAAGGAGAGGCCCTACGCCATCGTCCGCGAGCGGATCCAGCTGGAGACCACGACGCACCGCATGCTCCCGGGCGGCATCGGCTATATCCGGCTGACCACGTTCGGCGAGCAGGACGTGGATCTCGTGGAGAAGGCGATCCGCGACATGGGCAGGATGAAGGCCCTGGTCTTCGACCTCCGGGGCAACACGGGCGGCTACCTCCGCACCGCCCAGAAGCTCGCCTCCTACTTCCTCGACAAGGGCCAGCTCATCGTCTCCACCCGCGGCCGCGGGATGCCCGAGGACCGCAAGCTCTCCGAGGGCGGCAGGCTCACCGACGTGCCCGTGGTGATGCTCGTGGACGAGGGCAGCGCCTCGGCCAGCGAGATCCTCGCGGGGGCCCTGCAGTGCCACAAGCGCGCCGTGCTCGTGGGCGAGAAGACCTACGGGAAGGGCAGCGTCCAGGACATGAAGTACCTGAAATCCTCGGGCGAGAAGTCCGCCGTGAAGCTCACGATCTCCAAGTGGTACCTCCCCGACGGCCGCACCGTCGAGAAGGACAAGGACAAGGGCGTCGAGGGCGGCGTCCATCCCGACGTCAAGGCCGAACCCCCCGACCGGGACTACTGGAAGGACGCGGAGTTCGAGCGGATCCGCGCCGGCGACGACCTCGACCGCTTCGTGAAGGGCCTCTTCGAGGCGGACAAGGACAAGGCGCGGAAGCTCTCCGAGAGCGACGGGGGCGACAGCGCCCAGTATCCCGGCTTCGACGCCCTTTACGACTCGCTCAAGACCAAGGCCTCCAAGGACGATATCCGGGAGCTCGTCCGCGAGCAGATCCGCAAGCGCGTGCAGGACGACCAGGGCAAGCCGCTCTACATCGACTTCCAGACGGACTTCGTCCTCCAGCGGGGCATCATCGAGGCCTGCAAGCTGATCAAGGTCGACCCCCAGTCGATCAAGGAGTTCGAGATCTTCACCCGGAAGCTCGAGGCCAAGTCCCCGGACTGGTAGCCGCCGAGACGTCCTCCGATTGAAATCGGGACGGCGGCCGAGGCGCGTGCTATACTTTCGATCAGGATGAGCCGCATCTTCGCCGTCTGCGAATCCGAGACGGGGTGTCCCCTCTACAAGAAGGGCGCGCGCCTGGAGTTCACGCCCCCGATGGTCTCCGGCGTGGACGGAGGGCCCGTGTGCTCCGGGGCCGTGGAGGCGCTCCAGAAGCCGATCCTCCGCATCGCCGCGGGGGCGCCGCCGGCGTCCCACGCGCGCACCTTCTGCGGCGGCTGTTCGGGCGGGAAGGCGTGGTGGACGCCGGAACCGCCCCAGCGGGACGCGGAGACGCTCGCCTCGGTCGCCGCCACGCAGACGATCCTCAAGCACGTCTCCCGGATGAAGCTCTTCAGCGGGATCCACATCGCCAAGCTCATGCGCCTCTCCCGCTTCATGCAGGAGCGCGAGGTCGCCCACCGCGAGGAGGTCATCGTCCGCGGGCGCCCGGGCGAGGCCTTCTACATCGCCACGGAGGGCGAGTTCGAGGTCGTCCAGCAGGACGAGCACCAGGTGGAGAGCACGCTGGCGGTGCTCCCCGCGGGGGAGTGCTTCGGGGAGATGTCGCTCATCACGGGCGAGCCCGCCTCCGCCACGGTGCGCGCCCGGGGCCCCGCGAAGGCGCTCGCGGTCTCGAAGGAGAACTTCCACCAGATGCTCGCGGCCGCGCCGGAGATCGCCATCACGCTGGCGCGGATCCTCGCCGCCCGCCTGGCCCGCACGGGGCGCTGGGTCATCGACGAGCTCAAGAAGGGCCTGCTGGGCCGCCTCGAGCTGATCTCCCCGGCCGAGCTCATCCAGGCGATGAACGTGAACAGCCAGACCGGGATGATCATCGTCCAGAACGGCGAGAGCAACCTCACCCTCTACATGCACGACGGCCAGGTCCACGAGGTGTCGCTGGGGGACAAGGTCGGCGAGGAGGCCTTCTTCGAGTTCCTGGGCTGGGCGCGCGGCCAGTTCCGCTTCGAGCCCGTGCGCAAGGACCAGTCGGTCCGGCAGGTCCAGCAGGACACCGTGGGGCTCCTCATCGAGGGGATGCGCCGGGTGGACGAGTTCAAGCAGACCGGGGTCTGGCGGAAGGACGCGTCCCCCGATTAGTGCCGCGGGAGGACCACGATCGTCCCCGGGGAGGCCGGCGCCACGCGGAACAGGGCCGCCAGCGCCCGCAGTCCCATCCCGAGCGCCCTGCAGAGGTCCGGCACCGCGATGGAGGCCGCCAGCGCCGCCGCGCCGGTCCAGGCCGCGCGGTCCCCGAATCCCACGCGCAGGGGCACCAGCGCCAGCGCCGCCAGGCAGGTCGTCAGCCTCCGCCCTTCGCGCTCCAGGAACAGCCCCTTCCAGCCCGGGAAGCGCCGCGCCTCGACCTCCGAGAGGTGCTTGTCCACGAAGACCAGCAGGCCGTTGGTCTGCAGGAACGCCAGGGAGAGCATCGCGAAGGTGAGCGACACGGGATCGAGGACGCACGCCACCCCCGCCGCCAGCATCGCCCCCAGGGCCGCCGGGTCGCGGAAGCGCCATCCCTCGCGGAGCTGGCGGGAGCGCTCCGCCGGGTCGCCCGAGAGGAGCCAGCGGCACAGGCGGATGTCCGGCAGGAGGCAGATCCCCGCGGCCAGCACCGCCAGGGGGCGCACGACCTCCGCCCCGTTGAAGTGGCGCACCAGCAGCAGCCCGCCCACCACCGTGCAGGCCGACAGGCCCGCGAAGTCCGCCGCCAGGCCCGAGACCGCCACGCCCTCGCGCGCGGGCCGTCCCCAGCGGCGCGACCATCCCGGCGCCGGCGCCCCCCAGGCCATCGCCAGCGGCGCCAGCTGAACCGCCGCCACGACCATGAACGTCAGAAAGAACGGCAGATCCGGCAGGAAGACCATCGCGGCCGTCGCGGCCAGGCACGCCAGCCGGACCGGATCCTGGAAGACGTACCGGTGACGGGTCGCCTCCTCGGGGAAGAACCGCCCGGAGCCTGCCATCGCCGCGTCCTCTCCTGCCGCCCTAATTATACGACGTTTTCCGGCGGATGAGTCACCTCAACGATCGGCTTCCGGGGTATTGACTCCGGATTCCAGGCCCCATTAGAATAGAACGTATGCGGATATGGCTCGAGGTGGTGGGGATCCCCCCGGAAGCCTGCGAGCGCGTCCGGCAGGCCGTGTGCGAATCCTACCGGCGCTTCCTCTGCCGCAACGGCTCGAACGCCGTCTCCACGACCCTGGACCTCCGCGGCGGCACCTGCCCTTTCACCGACCGCGGCTACCTGAGCGTCCAGGTCCACTCGCCCTACCCCGTGGAGGTCCGCGCACTCCAGCAGTTCGCCGAGGCCATCTACGACGCGCACCCGCTCCGGGACGACGCGGTCGTCCGCGCCAACCGGGCGGTCCGCATCGAGGATTCCTCGCCCGTGGAGGCCGCGGCCCTGGAGGCGATGGAGGACAAGGGGCCGCGGCAGGAAGAGGTCTCCTGCTGGGTCTGCGGGCGGTTCGACGGGGAGGAGTACCGCGACCCCGGGAGCGGGACCCCCAGGACCATCCAGGTCCGTGACGATGCGCCCGGCCGCGTCCCCCTCTGCGAGGTCTGCCGCAGGCTGCTCGAGGACCGCCGGCCCGCCCTCTAGGGGCCCGCCCCCATGGCCAAGCTCATCGTCACCGGCCCCGGCGAGGAAGGGCGCGTCTTCGAGTTCGGCGGCGACACGGTCACCCTGGGCCGCGGCGAGGGCAACACCATCCGCCTGAACGACCCCGACGCCGGCCCGCGGCACTGCCAGATCGAGCCCACCCCCGACGGGCGCCACAAGCTCGTGGACCTGGAGACGAGCGCGGGGACCTCGGTCAACGGGGCCAAGGTCAACGCCCACGTCCTGGAGGACAACGACCGGATCGACATCGGCCGATGCTCGATCCTCTTCCGCGGGGACGCGGAGGTCCGCCCCGACGAGCGCACCCAGCAGATCCGGGCGATCCGAACCCGCCGCCGCCCCCGCAAGTTCGGGAAGCGCCGCGTGGTCCTGCCCCTGCCCCAGCAGGGCCAGAAGGTCTTCACCTTCGAGGACCTGCGCCTGGTGATCGCGTCCCTCATCGAGGAGAACGGCCCCGCCGCGCTCGACGAGATCCGCAAGGCCCTGGACCAGGCCTACGAGGAGCACCGCGGCTCGCCCCTGGTCGCCTCCCTCATGGAGGAGCGCGACGGCCTCTACCGGATCGCCGAGATCAACAAGCTCATCAACTCCGAGCACGACCTCAGGAAGCTCCTCGAGCTCATCATGGACACCGTGATCGAGCTCGCCGGCGCGGAGCGCGGCTTCCTCATCCTCCAGGAGCCCGACGCCCTCGCCATCAAGGTGGCCCGCAACTTCGACCGCGAGTCCATCCGGAAACCCGCCTTCAAGGTGAGCCACTCCGTGGCCGAGGCCGTCATCCGCACCGGCCGGCCCGTCATCTCGGCGGACGCCCTCAACGACCCCCACTTCGCCGCCGCCGCCACCGTGAGCGACCTCAAGCTCCGGTCGCTCCTCTGCATCCCCTTCCGGGCGCGCGGCCGGATCCTGGGCTGCGTCTACATCGACAACCGCTTCGAGACCGGCGTCTTCATCGAGGACGACCTGCCGCTTCTGCAGGCCTTCGCCGACCAGGCCGCCATCGCCATCGAGAACGCGCGCCTCTTCGAGGAGAACCTCCTCCGCCAGGAGGAGCTCCGGCGGTCCAAGGAGGAGATCGAGCGGCTCAACGCCCAGCTCAAGGAGAAGATCGAGAAGCAGGACGCCGAGCTCGCCAAGGTCACGCAGGACCTCCTCTCCGGCCGCCGGGACTTCGAGCCCCGCCATGACTTCAGCTCCATCATCGGGAAGTCGTCCGCCATGCGGGAGATGTTCTACGTCCTCGACCGGGTGATCGACGCCGAGGAGCCCGTCTTCGTCCACGGGGAGAGCGGCACCGGGAAGGAACTCGTGGCCCGCGCGATCCACTTCAACTCGCCCCGGGCGAAGTCCGGCCGCTTCGTGAGCGAGAACTGCTCCGCCATCCCGGACACCCTGCTGGAGAGCGAGCTGTTCGGCCACGAGAAGGGGGCCTTCACCGGCGCCGTGGCCGCCAAGCCGGGGCGCTGCGAGCTGGCCCACCAGGGCACGCTCTTCCTCGACGAGATCGGGGACATGTCGCTCGACATGCAGAAGAAGCTCCTCCGCGCCATCCAGGAGGGGGAGATCCGCCGCGTGGGCGGCCAGGACGTGGTCCGGGTCGACGTCCGGATCATCAGCGCCTCCAACAAGGACCTTTCCGAGCTCATCAAGACCGGCCGGTTCCGCGAGGACCTCTTCTACCGCCTCAACGTCGTCAAGATCACCCTGCCCCCCCTCCGCGACCGCAAGGAGGACATCCCCATGCTCGTGGAGCACTTCCTCCGGCGGATCGCCGCCGAGCAGGACCGGCCCGCCCGGCAGATCGACGACGCGGCCTTCGGGTGCCTGAGGAACCATTCCTGGCCCGGCAACGTCCGGGAGCTCGAGAACGAGATCCGGCGCGCCGTGGCGCTCTCCGATGGCGTGATCGGCGCCGACAGCCTCAAGGAGGAGATTCGATCGAAGAACCTCTTCAAGCCCGCCGTCAAGATCCCCGGCGGCGGCGCGCTCAAGGACATCGTCCGGGAGGCCACCGAAGATGTGGAGCGGAAAGTCATCCTGAAGGCCCTGGAGGAAAGCGGCTGGAAAAAAACCGAGGCCGCCCGAAGCCTCGGCATCTCCCGCCCCACCCTGGACGCCAAGATCGAGGCCTACAACCTCACCCGCCCCCCCCACCCCCCCAACTGTTAACTCTGTCGAGTCGCGACGGAGTTAACAGTTGTGTAAACGGGGGTTTACAAAGTGTGGCTCCCGCCGTAATCCATGCCGAACAAGCTGGACACCATACCGTTACACTCGTGGGCCGCAAGGCCGTGGCATGGGCTTTGCTGTTGAGAGATGGGGGGCGTATGGCCCTGCCGGGAGGAATTCATGATCACGCTGGTCCTGAAGGAAAACGGGGAATCCCGCACCCTGAAACTCTCCGTCGACGTCATCAGCATGGGCCGCGGCAAGGACAACACCATCTCCGTCGCGGACAAGAAGGTCTCGCGGCTCCACGCCAAGATCGAACGGATCGGGGCAACCTACCAGATCCGCGACCTCGAGTCCGGAAACGGGACCCGGATCAACGGGCGCAAAGTCGATTTCCAGACCCTCTCCAACGGCGATGAAATCCGGCTGGGAGACACCACCCTCACCGTGCAGGGATTCGACGAGGACCCGGACGACGACGAAGAAACCACCCGGGACGTCATCGAAAAGACGCCCGTCCCCCTCCCCCAGAAACTCCAGGTCAAGGACAAGATCCTCCAGGTGAAGAACCTCAACTCCGAGGAGCCGGCGGAGGGCCCCGCTCCCACCCCATAGCACGGGGGCCTCCCTTCCCTTTGGGCACCCCTCCCGGTACAATCGTCGCGCCCGCGTCGTTCAAGAACCAGGAGGGATCATGCCGCGGAGGTTCGCCCTCGTCTCCCTGGCGGCCCTGTCGCTGGCCGCCGCGCCCCAGGACGGCCGGAAATGGGCCCAGGCCCTGGCCTACTTCCAGAAATTCTCCGCCAGCCGCGACCCCCTGGAGCGGGCCCGCGCCGTGGACGACCTGGGCAATTCCACTTCCGAGAAGTACGACAAGACCTGCTGGCAACTCGTGGGCCAGCTCCTCCGGCGCGAACTCGGCACCGAGGGAAAACCCGAGGACCAGGTCTCCGGCGACGTCACGGAGGCGTGCCTGGGGGCGCTCAGGAAGATCACCCACAAGGACGCCCTGGCCGACATGCTCAAGGCGGCCCACGCCCGGAACGAAACCCCCCGCTTCAAGACGTACGCCCTCTGGGGGCTCGGGGCGCGCGCCGAGCCGCGCGACCTCCTCGACCTCGTGGACGACCCCAAACAGCCGGCCCTCCAGGTGGCCGCGCTCGACGCGATCGCCGAACGCGCCGACCCGTCCTCCGCGGACCTCTTCTTCCGCGTCCTCCGCGAGGCCGAGCGCCCGTGGGAGGCGAAGCTCGCCGCGCTCCTGGGACTCGAAAAAATCGCGGACGAGAAGCACGCGGAACCCCTGATCGAGGCCCTCGGGAAGTGCCGCCCGGACGAGGGCCGCCTCAAGGACCGGTACCTGATGATCCTCGGAAAGCTCGTCGGCGCGGATCTCCCCACCGACGACCCCAACGCCTGGCGCGCCGCCTGGGCCGCCAAGAAGGCCGGCGGCGAACCCGGCAAGCTCGGGACCGACACGGTCGCCGAATCCACGGAATTCTACGGCCTGAAGACCCGCTCCACGCGGATCGTCTTCCTGCTGGACCACACCGGCTCGATGAAGGGCCCGGGCAACGAACTCCCCCGGCCCGCCCCCAGGCTCCCCCCCGACGCGGCCGGCGGCCCCAAGGAGACCGTGGCGGAGGCCCAGGCCCGGGAGGAGGCCTCCCGCCTCCGGAAATCGTGGGACGACAAGAGGATCGCCACCCGCCTGGACGCGGCCAAGAAGGAACTCATCAACACCGTCTACGTCCTCAGCCCCAGGGTCCGCTTCAACGTGATCTGGTACGAGAGCAACGCCAAGCCCTGGAAACCGGAGCTCGTCCCCGCCGCCTGGCCCCACAAGCTGGACTGCATGCGGGAGGCCGAGAAGCTCTCCCCCTCCGGGATGACCAACATCTGGGACGCGCTGGAGACGGCCTACCGGATAACGGAGACGCCCCAGAGGCCCGGCGTCCTCCAGATCGACAGGAAGGCCAACTACGCCACCGCCCTCAACGGGGCCGACACGTTCTTCCTCATGACCGACGGGCGCCCCAGCGCGGGGCGCTTCTCCAGCGGGCTGGAGATCCTGGCCGAACTCCGCAAGGTGAACCGCCTGCGCCGGGTGGCCCTCCACGCCATCTGCGTGGGGGACGAAGCGGGCGCGGCGGGCCTGCCGGGCGTGGACCCCCCCGACCCCGACTTCCTGAAGCGCCTCGCCGAGGAGAACGGCGGCGGATTCGTCCACATCCGCTGAGCGCCCCAAGGTTCCTCTTGACTTGCGGCACCGCCCCCCCGAAGATACCGGCCCGGACGACGCTGGGACGGAAGCAAGGACGGACGAGTCCCGCGCTTCGGGATCCAAGGGAGCGGAAGAGCTCCTGGTGGGCTCCCCGGGCTTCAAACCCGTGGTATCGGCCACAAGCCGATAGGTGGGTTCGATTCCCATGCGCTCCCGCCAATTTCCTGGGACCTTGACATGGCGGAAGATTCGAATCCCCAGAAGGTGACCGACATGCCTCCGGCCCCGGCCGAGAAGTCCAAGGCCGGCCTGGAGGACGTCGTCGCCGGCACGACCGCGATCTGCCTCCTCGACGGGATCCAGGGCCGCCTCCTCTACCGCGGCTACGACATCCGGGACCTCGCGGAGTACTCGAGCTTCCAGGAGGTGGCCTTCCTCATCTGGTACGAGCACCTCCCCAGCCAGAGGGAGTTCGGCGAGTACCTCGAGCGGTTCCGCGGATCCATCGAACTGCCCGAGCAGACCAGCATGATCCTGCGGCTCTTCCCCCGCGCCGCCACCCCCATGGAGGTGCTCCGCACGGCCATCTCGTCCCTGGGCCACTACGACCCGGACAGCGGCAACACGACCCGCGAGGCCTGCCTGCGCAAGGCCATCCGCCTCACCTGCCGCATCGGCTCCATCATCGCCGCCCACGAGCGCCTGCACCAGGGCCTCGAGCCCATCCACCCCGTCCCCGGCCAGAGCATCGCCTACAATTTCCTCTACACCCTCAACGGCGTGCCGCCGGACCCCCTCTTCGAGAAGATCCTCGACGTCATCATCGAGAGCGCGGATATCGAGACCCGGCTCAAGCGTCTGGGCGAGGAGGTCCAGCGCACCAACCGGCGCGTGAACGCCCTGGAGCAGGTATTCATCCCGGCTCTCATCGATCAGGTGCGCTTCAT
>CAYNDR010000185.1:9352-12786 GCA_964395295.1 uncultured Planctomycetales bacterium
GACCTTCGCGGCGCGCATCGCGGCCGCCACGATGTCCGACATGTACTCCTCCGTGACCGCCGCCATCGGGACCCTCAAGGGGCCGCTCCACGGCGGCGCCAACGAGCAGGTCATGCGGATGTTCCGCGAGATCGGCGAAGTCGAGAACGCCGAGAAGTGGGTCCGCCACGCCCTCGACCGGAAGGCCAAGATCCCCGGCTTCGGCCACCGCGTCTACAAGACCGAGGACCCCCGCGTGGGCATCCTCCGGCGGTACTCGAAACAGCTGTTCGAGTACCTCAACGAGCCCAAGTGGTTCGAGATGTCCCAGGCCGTCGAGAAGACCATGCTCGACTACACCCAGCGCGAGGGAAAGAAGATCTACCCCAACGTGGACTTCTACTCCGCCAGCGTCTACCACTACCTGGGCCTGCCCACCCAGCTCTTCACCCCGATCTTCGCCATGTCGCGGATGGTGGGGTGGACCGCCCACATCCTGGAGCAGTGGGCCAACAACCGCCTCATCCGCCCGCGCGCGGAGTACATCGGGCCGGACTACCGGCCCTACGTCCCGATCCAGAAGAGAGGATGACCGGTGCCGTAACGCCGGAGGCCCGCGGCCGGTCCTAAAGGCATGTTCCTCCCCATCGGCGACGAGAACCCCCGCGAGCGCACCCCCTGGGTGAACTACGCCCTCCTCGCCGCCAACGTCGCCGCCTTCTTCCTCTTCTGCCTGCCCGAGTCGCGGGCCGAGACGGTCTACGCCGGCTACGCGATGAAGCCCTCCGACCTCCGCTGGCACACGCTCTTCACCAGCATGTTCCTCCACGCCAGCTTCCTGCACCTGGCGGGCAACATGCTCTTCCTCTGGATCTTCGGGGACAACGTCGAGGACCGTCTGGGCCACCTGGGCTACGCCGCGTTCTACCTCGCCTGCGGCCTGGCCGCCGACTTCGCCCACATCGCCACCACCGCCACGCCGGGGGTGTATACGCTGGGCGCCTCCGGCGCCATCTCGGGCGTCGTGGCGGCCTACGCCGTCTTCTTCCCCCGCCACCGCGTCAAGATGCTCCTCTGGCTCTTCTACTACGCCAACGTCCTCTACATCCCAGCCGTCTGGTGGATCGGCCTCTGGTTCCTGGAGCAGGTCCTCATGGCCTCGATCGGGGGCGGGCCCGTGGCGTACTTCGCCCACATCGGCGGCTTCGCGGCCGGCGCGGGCGTGGCCCTCCTCTTCAAGGCGGTCCGCTCCGGATGGCGCCCCTCCGCCCGCCTCCCGGAGGAGATCCGCGAGCCCTCCCGCTCCCGCGGCACCGGCCGCCGGCCCTTCATCACCATCGAGGGCAACGCGGGCATCGAGTTCCTGGGTCACGCGGACGACCCCTGCGCCGTCCTCCGGCTCACCGACGAACTCCGCGACGTGGCCCGCATCGCCCAGGCCGTTGCCGGCGTCACCGGCGAGGATCCCCGCCGGGTCGCCCGCCGCCTCGAAGCCACGCGCGGCATGGTCGCCCGGGACCTCCCCCGCGCCGGCGCCGAGCGCATCCAGCGCGCCCTCCACGCCCAGGGCCTCGCCTCCGCGGTCGTCCCCCTCGGACCGGCGACCCGCCTGCCTCCGCGCGAGACCGTCGAGTCCGCCGCCTGGGACGACACGTTTCTCCGGTTCGCCCCCGGAGGCCGCGTCCTCCCCGTCCTCTGGAACGCCCCCTTCCTCTACCTGGGCGCCCGCGCGGGACGGGAGACCTTCGTCGACGTCTTCGTCAACCGGCGCTCGGCCTTCCGCGTGAGCGAGGATGCGCGGATCGCCTTCATCGACGCCCGCCTCCGGCGCGAGGTCCCCGCCGACCTGGACGACTTCGCCCGCGCGGTCCTCCAATACCGCAGGGGCGCCGCCCTCAACGAAGGCGTCCATGTCCTGGCCAAGCACGGCCAGTGGGGCTGGCTGTACTTCCGCGACCCCGCCGACTACGAGGACTACGCCTTCTGGGTCTACAACCTGATCCTCTCGCGGGTCCCCCTCCACCGCCCATAATCTCCCCCATCCGACAAAATAGACCGTCCACTTTGTCGCCTCCGCCACTCCGTCATACGACAAAACGGACGGTCCATTTTGTCGGTCCGGTATCATGAGCGGGTGAGCCCTTCCCGGAGCTCGGCGTCCATCGGCGCGGCGCGGGTGTTGATCGCCCTCCTCCTCGGAGCCGCCATCCTCGACGTCCCCCTCCCCGCCGCGTCCCGCGCGCGCGTCCGCGTGCACCTCGTGGACCGCTCCGACTCCGTCCGCGCCAAGGGCCCCCCCGACTCCCTCACCCCCGAGAACGCCGACTCGATCGCCGCCTGGGACCGCGACGCCCGCGAGCCGGGAGACACGATCCTCCGCGCCTCCTTCGGCGCCGACGTCGCCTTCGAATCCGCGGACGTCGACCCCCGCGAAACGGACCTCCAGGCCGCGATCGGGGCGGCCCTGGCGCGGAATCCCACCGAGATCGTCCTCCACACCGACGGCCGCGCCGACCCGGGAGGCGCCCTGCTCCTCTGCCGCGCCCGCGGCGTCCCGGTCCACGTCTTCCCCATCGGACCCACCTCCGTGCGGGACGCGCGCCTCGGCCGCGTGAGCGCCCCCGCCGACGCGGCCCCCGGCGAGGAAGCCGCGGTGGAAGTCACCGTGGAGTCCACCTTCAGCGGGCCCCTCCGCCTCTCCCTCGACGGGCAGTCGCGGGACCTGTCGGTCACCGCCGGCGTCCCCGCGCCCGTCCTCTTCCGCGTCCGCGCCCCCGCCCGGTTCGACCTCCGCCTGGAGCCGGACGACGCCTGCCCGCGCAACAACCGCGCCACGGCGGAAATCCCCGCCCGGACCGCGCGCCGCCGCGTCCTTGTCCTTTCGCAATCCCCGATCGCCCTCCCCGGCGTGGACGCCGTGACGTCCCCCGCCTTCGCGGCCCCCGAGCCCTACGACGCCGTGATCCTCAACGAGGTCCCGCTCCAGCCCGCGGAGGAGCGCGCGCTCGCGGCCTACGTGCGCGACTTCGGCGGCGGGCTCCTCCTCATGGGCGGGAAGCAGAGCTTCGCCTACGGATGGAAGGACACGCCCCTCGACGAGGTCTCGCCCCTCCGCGCCGTCCCGGACGGCAGGGTGGCCGTGGTTTTCGCGATCGACTCCTCCGGGAGCATGGCCGCCCCGGGCAAACTCGACGCGATCGTGGACGGCGTCCAGGCCGTCCTGCCCTTCTTCGACAAAGCGAACACCGTCATCGTCCTGGCCTTCGCCAATAACGTCACCTCGATCGAGCCGAACAAACTCCGCGGCATCCGGGCCGGCGGCCAGACCTACGTGGCCCAGGGCATGAAGGAGGCCCGCCGGCGCCTGGAGCAGGAGCGCGCCGGCCGCAAGCACCTCTTCGTCCTCACGGACGGCGAGGTTGATCCCGAAGAAAAACCCGAGGAGCGGAAAGCGG
>CAYNDR010000186.1:0-12492 GCA_964395295.1 uncultured Planctomycetales bacterium
GGGGGACGAACCGCCAGCCCACCACGTGCGGCTCCTCCCCGTGGCAGCAGGTGGAGAGGCCCTTGGGGTGGCGCGGCGTGGCCCCGGTCTGGCCCACCTGGTTGAGATGAGTCAGGAACGAGATCACGGCCTGCCCCTCGCCCTTCTGGTCCACGAGCGATTTCGAGCTTCCGAGGGACGCCTGGGTCTTCGCCAGGAACTCCGAGATCAGCTTCTCCGCCTCGGCCGCGCGGATCTGCCCGGAGGCCTGCTTCTTGCACCACCCCGCGCCGGCCACGAAGAGGACCTTGGCGTCCGGCCGGATGGTCTGCCCGCCGCCCGCGGGGGCGCGGACGCCCTCGACCTTCGTGCGCCTCGCGGCGTCGGGGAGGCTCAGGGCCACGGTTTCCACCTTGGCGCTCCCGGGGGCCGCCGCGGCGGGCGCGCGGGAGCCGGGTTCGAGGAGCACGAACCACGGCCGCGCCGTGCGGGAGATCGTCGACTCGATGCGCTGGCGGTAGGTCCAGCGCGAGGCGGCGACGCCCTCGGGGCCGGCCTGGAGGGCCGTCACGTGCGTGTCGGCCCGGCCGCCGAGGCGGTGCGCCACGCCCGGCAGGATGCGGGCCATGCGGGACGTGCCGGGGGCGAGGACAAGCGCGGCGCCGGACGCCCGGGCGAGGGCCTCGGCCGCCGCCGCGTCGCTCGCGTATCGGGGCGAGGCGAAGTCGGCGCCCGCGATCCCGTAGATCTTCGCGCCGCCGCCGGCGATCGAGTCGGCCGCCTTCTGGACCTCGGCTCCCCAGAGCCCCACGGCCGCCGCGCCGCCGAGGTCCTTCGCGGTCGCCAGCGCCTCGAGGGCCGGCCGTCCGAGCGCGCCGTCCGCCTCGGGGGGCATCAGCACCAGGATCTTTTCCATGGCTATTCGGCCCTGATCCACTCGACGATCTCTTTGGCGATCTGGTCCGCGGGGACGTTCTTCACGATCCGCGTCTCGCGCTGCTGTTTCGGGAGCGTGACCGCCTTGAAGGCGATGCCCCCCGCGCCGACCCTGGCGGGTTTGGCCTTCTGCAGGGCGGGCATGACGCCGCGCATGTTGGCCATGCCCACCTGCGGGTTGTTGGGGGGCTCGGGGAGACTGCCGGTGGCCCAGCCGAGGACGGCGGGCGGCCCCTGGCAGACGGAGACCTGGTGCCGGCCCCCCTCCACGCGTTCGAGGATCCGCAGCGATCCGTCCGGATTGACCGTCAGCTCGTCCACGCCCTGGAACTGGTCGGCGATGCCGAGGAGCTCGCCGACGATCTGGAGCGTGGCGCCCGCGCCGCGGCAGGCGGACTCCCAGCCGCCGAAGAGGAGGAGCTTGGCCGGGTCGAAGCCCGGGATTGCGCGGATCGCCTCGGCGAGGGCGGCAGCCGTCTCGGCGGGCTCGGTGAAGCCGCCCGCCGAGCCGTCCAGCGCCACGAGGTCGAAGGGCGTCTTCTGGGCCACGGTCATCATGACCTGCTGGAGCTTGGCCTTGGGGCCCAGGGTGACGAGGGTAACCTTGCACCCCGGGATCTTTTTCGCCAGGTCGGCCGCCTCGTAGAGGGCGCAGGCCGCCCAGGGATCGAGGACCGCCGGGAGCATCATCTCGTTCTTGAGGGCCGGCCCGGCGGGGCCGGTCACGGGTTCGAGCGTCTGCAGGGGGTCCGGCACGATCCCGGCGCAGACCACGATCTGGTACGCCATGTCCACCTCGCCTAAAGAGGTAAGGGATTCAAGGCCAGCAGTTTACCGAGGCCCCTCCCCCCCTGGCAACTGTTAACTCTGTCGCGACTCGACGGGGTTAACAGTCTGTTAACTCCGTGGCGACTCGACAGAGTTAACAGCTCATTTTTCTGATGCCCAGATTTGCCGGATCGTGTCCTCCTGGTTGAATCCGCGCTTGAAGGACGACTGCATGTTGGCGTGGTACCAGTCCTTCCCATCGACGGGATCGTGGAGGATCCGGCTGCCGGGCATCTGGAGGAAGCCGTTCGGGTCGGTGTCGCGGACCCACTTCCAGGCGTAGCGGAGCCACTCGTTGCGGTAGGCCTCCGGCTGGCGGGCGAACCAGCTCATCTCGTCGTAGCCCCAGGTGTGCCAGGGGACGCCGGGCTGACCCCCCTTGCCGCTCGACCCCCAGTTGTCGAGCTCCACGATGTACGGGAGGCTCGCGCACGCCCAGCCGCTCGGCGTCACCCCGCCCTTGCTCCGCCCGAAGAAGCTGTCGTGGAAGCCCTTCTCCAGGATCCCCTTCATCGGCTGTCCCGCGACCTCCTTGACGCGCAGGGGGAACGAGTGGAAGTCGAAGAGCAGTTTCCCCTCGAAGAGCGGCCCGCCATCAGGCGTATGGGCGTCGCACAGCAGGAGGTGCCGCCGGGCCTTCTGCGCGCCGACCTTCCGCGCCCGGGAGAGGACGTCCCACCACTCCTTCCACCCCTTGTCTTTCGCCCCGATGAGGGCGATCTGGCCCCAGTGGATCGCCTCCATCCCCGCGTCGACGTAGGCGGCGGCCAGGTGGTAGAACCAGAGGCGCGTCTCCTGCTTGGTCATGTCCGGGACGGAGCCGCCCTTGTGCCAGTGGTCCCGGAACTTGCCGCCGTCGAAGAGCATGTCGTCGTACCGGAAGTTCCGCTTCTCCACGGGGAGCCCGAACTCCTTGAAGACGTGCTCCGGAACGGGCAGGTCGTTGACCTGGGTTGTGACGATCTCGAAGATCCCCGCCTGGAGGATCATCTCCGGATCGGCGGCGTGGACCTTGGCCTCGATGTCGCGCGCCTTCCGGAGGAGCTCCGGGAGCATCTTCTCGTGCCCCCAGAGGTAGAGCGTCCGGCCCGCGAACTTGGCGCCGACGGACTTCAGCATGCGGATGTTGTCGTCGACGTTCCCCCTCCCCGTGCAGAGGTCCATCATGGTGACGGCGCGGGAGAGGTAGTTCTCCAGGACCGGCCGCGAGATGGACCGGTCGAACTTGGTGTCGCGCCGCGGGGCCTGCCCGGCGGCCCCCAGAAGGAGGAGCGCGGCGGGAAGGATGAGGCGGCCAGGGAAAATTCGATTATCCATAAGACTCAGGCCTTTTCCTCCGATGCCCACTTCCTGTCCATTTCCGCCCTCCCGGCGATGCGCGACCGCCTCTCGGCACAGAATCCATCGAGGTCCTCCTCCGACAGCCATCCCTGGAAGAGCAGCGTGCCAAATACCTCATCGAGGACCGAGCATCGGTAGTCGTACTTGCGGCCGACCTGCCGGCCATGCCCCTCGATGAAGTTCCTGATCTTCCAGAGTTCTTCAGGACTGGAGGCCTCCTCGGCCAGCCCCTTCACCTTCGCCAGAATGCCGGCGCATTCCCGATGGTAGGCCTTGTCGAACACGACCCTGGCATGGGCCTTCTCCGCCTTCGACCAGTCGTCCCGGCCTTCCCTGGACATGGATCCCCCCCGGAGTATCGCCCCCCATGCCGATTATAAATCAAAGCGTTTGATTTATAACACCCCTCAGCGGGAGAGCAGGTACCAGAGCGAAGGCGAGGCGGCCCCGATCCGGACCGCGGACCTCTCCCCGGCCTCCACAGGGACCTCGGCCCGGGGCGCTCCCGTCCCGTCGAGCGACTGCGCCTTCCACCCTTTCCCCGGCAGGGTGACCGTGGCCGGCACGGCCTCCGCGATCGCCGGACCCCGGCCCCACGCCGTCGAAACGCTGGTGCGGTCGGCGTTCCAGCCCATCCCCCGGTTCTCCACCCTCCCGGCCACCGCCAGGAGCACGGACCTCGACTCGGCGATCGCCCGGCCGTCGAGCGCCACGAGCGCCAGGCACGCGTAGCCCCGCTCCATCCGGCCGACCTCGACCGAGACGTCCCCGAGCTCCACGCGCTTCCCCGCGATCCTCCCCACGGCCATGCGGGCCGCCGGGGCGCGGACGAGGAACCGGCCCTCGGCCGCCTCCCACGCCACCTCCCTCGTGTCGCTCTCGCGCGGCGACGCCGGGTCGATCCTCTCGGAGGATTTCACCTCCCCCGCGCCGTCGGCCAGCCTCACCTCCATCCGCCGCCGCCCCGCGCCCCCGCGCGGCACCCCCGCCTCCTCCCAGAGCTTCACGACGTCCCCCCGCCCCTCCGCCATCAGTCCCGCGACCGCCCCCTTCGGGAGCGTGAGCGTCACCGGCGCGGCGCCCGGCCTCAGGAGCGCCCGGCGGAACACGAGCGCCGCCACCGGCGCGAAGGCCGTCTGCCCCGGGTGCCCGCAGAGGTCAAAGTAGGAGAGGATGCGGTCCGCCTCCCAGTCCACCTTGAAGTCGAGGTACGTGTAGTGGTAGACCGCGTCCCAGTCCTGGAAGGCCGCGACCGCCGAGAGCATCGCCAGCGACTCCGCCGCGTGGTCGTTCGGCGCGGGCGTGTTGTATTCGCTCACGCTCAGCGGCTTCCCCGCCATCCGGTAGGCGGCGATGTGGCCGAGCGTGCCGCCGTCGGCCGCGCCCGCCTGCGTGGTGTTGCGGATCTTCCAGTTCGCGCGGTCCCAGTTGCCGCCGGGGAACTCCGGGTGCTCCCAGTAGCCGTGCATGTCCTCGTAGTCGCACAGCGTCCCCTCGCGCAGGAGCCCCGCCGCGTCCCCGTAGTCGGCCTGCGTGTCGGCCACGAGGGACTGGACGCCGAGGTCCTTCTTGAGGAACTGCACGAGCCCGCGCGTCCCCGCCTGCTCGGTTTCCATCTGGAACAGCATGGCGTCGCGCCGGGCCGGCGGCGTCCCGCCCGCGCCGGCGAGCGTCAGGGCGTCGATCGCCTGGTCGGGCGCCAGGCCGGTGACCCCGCCCTCGCGGAGCGAGATGCCGGCGAGGTCCACGACGCCCGCCTGGTTCCGGGTGCTGAGGTTCACCCGGGCGCGCAAGCCCTGGACGCCCCTGGCGGAGAAGAGGAAGCTGTGGCGCGTCCAGGCCCCCTTCAGCGGCACGATGCGGTGCAGGCCCAGGTTGTGCCACGGGTCCGTCTCGTGCATGACGACGGCCTCGACCTCGCGGAGGGGGGAATCCTGGGGCCCGCGGACCCAGAAGGAGAGGGTGTACGGCTTCCCCTCCGCGAGAGCGAGGCCGCCCTGGAAGAGCTGGAGGTGCCAGCCGGCCGTGCCGGTCTTCCGGGCGTTCCAGCGGAGCGCCCACGAAGCCCCCGCGGGCAGGTCGCCGGAGAGCGGTTCGCCGGCGGCCTCCGCCCCGCCCGCGGCCTGCACGGTCCAGGGCGCGCGCCCCTCCTTGAGCAGTTCCGCCCCGAGCGGCGCCTCGCCCTCCTTCCACGCCGCGCGGAGCTTCTCTGTGGTGCCGTACTTCGCCTTGAGCCACGCGCGCCACTGCCGGTCGAGCTCGCCCCCGTACGGCTCGGGGAGGTCCAGCGCGTTGCCGCCCCAGAAAGGCAGCATCGTGTTCTCGTTGTTGAGCTCGACGCACAGGACGGCCGGCTCCTTCGCATAGGGATTCCCCGTGTAGGGGTTCTTGTGGCTGAGAAGGTCGCGGGCGTACTCGCGCTGCATCTCCAGGAAAGGCGGATAGAAGCGGTCGAGGACCTTCCCCCACTGGAACCGGCGCAGAGCCTCCGGGGTCAGGCCCGGGTAGCGGCGGGCCACGTGGAGGTTGAGGTTCGCGTAGATCCCGTTCGCCTTGAGCTGGGCGATGAAGAAGTCCAGGCGGTCGAGCTGGCCCCCGTCGAGGGTCTTTCCGTCCTTCTGGAAGATCCCCGTCGGCGGCTGGCCCACGTCCATGAAATGGAACCGGACGACGTTGAAGCCGAGCTTGCGGAGGTGCGCCGCAATCTTCGGGGCCGCGGCCTTGTCGGGGAAGCAGGCGGTGGCGGTCAGGTTGACGCCGAGGAACCGGAGTCGCCTGCCCTTGCCGTCGGCGAAATGGCCGTCCTGGACGCGGACGAATCCGTCGGCCCCGGCGGGGCCGGGATTGAGGGCGGAGAGGTCGGTCGCCGTGGGCGAGGCGTCCAGGCCCGGGATGCCGAACTCGAACCAACCGGGCGGGGCGTCCTGGGGGGCCGCGGGCGCCGCCAGGATCAGGACGGCCGCCGCTCCGAGGATTGTCCTCATCGTCCGGCCCGCCCGCTACTTCTTCAGGCTCCCCACCATCTCGCGGAATTTGTCCACGATCATCTTCTCCGAGCGGCCGAGGAGGGGGCCGTAGAGGCCGTAGTAGATGAGGGAACTGTCCGCCTCGTACCCCCCCTCCTTCAGGATGCGCGCGCTCGGGATGTAGCAGGGCACCTCAAAGGCGTAGCCCACGAGCCAGGG
The DNA here is from genome assembly GCA_964395295.1 of uncultured Planctomycetales bacterium. Taxonomy (GTDB): domain Bacteria; phylum Planctomycetota; class MHYJ01; order MHYJ01; family JACPRB01; genus CAYNDR01. The sequence continues at coordinate 6,270 of CAYNDR010000186.1, forward strand.
ATTCTCCGCCGCGAACTCCCGCTTCAGCCGGAGGGAGTAGTCCACGACCACCTCGCCGGCGATGAACAGGAAGGTGAGGTCGCTCCCGAACCGGACCGCGGCGACGGGACACTCGACCGCCGCCGGGAGCGGCTTCCCCGCCTCCGCCATCCCGAGCCACTTCCGCGCCCGGCTCTGGACGTGGATGTCCTTCGCCTTCGAATCCTCGACGAGCTTCTCCTTCGTCGGCGGCGCGGCCAGGGGGAGCGCCAGCCGGGCGGACGTCCGGCGGAAGGTCCCGCCCACGGGGCGCATCGGGCGGCTGAGGACGCCGGACACCGCGCCGGCGAGCTCCAGGCCGTGCTGTTTGGCGTGGGCGAGCCGGCCGCGCGGCGAGGGATTGATGTCGGCCCCGCAGCCGGTGAGGTACACGGCCCTGGCGCCGGGGAAGGCGGCCTCCAGGGCCTGGCGGGCGTAGGCCATGTAGTCCCCGGAGACCGTGTAGAAGTCGTCGCCGTGGAGCGTGGTCCCGTGGCAGGCGTATCCGAAGAGGACGGCCCGCAGTTCCCCCTTCTCCCCGTGGACGGAAAGGACCGGCACGTCGTAGTCCGCCGGCGCGTCGGGATTCTCCCCGAAATTGACGCGGTCCTCCGCGAAGACGCGCCGGTTCATGGCGAAGCCGGCCCTGGACTTCCCCCAGCGGAGCGACGCCGGCTTGAGGTCGTTCAGGGCGTCGCCCACGACGTCGACGAGGGCGGCCGAGAGCCGGGCGCCATAGGCCGCGATCCTCTCCTTCTCGACCGCCTCCACGTTGAACATGTCGTCGAGCACGCCGGCGAGGCAGGGCGCGGAATGGGTGTGCGACCAGACCACGATCACCGCCTCGGGAGGAAGGGAAAACCTTTCCTTGATCTTTTCGAGGACCGGCGCCATGAAGTCGCGGTTCCCCTCGCAGTTGTCCACGGCCACGAGGACGATCCTTTCGCCCGCGGCGTCCTGGAAGGCGACCGCCTGGACGAGGAGCGGGGTGTCCACCTTATCCGACGCGTGCTTGCGCGCGGCATAGCCGTTGAGCCACACCGGCCCCTCGGGCGTGACGTCGCGGGAGGCGAACCCGACGCGGAGGGAACCGTCGCCCTGGGCGCGGGCGGGGACGGGGATGGAAAGGGCGAGGACCAGGGCCAGGATGAACCTGTGGAACATGGTCGATTTCCTCGATAGCCGACAAGATTATTACGGCGTGCCCGAGGTTCAATTCTCAGGGGAATGCAGGCCGCCGGCGCCGGAGCGGAAGTCGATGTTGCCGATCTCCGGGTCGCCCGCCCGCGGCCGCGAACAGTTCCAGTGGCACGCCCCGCAGTGGATGCACTTCTCCCGTTCAAACGAGGGCACCCCGCCCTCCCCCGGCATGATGGCGTTGCCCGAGCACATCTCGATGCACACCCGCGCGCCGCACGCCTCGCAGAGCTTCGGGTCGAGGAAGGCCACATGGTCCGCGACGTTCGGCGGCGCCTGGACCTTGCCCCCCAGGAGCAGGGCGTCCTGCTGGGACACCAGGAGCTTCCCGTCCGCCTCGACCGGCGGCCAGCCCAGCCGGTCCATCAGCGCCTCGTGCACCGGCCGGCCCTTCGCCGCGCTCTCCTTCTCGATCCGCTCGACCTCGGCGTCCGCGATCCTTCCCCGGAAGTACTCCCGCAGGGGCTTCACCCGCTCGTGCGGCGGCGCCGACGGCCCCGGCACGAAGACCTGCCCTTCGGAGGAACCGCACAGGGCCGCGCCCAGGAGGCCCGGGACGACGCCCCAACCGAAGCCGTCCCGCGCGCGCTCCGCGATCCGCGCCTCGCGCTCCACCCAGCTGTCGCGCCGCCGCCCCACGTAGGCCCGTTCGAGGTTCTCCCGCGTGAAGGGCTTCTTCGCCTCCAGGAGCTCCAGCACGCCCTCGGCCAGGAGCGTGCCCGTCGTCCACGCCTCGTCTACCCCGGAATTGGCCAGCACGTTCGTGCTCCCCGATCCCTCGCCGATCCGCGCGTAGCCCTCCCCCGCCAGGTGCGGCTCGCCGCGCCGGCCCGACTCCTGGATGGACTTGGCGCCCCACGAGCGGAGCGTGGCGCCCTTGAGATGTCGCCACAGGTACGGATGCCTCATCCAGTGCTGGAGGTACCGGTAGGCGGTCCTCGCGGGATTCCCGTACCACGAGGGGACGAAGATCCCCAGCGACGCCGCGCGGTCGGGATGGACGTAGAGGAACCCGAAGATCTCCGGCTCCGGGTAGCCCAGCGTGTGCAGGACTTGGCCCGCCTTGAGCGGCGTGTCCTCGGGGAGCGCCGCCACCACCTTCATCCCCAGCGCCCATTCCCGCTGGTGATGGCCGGCCGGGAGGCCGAATCGCGCGTCGAGCGCCCGGCCCACCGGGCCGTACGGCCCGTCGGCCACCACCGTGAGTTCGGCCCGCACGTCCATGCCGGGCATGTATCCCGCCGCCGGGTTGCCCTTGCGGTCCGTCCCCTGGTCCGCCAGCCGCACGCCCGCGACCTTGTCGCCCTCGATCAGGGGCGCCGCCACCGGCGTCCCCGGCCAGATCTGCGCTTGCCCCGAGGCCATGACCTGCTCGCCCACCCACTGCATGAACTGCCCGATCGAGAGGACGAGCCCGCCGTGCTTGTCCATGAAGGACGGGATGAACGGGGCCTCGAAGGCGTGGTCGCGCGCCGCGAACCGCAGGAGCGCGTCGCCGGCGCGCAGGAGCGCCGGCCGGCGGCTGGCACCGCGCGGATCGAGGAGGTAGGCCAGCTTCTCCTCCGCCACCGGCGCCGTCATGGGGACTTTCTAGGGATCGAAGTCCGGTAAGCTCGCGCGGATGCCGCGGGCGAGCGTCACCACGCCCGAGACGCCGAAGCCGAGGCCGTCGGCGCGCTCGTAGCCGATCACCTGGAGCGGCATCCCCGGGCAGGCGCGGCTCTCGAACCGCGGGGTGCCGTCCGGGCCCGCCAGGCCGCGCGAGAGCGCGGCGAGGAACCCGCCCGCGGCCGGGCCGAAGCCCGCGCAGACGATGTCCGCGGCCAGCGTCTGGCGTTCCGTCATGCGGGGTAGTCCAGCGCCTCGGGGATCATCACCTTCGCGACGGACTCGGCCGCGCGGTCCTTGGCCAGGCGCGCCCCCGCCAGGCCGCGGTCCACGGACGCCCGCAGGGCCTCGAACTCCGGCAGGGCGTCGTCCGAGGCCCGGTAGCCGTGCACGAGCTCCGCGCAGACGCGCGCCGCCTCGCCCGCGGCGCGGGCCGCCTGGACGTGGGCGAGGTCGCCGTAGAAGCGCCTGAGGCCCCCGAAGCCCTCCGCGAGCGCCGCGTTCGCGCCGCCCTGCGCCTCGAGGGCGCGGACGTCGTCGAACAGGAAGTACGCCGAAAGGAGCCAGCTGAGGGCATCCGCCATGGCGAAGGTGACGCCCTGTCGGGGCCCGTGGTAGAGCGCGCCTCCGGCGGGGTCCTTGGCGGACTGGAGGTGCCTGAGCGTCCAGGACCAGAGATCGAAGGCGCGGACCAGGAGGCCGGCGGCACTCCCCGGCGTCCTCCCCAGCGATTCCTTCATGCCCTGGAACTGCGCCAGGAACAGCGGCTGGATCATCGTGACCGAGAGCTGGCGGCGCTGGACCGCCTCGGGCCCCTCGTAGGTGGCCTGGAGCTGGCCGTCGATCCACTTGTTCATGATGAAGCCGGGGCAGTCCTCGGTGATGCCGTAGCCGCCCATGAGGCTCACGGCCTCGCGCATCATCGTGGCGCCCACGCCGGTGCACCAGAGCTTGGAGGCGGGGCAGGTGACGTTCGCGAGGGCGTCCCGGACGGCGTACTGGACAAGGACGTTCTCCTTCAGGGTTCCCCAGCGCGGCCCGCGCCGGGCCTCGTCCTGGCGCGAGAGATCCAGGAACTCCAGCGCGTCCTTCTCGACTTTCATCAGGGCGCGCATCTTGGCGCGGCCGCCCTCGATCCCCTGTTTCGCGAGGGTCTCGTCCTTGGCCTTCTCCAGGGGGTCCAGCTCGTCGAAGAGGCGCGCGGCGGCGAAGCCGAGGGAGGCGCTCGCCTCGCCCGCGGCCCAGACGTCCACGAGCCTGTGGACCGCGTCCTCCTTGCCCTGGATGCCGAAGTCGTGGCGCGGCGTCCCCGCGGTGCAGGCCTCGCCGCCGCGGAAACGGCCGCGGTGGTAGCGGATGACGGGCTCGACCGAGGAAAGCAGCTGCGCCGAGGACATGGAGGCGACGGTCACGCGGGTGCGCTTGAACACGGCCTCGATGATCTCGCCGTGGCTGTACCTGGGGACGATGACGCCGTCCTTGACCGCGTAGCCGCCCACGATGCGGCCCGCGGGGACGCTCAGGGAGAAGACCGGGTCGCGGGTCGAGGAGAGCTGGTGGACGAGCTTCTGGGTGGGGGCGCCGCGGTCCCAGGTGCCCGGGTCGGTCTCCTCCAGGATCACCATGCAGGATCCCTTGAAGCGCGGGTCGTCGGAGTCCACCGCCGCGGTGACGAAGTTGGCATAGTCGGAGTTGGTGATGAAGCGGCCGCGCTTCTCCACCTGGAGGACGGGTTCGGCGCCCTCCTTCCACTCCGCCACGCGCACCTTGCCGCACATGGTGCCGGTCTCCACGCCCACGTAGGGGAGCGGCTCGGTGAGGGCGAAGGCCCCGCGCCAGGTCGGGCGGCCCTCGGCCGGCGCGGAAAGCTTCATGTAGCGTTCCTTCTGCTCCGGGGTGCCGCACTCGTGGATGGGCCCCAAGCCCAGGTGGGCGGCCATGCAGGCGGTGGCGGCGCCCGCGTCCACCCAGGAGAGCTCGAAGGCCACGAGCGCCATCGCCAGGTTCTTGGGCCCCTGGAGAAAGCCGCCCTGTTCGGGGTCCATGTAGACGGCGGTGAGCCCGGCCTCGTCGAAGGCCCCCAGGAGCGCGTTCTTCTCGGGGGTCCACTCGTGGGAGCGGCGCCCGCCGGAGGCCACGAGGCGCGCCACCGGCCCGCGGGCCACGCCGCGCGCGGACTGGGCGACCATCTGGAGGTCGAACCGGTCGGCGACGCGCCACAAAATCTGGCGGACGTCGTCGCCCGGCAGGGTGCGGAGGGTCTCGTTCTCCATGCGGCGGCTCCTCGCAAGGGCCCCCGGGGGCCGCGTGGAAACAGGAAATCCGCGGCGTCGCGGGGATCGCGGGATGGTAGCCCAACGGGGCGCGGGCGTCAACGGCTTTTGTCGGACTTGCCCTCCCGCGCCGTGCCGGCCGGGATTCCCGATCGAGGCGCGGGAACCTTCGGTCCGGCGCATGCGTCCGCCTCCGATAGGACGTATGATAATCGGGGGAGCGGGGGGTGTGGGCCCGACCGGCTCCATCCGGGGAATCCCGGATAAACCGACGGTGAGGGAACAAGCCATGAAGACGGGGATGAATCGCCGCGCCTTCCTGGGAACCGCGGCGGCGGCCGGCGCGGGAATTCTGGTCCTCAAGCCGGGGACGCTCCGGGCCGGGAACTCGCCGAACGAGAAGCTGAACATCGCGATCATCGGCGTCGCCCGCCGCGGCGCGGCCAACATCGAGGAGATCCAGAGCCAGAACCTCGTCGCGCTCTGCGACGTGAGCGAGAAGAACCTGGACGCCGCCGCCAAGAATTTCCCCGACGCCCAGAAGCACATCGACTGGAGGAAGTGCCTCGACCAGAAGGGCATCGACGCCGTCGTCTGCGCCACCGCCGACCACACGCACGCCTTCGTCGCCAACTGGGCCCTGAACCGGAACCTGCACGTCTACTGCGAGAAGCCGCTGGCGAACACCGTCGAGGAGGCGCGCACGGTCCGCGCCAACTACCTCAAGAGGAAGGACAAGGTGGCCACGCAGGTCGGCACCCAGCGGCACGCGGGCGAGAACTTCAACCGCGTTCGGGAGAAGATCCTGGACGGCGCGGTCGGCGTGGTGAAAGAGGCCTTCGCCTGGGGCAACCGCCAGATCCGCGGGAAGGACTACCTGCCCGCGGAGGGCGATCCCCCCTCGTACCTCCACTACGACCTCTGGATCGGGCCGTCCTCCTTCCACCCCTACAATCCCGGCTATTTCGGCGGGTGCCTGCAGTGGAACAAGTTCTGGGACTTCGGCAGCGGCCAGGTGGGAGACATGGGGAGCCACACCATGGACCTCGCCTGGGACTCGCTGGAACCCGACCTGCCCACGTCGGCGGAGGGCGAGGGAGGAAAGTTCAATCCCGCCATCGCCCCCG
>CAYNDR010000186.1:12502-12767 GCA_964395295.1 uncultured Planctomycetales bacterium
GCTCTTCCGATCCCCCCCGTGGCGCTGCACACCTCCTGGGACATGCCGGCGGGCGCGGGGCGGCCCGCGTTCCGCCTCCACTGGTACCAGGGCGGCATGATGCCCGAGAATCCGCACCCGGACGCCGACCTCAGGAAGATCGACCACGGCGCCATGTTCCGGGGGACCAAGGCCGTCCTCGTGGCGGGATTCGGCAAGAACACGCTCTATCCCCTCCCGGGGGGCGACCTCTCCCACTACACGCCCCGGGACAAGGAGAAGCAGT
>CAYNDR010000187.1:0-12736 GCA_964395295.1 uncultured Planctomycetales bacterium
GGACGGCCGGTGCCAGGTCCTGTACGCGCGCGCCCAGGACATCCCCGGATTCGTCGAGGCCGGGGCGGCCGACCTGGGCGTCACCGGTCTGGACCTCGTGGAGGAGTCGGGGTGCACGGTCGAGAAGATGCTCGACCTCGGGTTCGGGCGGTGCAAGCTGGTCGTGGCCGTCCCCGAGGGCTCGGGGATATCCTCGCTCGAGGACATCGCCGCGGGCTCCCGGGTGGCCACCGCCTTCCCGAACCTCGTCCGGCGGTACTTCGAGGGAAAGAAAATCCGGGTCTCCATCGTCCCGGTCTCGGGCGCGGCGGAGATCACGCCCTCGATCGGCGTGGCGGACGTCATCGCGGACCTCACGCAGACCGGCGCGACCCTGAAGCAGAACCACCTCTCCCTGCTGGACGTGATCCTGGACTCCTGGGCCGTCCTCATCGCCGGCGCCGCCGCCCTCCGCCGCCGGAGGCAGGACGTGGAGGACCTGGCCCACGCCATCGCCAGCGTGGAGAAGGCCGGCGGGAAGCGGTACCTCATGGCCAACGTCGAGCGGAAGAAGCTCCCGCAGGTCGTCCGGCTCCTCCCGGGCCTGAAGAGTCCCACGGTGGTGAACCTGGCGGTGAAGGGCCTCGTGGCGGTCCACTCGGTGGTGGACGAGGAGGCCATCAACGCCCTCGTCCCGCGCCTGAAGAAGGCGGGGGCCACCGGCATCCTCGTGCTTCCGATCGAGAGGATGGTCCCGTGATCCGGGTGGAGCGGCTCACGCCGGGGACGCGCGAGCGGCTCGTCTCCCGCCGGGGAGTCATGGAGGGACCGGTCATCCAGGCCGTCCTGAAGATCCTCCATGATTTCCAGAAGGACCCGGACGGGACCCTCCGGCGCCTCGCGAGGAAGTTCGACAAGGCGGACCTGGAAGGCCTGGAGGCCACCGCCGGCGAGTTCGCCGCCGCCGAGAAGAACACCCCGCAGAACGTCCAGGCGGCGATCCGCTCGATGCACGACAGCGTGCTCCGCTACCACAAGCTGGAGTCGCCCAGGGGATTCGAGATCCAGCCGCTCAAGGGCGTGGTCCTCGGGCGCCTGGTGGTCCCGTTCGACCGGGCCGGCCTCTACGTCCCGGGAGGGCTCGCGCCTTACCCCTCCAGCGTCGTCATGGCGGCCGCGCCGGCGGCGGTGGCCGGGGTGCGGGATCTCGTCCTCTGCACGCCGCCCACGGGGAAGGGGACGATCCCGGACGCCGTCCTCTTCGCGGCCCGCGTTTGCGGCGTCTCGCGGGTCTTCAAGACGGGGGGGGCGCAGGCGGTCTTCGCCATGGCCTACGGGACGCCCACGGTCCCCCGCTGCGAGGTCATCGTGGGGCCGGGCAACATGTACGTCACCGCGGCCAAGAGCCTCGTGCGGGACGAGGTGGCGATCGACTTCCTGGCCGGCCCGAGCGAGGTCCTGGTCCTCTCGGACGGCAAGACCTCCCCCCGGTTCATCGCGGCGGACCTCCTGGGGCAGGCCGAGCACGCCCCGGACGCCCGCTGTGTCCTGGCGACGCCGAGCGAGAAGCAGGCCCTGGAGGTGGACCGCGAACTCGACGCCCAGGCCGCCTCCTGCGGGCGCGCCGGGATCGCCCGGAAGGCGCTCTCCGGGAACGGCGCGCTCCTCGTGGCGGAATCCCTCGACGAGGCCGTCTCGTTCGCCAACGACTTCGGCGCCGAGCACCTCTCGATCTCGGCCCACCGCCCGGTGGAAATCCTGAAGAGGATCCGGAGCGCCGGCTCGATCTTCGTGGGGGAATACTCGCCCGTGGCGATCGGCGACTACGGCGCGGGGCCGAACCACATCCTCCCCACGCTGGGGGAAGCCCGCCGCCGGGGCGGGGTCACGCCCGCCACCTTCCTCAAGACGATTTCCTACCAGATGCTTTCACGCGAGGGCGTCGAGAAGTTCGCGCCCACCGCCGCGACGCTGGCCCGGGTCGAGGGGCTGGACGCCCACCTCAAGTCCATCGAGGTGCGCCTTGAGCGTTGAGGGACCCCGGCGCGGGGCATGACCATGGGATCCGCCGCCCTGCCGATGACCCTGCTCGACTACGGCGTGGGGAACATCCACAGCCTCAAGAAGGCCTTCGAGAGGGCGGGGGCCGCGGTGTCCGTGGAGACCGACCCGGATCGCATCCTCACGGCGCGCGCGCTCCTCCTCCCCGGGGTCGGCGCCTTCGGGAAGGTGGCGGCCCAGGTGGCGCCCTTCCGGGCGGACCTGCGGCGCCGGCTGGAGGAGGGACTGCCGGCCTTCGCGGTCTGCGTCGGGATGCAGATCCTCTACGATTCCAGCGAGGAAGGCGCGGGCGCGGGGCTGGGATTCTGCCCGGGACGCGTGGCCCGCCTCGGCCACCCTCGCCTGCCGCACATCGGCTGGAACTCGGTGCGCCATGGGGGGGCCGGCCCCTTCGAGGGCGTGCCCCCGGAGGCGTTCTTCTACTTCGTGCACTCGTTCGCGCCGCCGGCGGGGCCGGCGCCCTGCACCGCCACGGCCGACTACGGGGGGCCGTTCGCCGCGGCCGCCGTGCGGTCGAACGTGTGGGCCGTGCAGTTCCACCCCGAGAAGTCGAGCGGCGTCGGGCTCGGGGTGGTGGGCAATTTCGTGGCGTTCGCGGGACGGTGTCTTTCCTGATGCGAGGCTTCCTGCATGATCATCTTCCCCGCGCTGGACCTCCTGAACGGGAACGTCGTGAAGCTGGAAGCCAGCCGCCACAAGGGGCAGGAGAAGGTCTACGGGTCGCCCGGGGCGGTGGCGGACCGCTGGCTGGGCCTGGGCGCCGAGTGGCTGCACGTGGTGGACCTGAAGGCGGCGCTCGGCGAGGGGATGCCGAACCACCTGGCGCTCCTGGGCGTCCTGCCCCGGGCCGCGCGGCACAAGGCGAAGATCCAATGGGGCGGCGGCGTGCGCGACGCGGCCGTCCTGCGGCTCCTCCTCGAGGCCGAGCTCGCCGAATCCGGGGCCCGGATCGACCGGGTGGTCGTGGGGACCCGCGCGGTGAAGGACTTCGCCTGGCTCGAGAGCGCCGCCGAGAGCTACCCGGACCGGATCGTCGTGGCTATCGACGCGGCCGGGCTGGAAATCCTCGTGGCCGGCTGGCAGGAGAAGTCCGGGATCGACGTCGTGGAGTTCATGCGGAGCGTCAAGGACCTGCCCCTCGCGGGATTCCTCTACACGAACGTGAAGGTGGAGGGGAAGGGCCAGGGGGTCGATTGGGAGCCCGTCAGGAAGGTGATCGAAGCCTCCGCCAAGCCCGTCATCTTCTCGGGGGGCGTGACCACCCTGGAAGAAGTGGCGCGCTTCAAGGAACTCGGGGCGTATGGTATCATCATCGGGTTCGCGCTCTACTCGGGGCGGATCGATTTCCGGAAGGCCATGGACATCGCACGATGAGGAAGGAACGCCTGAAGAGGAAGACCCGCGAGACGGACGTCTCCGTCCGGATCGACCTGGACGGGTCCGGGAAGTACGACGTCTCGGTCTCCGACCGCTGGCTCCGCCACATGCTGGAGTCCCTGGCGCGGTTCGGGAGGTTCGACCTCGACATCCGGGCGGGCGGCGACTTCGGCCACCACGTCTGCGAGGACGTGGCCATCACCCTGGGGAGGGCCTTCCGGGAGGCCCTCCGGGGGCGGCCGGTCCAGCGCGTGGGATGCGCCACGCTCCCGATGGACGACGCCCTGGTGACCGTGAGCGTGGACCTGTCGGACCGCCCGTACTGCGGCGTGGACCTGCCGGACGCGATGCTGGAGCACTTCCTCCGGAGCTTCGCGATGGAGGCGCGGATCACCCTGCACAACGTGGTCGTCCGCGGGAAGGACTTCCACCACGTCAACGAGGCCTGCTTCAAGGCCCTGGGGGCGGCCCTGCACCAGGCCACGCGCCCCGTGGCCGGGCTGAAGTCCACGAAGGGCTCCGTCCGCTGGAAGCGCTAAGCCGTCGATACGGGAGACAGGAGGACGTGAATTGAGGGAACGCCGGTGACGCCCGAAGGGCCGCCGGCCCGGTATCCGATATCCGGCATCAAATCCCTGACATCGCGGCGACCATGCTGACCAAGCGGATCATCCCGTGCCTGGACGTCAAGGGCGGCCGGGTCGTGAAGGGCGTCCGGTTCCAGAACCTGGCGGACGTGGGCGACCCGGCGGAGCTGGCGTGCCGGTACGAGGCGGAGGGCGCCGACGAGGTCGTGTTCCTGGACATCACGGCCACGCTGGAGGAGCGCCGGACGATCTTCGAGGTGGCCCGGCGCACGGCGGAGCGGCTCTTCATCCCCCTGACGATCGGCGGCGGCATCCGGACCTACGAGGACGTGAAGGCCACCCTCCGGGCGGGGGCGGACAAGGTGTCCGTCAACACCGCGGCCGTCCTGTCCCCTTCGCTGATCTCGGAGGCGGCCCGCGACTTCGGGTCGCAGTGCGTGGTCGTGGCCATCGACACGAAGCGGGAGGCGGGGGGCCACCGCGTCTACACGCACGCGGGCTCGCGCCCCGCGGGCCTGGACACGGTCGAGTGGGCCCGCCGGGCGGCCGGCCTCGGGGCGGGGGAGATCCTCCTCACGAGCATCGACGCGGACGGGACCACGGACGGGTACGACATCGAGGTCACGGCCGCCGTGGCGGGGGCGGTGTCGATCCCCGTGATCGCCTCGGGCGGCTGCGGGTCGGCGGAGCACATCTTCGACGTGCTCGGCCGGGGGCGGGCGGACGCCGCCCTGGCGGCCTCGATCTTCCACTACGGGACGGTCCCGGTCGGCTCGGTGAAGGAACACCTGCGAAGGAAGGGGGTCCAGGTCCGATGAAGCTCATCCCGGTCGTCACCCAGGACGTGCGCACCAACAACGTCCTCATGCTCGCCTACGCCAACCGGGAGGCCCTGCGCCTCACCCGGAAGACCGGCTACATGCATTACTGGAGCCGGTCGCGGAACAAGCTCTGGAAGAAGGGCGAGGAGTCCGGCCACGTCCAGAAGGTCGTGAGCCTCCACTACGACTGCGACCGCGACACGATCCTGGCCCGCGTGGAACAGACGGGCCCCGCCTGCCACCGCAACACGCCCACCTGCTTCGCCCGCCGGATGTGGCGCGCGCGGGGGGTGATCGACGTCCTCGCCCGCGGGTTCGCGGACCGCAGGCGCGCGGCCCGGAAGGGTTCCTACACGAACGCCCTCCTGGCGGATCCCAGGCGCCTGCACCAGAAGATGATCGAGGAGACGTGCGAGCTGGTCATGGCCTCCCGTTCCCGGAAGAAGGCCCGGATCGCCGAGGAGGCGGCGGACCTCCTCTACCACTGCCTCCTTCTGCTCTTCGCCGCGGGCGTGCCTTTCGAGGCGGTGGAGAAGGTCCTGGAGGGCCGGCGGAAGTGACGGCCGGTCAGTCCTGGTTCCGGTAGTAGTAGTACCAGGCCGCGAAGGGAAGGGCCATCGCCGCCAGGGCGAACGCCAGCTGGATCAGCTGGGCGCCCGCCGAGGCCACGCCCCCGACCAATCCGCACCCCGCGCAGGCGAGGGGCAGGACCAGCCCCAGGATCCGGTGCGGGCGAAGGCTTCTCATGCGTCGATCGCCATCTCGCCGTCCCCCAGGAAGTGCCGCCAGATCCGGTACCTCTCGGACCGGACCTTGTCGGCCAGCGCCGGGTTCTTGCGGGGCACCGCGGGCGGCCGCACGAGCTTCATGGAGGCCTCGGACGGCATGCGGCCCCCCTTGCGGGTGTTGCACTCGTTGCAGGCGGCCACCACGTTCTTCCAGGCGGAGGCGCCGCCGCGGGACTTCGGGACCACGTGGTCGATGGAGAGCCTGGAGGCGGGGAACTTCTTCCCGCAGTACTGGCAGCGGTTCTCGTCCCTCGCCAGGATGTTCCGGCGGCTGAACTTGACCTCCCTCTTGGGGACCTTCTCGTAGCCGACGAGCCGGATGACCTTGGGCACCAGGAGGGCGAGCCGGGGCGTCGCCACGAACTGCTCGTGGTCCACGGGGCATCCCCGCCGCGCCAGGGAACGGGTGATCCACGCGGGGAAGTCGAAGTTCCCGAACTGGCCGTCATCGGCGTCGATCGCCTCGGCGGAGTTCTTGCAGAGGAGGGTGAAGGCGCGGCGCGCCGAGACGACGCGGATGGCGGCGTAGTGCTTGTTCAGGACCAGGACGCTGGAGGACAGGGGATGCTCGCGGACCGCTTCGCCGGCTGCCCCGCCGTTGTCGTCCATAAACCACGACGATTATGTCCCCTCCCGCTCCGCATTTCAAGGGTCCGGACAGGATGCCGCGGGAGGGGCCCCCGGGGGACGCGCGGCTTCCGGGGGGGGCCGGGGCCTAGGCCTCGTCCTTGAGCTTGCTCTTCTCGCCGTCGAACCACTCTTTCCACCACTTCACGGCGGGCTCGCGCTTGTCCTTGGGATCGGAGGCCTTGAACTGGGCCGCGTCCGGGAGCTCGATCCCGGCCGTGGCCTTGAGGGCCTTGAAGGCCTCGTCGCGGACCGCCTCGCGCTCGTCCTCGTCCGCCACCGCCTGCACGAGCTTCTCCACGACCGTGAGCCTCTTGGCCTTGAGGGCCTCCAGGGCCTGACAGACCGCGATCCTCACCGCGGGATCCTGGTCCTTGAGCTTGAGCGGGGGGTTCTCGTCCACGAGCCGGTACGCGAGGTCCTTCCCGAGCGCCGCGTCGCCCGTGTCCCCCAGGCAGAGGGCCGCGCCGATCCGGTCGTCGGTCTTGTTCTTCCCTTCCCGGAGGACGCCGAGGGCCGCGTCCGTGGACGCCTTGGCGTTGGCCTTGTAGCACTTCTGGACGGCGATCCGGGAGGCCTCCCGGACGTTCCTCATCGTGTCGCGGCGGGAGCGCAGGAGGAACGGGATGGCCGAGGGGTTGCCGATGTTGCCCAGGGCGTCCACGGTGTACTCGCGCACCAGGTGCGCGGACGGGCCGCTGACCACCTTCTTCGTCTGGGCGCCGGGGGTCTCCGCCTCGTCGGCGATCATGTCCCCGAGCACCTTGATCGTGTCGGCATTGTCGGGGCGGACGTTGGAGAGGGCGCGGAGCGCCGCGATCTGGACCACCGCCTCGGCGTCCTGGGCCGCCTTGGTGAGCTCGGCGGCCTGCCCGGGTTCGCCCACGCGGGCCAGCGCGTTCGCCGCCGCCTCGCGCACCTCGGCCTCCGAGGCGCTCAGGCCCTTCGCCAGGGCGTCGCGGTCGCCGGCGCCGACCTTGTCCTTGGGCAGGAATCCGAGGCACACCGCCGCGCCCGCCTTCTTGGCGCCGGAGTCGCCCCCGCCGACGAGGTCGCGGACCTTGGCCACGGCGTCCGCGACGGCATGCTTCTCGATGGAGCGGGCCACGGCCTCCGCCACGAAGCAGCGCGTGGCGGCGTTCGCCTTCCCGCTCTCGGCCTCCCCGCCGATGTACTTGAGGAGGCGGTCGACCGCGCCGGGGCCCAGGTCCACCGCGTCCTGCACGAAGATGTCCTTCCGGCGCTGGAACGTCTCCAGGACCAGCTTGGCCCGGTCCATGTCGGACTTCGGGTCGGGCGAGACCCACAGGCGCGCCTCGACCTCCTTGAGGAAGAGGGGCGGATCGAAGAGCTTGACGGCGCTGAACTCCTTCCACTGCGACTGGAAGGACCAGAAGCGCTCCACGAGGACCACGACGCCGCCGGTGTCGGTCCACCACGTCTGCCACTTCTGCTGGGCCTCCTTGCGGTCCTTGAGCGGCTTGTCGGACTCGAAATCGAAGTCCTTCCCCGTGATCCCCCGGAGCGCCCGGTGCGCGGAGCTCCGGACGCGCGCCTCGTTGTCGTCGAGCGCGTCGATCAGGGCGGGGATCGACTTGACCAGGCCGATCTGCTCCAGCGCCTCCGCGGCGGCCTGGCGGGTCACGCCGTCGTTGGCCCAGTCGGGGTGCTCGCCCGACGGGGACTTGTTGGCGTCGTCCGCCGGCTTGGCGGGCTCGTAGATGACGACCGCGATCAGCTTGTCGGCGAGCTTGTGCTTGTCCGCGCTCACGGAGGTGTCCACGGCGCCCGCGGCGCGGCAGCAGGCCTGCCGCACGTTGAGGTTCTTGCTGTCCATGCCCTTGAGGAGGGCGTCGGCCAGGGCGCCCTGGACGCGGCCGATCCAGCCCAGGGCCAGGGCGGCCTCGAGGCGCACCTGCGGGTCCAGGTTCTCGTCCACGATGATCTTGGCCATCTCGCCCTGGATCTTCTCGGTCTCGAGCTTGTCCGGGATGCCCCCCCGGATCGCCGCGGCCTTCTTCTGGAGCTCCTCGGCGCGGCCCTTGAGCTTCTCCATCCCGGCCTTCGGCTTGTCGGTCCCCACGTCCAGCCGGATGTCGGTCGCGGCGCGCAGGTCGGAGGCGGACCGGTCGAGCTCGGCGGCATCGTTGAACTTGCGGAAGATCTTCTGGAAGGCGGTGGACGCCCCCGCGCGGAGGTCGGGATTGGCGTCGCCCAGCTTGGAGAGGATCGCCTCGATCCCCGGCGCGTCGACGACCTCGGCGAGCTTCTCGGCGCAGAAGTTGCGGATCACCTCGTCCACGTGGCCCAGGCCCCAGACGAGCCCCGAGACGGCGTCCTTCTGGAGCGGCTGGATCTTGTCCCAGGCCGCCTTCTCCTTCTCGGCGTAGAGGGCGTCCAGGGGACTGCGGGCGGCGGTGTCGCGCCAGGGGCGCAGGGCCGCGTGCAGGCGCTGGAGGTACACGTCCACGCCCTTCAGGCCCGACTTGTCCCTGGCGATCCCGGCCCAGGGCTCGACGTCGCCGAAGTCGGACGCCACGCGGCCGTAGGCGGTCTGGGCCTCGGCCACGTTCTCCGGCTCCAGCTTCTCGTTGCAGTAGCCGATGCGGACGAGCGAGGCGGCGGCGGCCTCGCGGATCTTCTTTTTCTTCTCGTCGTTCTCCGCCTTGCCCGCCTCGTCCGCCGCCTTGTCCACGGCCTTCTTGTACTTGGCGATGGCCTTCTGGAGGTCGATCGGCTTCTCCGTCTCCAGGCGGAGGCCGTCCAGATAGAGGGCGGTCGAGGTCTTCCGGCGGTCCGGATCCTCCTGGCCGTAAGCGGATGCGGCAAAGAGGGCCGCCACACCGAGCAAGAGCATGCGCTTCATGGCGTGCGCTCCGACAATAAACCCCCTGTTCCTCCGGGTCAGCGGGAAATTATAGACCCGCGCCCGGGAACTTGTCACCGAAAATCGACAGGCGGCCCCCCCTAATATGGACGGAGGAGGGCCTTCCTTCCATGGCACGTTTGTATGCATTCAGTCCCTGGTTGTGATAAGAATCGAGAATCAAGAATTAAGAATGGATTTCCCCCCTTGCCCCCCCGGGGGGAAAGGGGGGACTACCCCTTGATTCCCGATTCTCAATTCTCGATTCTCAGATACTGAACGGGTACGCACGTTTCATCCCAGAAGGGCGGCCACGTCCTCCGGGAGCCGGGCGGGCCGCCTCCGGGCGTCCAGGGAGGCCAGGGCGGTGCGGCCCTCCGCCACGAGGCGCCCGTCCTCCGCCCGGAGGGCGTACTCGAAACGGACCGAGGCCTTCCCCAGGCCGGCCACGCGGGTCTCGATCCGGAGGAGGTCGTCGTAGCGGGCCGCGGACCGGTAGAGGCAGGAGGCCTCCGTGACCACGAGGAAGATCCCCCGGCGCTCCAGCCCGCGGTAGTCCAGGCCGGCCGACCGCAGGAGCTCCGTCCGGCCCAGCTCGAAGTAGACGAGGTAGTGGGCATGGTAGACCACGCCCATCTGGTCCGTCTCGCCGTAGCGGACGCGGGTGGCGGCCGTGTGCTCTCTCATCCGCTCGGGCTACTTGAGGGCGTCCAGGTAGGCCTGGGCCAGGGTGCAGAAGTCCCTCAGCTCGTCCACCTTGCCCTCGCCCAGGTTGGCGATGGATTCCTCGTAGGCGCGCCGCGCCTCGTCCTTCTGGCCGCGGTCCTTGAGGTCCTTGGCCTTGGCCTCCTGGGCCTCCCAGTAGCCTTTGGCCCGGTCCACGACGTCGTCGTGGGCCTTCACGATCTGGGCGCGCGCCTCGATCTCCGCCTTGTATTTCTCGAACAGGGCGTTCACGCGGCGGAGCGCGGCGGCGAACTCGTTCTTCTGGAGGTGGTCCGCCACCTGCTGATCCAGGGAGCCCAGGTCGGAGCGCATCGCCCCCTGGCGCCCCTCCTGGGATATCTTCTGGTACTCGTCCAGCCTGGAGATCCACGGGCTCCTGGGGTATTTCCGGCGGTACTCCGCACAGCGCGCGTACATCTGCTCGTAGGCCGGCGCGTTGCTGCGGTTCATCTCGCAGAACTCGTACAGCTCCTTGAAGTCCTTCTGCTCGGCCTCGCCCACCGCGGCGCGCTGGCGCACCGTGTCCGCATCGATCTGCCGCTTGAGCCTCTGCGCGCGTTCGTGGTAGGGCTGCTGGTCGGCGGGGATCGCCTGGATGAGCCGGAGGGCCTGGCCCGGGTCCTTGATCCTGAGTTCCTGCGCCTTCTCGCAATTCTCGCGGGCGGCGCGCAGGGCCGGGGACTCCCCGGAAGCCATGCTGTAGATGATCAGGATCACGATCAGCACGCCGAAGAGGGCGGCGCAGACGCCCACGCACGTGACGATCTTCCTCTCGCGCACGCGCTCGACCATCGCGGCGCGGAATCCCCGGTCGATCGCCGTCGCGGGACCCGGGCGCCGGCGGAGGGCCGGCTCCGTCCCGGCCGACGGGATCCCCGCGGCGGCCGGCGGCGCGGGGGGGGGAGGGAAGGCCGCCGCCATGGGTGACGGCGGAGGGGGCGGCATGGAGGGGATCGGCGGCGGGAGCGGGCTCGCCAGGGGGGTCGGAGCGGCCGCGGCCATGACGGGCATCGGGGGCCCGAAGCGCGCGACCACGTCGGGCGGGGGCTCCTTGAAGTTCGGGTCCTCGAAGATGAGGATCGCCTGCCCGATCTGGACGCAATCCCCGGGCCGCAGGAGCGCCTGGTTGACGGTCCTGTCGTTCACGCGCGTCCCGTTCCGGCTCTCCAGGTCGATGAGCTTATAGCCCCACTCGATCCTCTCGAACTGGCAATGGCGGCGGGAGGACTGCCGGTCCTGGAGCACGATTTTGTTCTCGAGGGCGAGCCCCGCGACGGTGATGGGACCGCCCAGCTCGACGATCCGGTCGGCGCCGCCCTCCCTGACGATGACCCGCGCCATCCTGGACTCCCCGATGTTCGGGGACATTCTAGGCCTCCCCCGGCGGGCCGTCAAGAAACCCGGTCGGATTTCCCCGAAACCCGATGATATGGCCGGCGTCTCCTGGTATAGTGCTGCGAATGAGACGCGCCGCCTGGTTCCTCGCGCTGATGGCCTTGGCGGCCCCCGGGGAGGCGGCCGCGCGCCCGCAGGACGGGCCGGCGGCCGGCGAGGACGTCCGCATCCTGACGGCCGACCATGCGGAGAGGCGCGGCAGGATCACGGGATTCGACTCCTCGGGGTGCCTGGAGATCCTGGACCCGGAGAGCGGCCGGAAGGCCAGGCTGATCGTCGAGGAGGTCCGGAAGATCCGGTTCGGGAAGGACGCGCCCTTGCCGTTCGATCCGAAGGCGGAGAGGGTGCGCCTCCTTGACGGCGGCACCCTCTCGGGGCGTCTCCGGTCCTTCGAGGAAGGGGTGGCCACGATGGAGGCGCCGGCCGGGACGTTCCGGATCCCGCGGGGCGCGATCCGCTCCATCTCCCTGGCGCCGGTCCTGGGGGCGCCGCCGGAGATCAAGGACGGGAAGAAGGACGTCCTCCTGCGCGAAGCCGCGAAGGCCGCCGGCGGGGATGGGAAGCCGGAGTGCTCGGCGAGCTACGGCGATCTCCGGTCCATCACCGCCGAGGGGGTCGCGTTCCTCGAGGCGAAGGAGGAAGTCATCGAACGGGCGTCCGCGAGGATGATCTGCTTCCGGCACGACCCGCCCGCCGGCGAGCCGCCGCCGGGCTGGTTCGCCAAGGTCGTTTTCCGGAACGGGGACCGGCTCGCGGGAGTCCTGCGCTCCGCGGGGAAGGGCCGCATGGGGATCTTCTCCCCCCTCGTCGGCGAGGCGGAGATCTAGGAACGCCACCTCCAGTCGATCTCCTTCAGCCCCTACGCCCGCATGGCGGCGCACCGGATCCTGGTCTGCGATCAGAGCGGGGTGCGGGAGTTCGACCTGCAGGGGCGGGAGGTCTGGTCCTACAGGAAGAACGTCCCGGTCGCCTGGAGCGCCCGGCGGATCGAGAACGGGAACGTGCTCATCGCCAACACGAACTACAACCAGGTGCTCGAGGTGGAGCCCGCGGGAAAGAGCGGCGGCCGCGTCGTCTGGCAGCTGGACAACCTGAGCTATCCCAGCGACGCCGTCCGCCTGGAGAACGGCAACGTCCTGGTGGCCGAACAGCAGGCCAACCGCGTGGCCGAGTACGACGCGAGGACGAAGGCGGCGGTCTGGACGAGCGCGCCGAGGAATTATCCCACGTCGGTGCAGCGGCTGGAGAACGGGAACACCCTCATCTGCTCCTTAAAGGGGATCGAGGAGGTCGACCGGGACGGCGGCGTGAAGTGGACGGTCGGCATGGGCCGGATCCGCCCCTGGAAGGCCCAGCGCCTGGAGAACGGGAACACGCTGATCACCGACCATCAGCTGAACCAGGTGGTGGAGATCGATCCCCTGCAGAAAGAGGTGTGGAAGATGGAGGGCCTCCAGCGCCCGTTCCAGGCGATCCGGACCGAGGACGGGAACACCCTAATCCTGGAGC
>CAYNDR010000188.1:0-9304 GCA_964395295.1 uncultured Planctomycetales bacterium
AAGGGGCTTCCTTCGAAGGACCTCTTCCGCTTCGGAGGGGTCCACGCCGTGGGCCGCGATGTGCTCCTCGTTGCGGTCGTCCCACTCGAAGCGTGTGGCTTGCACCTTGGGCCTCTTGAAAAAGTGTATCTCATTGTAATATGAATATCAATGCCCCCGGATCCCGGCCCCCCCGGCGGGCTCAGGCGGGCTTGCGGAACCAGGCCGTGGAGCGGTCCACCGGGACGATCTCCACGGCGAGGCGGCGGGCGGAAAGGAACTCGTCCACGGCGCGGCGGAAGCCCTCCCAGTAGCCGTAGTCGTCCAGGATCACGAAGCCGCCGGGCGAGACGCCGTCGTAGAGGTTCTCCAGGCACTCGCGCGTGGAGTCGTACCAGTCGCCGTCGAGCCGCAGGACCGCGATCGGGCCGATCTCCGCGCGCGCGGCGGGCAGGGTGTCCCGGAACCAGCCCTTGCGCAGGACCACCCGCGCGCGGTCGAGGCCGAGCGTGTCGAAGAGGAGCCGCTCGGCCTCCTCGATCCGCGCGGCGCACTTGCCGGTCCAGCGGGGGGCGTCGGGGCCGTCGGCGGCGCCGGGCTCGGGGAGGCCCTCGAAGGAGTCGAAGATCCAGGTCGTGCGGCTCCCGGCGCGCGCCGCGGAGGCGATGACGGCGGCCGCGCCGCCCTTCCAGGCGCCGCACTCCACGAACGCGCCGGGGAGGCCCTCCGCCTCGGCCCGCCGGCAGAGGTCGCGGATGTTGGAGAGCCGGCGGTAGCCGGCCATCGTGAAGGGGCGGACGGCGCGGAAGAGGGCGCGCTTCTCCCGGTCGAACCAGTCCCGCGGCGGGATGCTCAGGGTCCAGCGCAGGCGGGCGAAGGCGCGCCGGCGGAGGCTGTCCTCGCCCCCCAGGAGGCGGTCGAGCAGGTGGCGGAAGCTCCGGCTCATCAGCGGCGGCAGAGGAAATGCCAGTACGGGAGGCCGTCCGAGAGGACGACCCTGGAGAACGCATCCTTCAGGCCCATGATGTCCGCGCGGGACACCCTCTGCTCCACGCGGGTGAAGAACCGGTCATAGACGTCCTGCTCGATCCGCTTCAATCCCTTGTCCTTGTAGATGTCGTAGAGGGGGACGTGGCGGCCGAGGCCGAAGGGCTCGAGGGCGCGCCCCAGGGAGACCAGCGGCTCGTAGACGAGGGCCGCGCCCAGGAGGGCCGCGAACTTCCGGAAGGACGGGTCCCGGAAGCGGCATAGGACCTTCCTGATTCCCGTGATCCCGGCCAGGAGGGGACGGAAGTAGGACGGCCGGTTGTCCAGGGCATAGTAGAGGCAGACGAGGATCCGCGGGGCGAATTTCCGGAGGGCCCGGACCTCGTCCAGGCAGGGCGTGGGCAGGTGGTGCAGGACCCCGAGGGAGAACAGGAAGTCGCAGAAGTCGGGCCGGAAGGGGAGCCTCCTGAGGTCCCCCATGAAGAAGAGGCAGTGGCCGGCCCCCAGGAGGTTCACCCTGGCCTTGAAGATGGCGTCGGAGAAGTCCACCAGGACCAGTTCGCGCACCCGGTCCTTGAGGAAGGAACTCCAGCGCCCCATGCCGCACCCCAGGTCGCAGACCCGCGAGGAGCGGAGCCCGTCCAGGTCGACGAGGTCGAAGTAGCTTTGGAATTCCTGCTCGTGCTCGGGGAGCGCCATCCCGTAGCGCTCCCATTCCTCCCCGAAGGTGAACTGGATGTCCTGGGCGAAGACCCTCGGGTCGCCGCCGGTCTCGCTCCGGCGGGCCAGGCGGCGACGCACGTGGGGGGTGTACTGCCAGGGTTCCAGGAGGACGATGACGTCGTCGACGACGGGGTAGACGGCGCCGTCGACCTCGACCTGGCGGCCGTCGGCCCGCACCTCCCGGGCGCCGAAGAGGTCCCTGAGGAGGTCCTCCTTGTCGCCGTAGTAGGAAGAGGGATCGCTCATGGTCCGCGGGCCCCATCTTGCCTTATCGCGGGGCGTAATATCAACAACGGCCATTCGGAGATGAGACCATGAACCAGCCCACTCGCCCCACGCGCCGGAAGTTCCTCCAGTCCTCGGTCGCCGCCCTCGCCGCCGGCCGGCTCGTCCACCCCGGCGGGAGCGACGCCATCAAGATCGGCATGATCGGCTGCGGCGGGCGCTGTACCGGCGCCGCGGAGCAGGCGATGGACACCGGGCGGGACGTCCGCCTGGTGGCCATGGTGGACGTCTTCGAGGACCGCGTGAACAACGCGTTCAACTACCTCAAGAAGAACAGGCCCGAGCAGTTCGCGGTGGAGAAGGACCTCGCCCTCACGGGCTTCGACGGCTACCGGAAGGTGATCGAGGCCTCCGACGTGGTCCTCATCGCCTGCGCCTCGAAGTTCCACGCCAAATACATGAGGGCCGCGGTCGAGGCCGGGAAGCACGTCTTCGTGGAGAAGCCGCACGCCATCGATCCGGCCGGCGTCAAGCAGGTGGCGGCGGCCTGCGAGATCGCGAGGCAGAAGAAGCTCTGCGTCGTCTCGGGGCTCCACAGCCGCTATACGCCGGGCGTGCAGGAGGCGATCCGGCGCGTGCACGACGGGCAGATCGGGGAGATCGTGGCCGCGGAGGAGAACTTCCTGCGCGCCCCCTACAACACGGTGAAGCGCAAGCCGGGGCAGACGGAGGCCCAGTACCATTTCTACAACTGGTACCACTTCTGCTGGCTCTCGGGGGACGACGTGATCCAGTCGCTCGCCCACAACCTGGACCGCACCACGTGGGCGCTGAAGGGGCAGACGCCGGTCAAGTGCCACGGCCTGGGGGGACGGTCCACGTCGTTCGGGGAGGTCTACGGCGACATGTTCGACCACCACAGCGTGGTCTACCAGTACGCCGGCGGCGTGCGGGTCTACGCGAACTGCTGTACGCGGAACAAGTGCCACGCGGACTACTCGTCGCTGATCCTGGGGACGAAGGGGCGGTGCCGGATCACGGAGTACTCGGACTCCTGGATCGAGGGCGAGAAGCCGTGGCGGACCAAGATGGGGGAGGACGGCCACCGGGTGGAGCAGAGGGAGCTTTTCGACGCGGTCCGCAAGGGGAAGGCCGTCAACAACGGCGACTACATGGTGCCGAGCACCTGGGTGGTGGTGATGGGCCAGATCGCCTGCTACACGGGGAAGGAAGTGACGTGGGAGCAGGTGACGAAGTCGGACTTCGCCTTCCAGCCGGCGGACGGCGACTTCACGACGGACCCGCCCAAGAAGCCCGGCCCCGACGGCAACTACCCGATCCCGGTGCCGGGGCAGACGGGCATCCTGTAGTTCACCGGGCGGGTTTCCCCGTGATCGGCGGGAGGTCCACGTCGCGGTCCTCGACCGTGACCTCCTGACCGGCGGGGCTGAAGGCGAGGCCTTCCTTGCCGGCTTCGAGCGTGCGGCGTCCGGGGACGAGCGAGGGGATCTCGTAGCGGCCGTCCGGCCCGGTGACCGCCCAGTGCCAGCCCCCGCATTGGACCCGGACTCCCGCGATCCCTTGACCGCCGGCATCGACCACCCGGCCGCGGACGGCGCGGGTGCCGGGGCGGTTCTTGAGGACGTCCGCCATCCAGGCCCTCATTTCCCGGCGGACCGGGTTGTCCTCCTCGATCCAGCGGTCGGTGTGCGCCACGTCCGGCAGTTCGCGCTCGACCACGGGGAATCCGAGTTCGCGGAGGATCGCGGCGCCCTTGGGGCTTTCGCTCTTCGCGTCGTCCCGGGACCCCCAGGTTACGAAGGTGGCGCGTCCGCGGATTCGGGCCAGCCGCTCGCGGGCGCCCTTGGTCGTGAACCGGGCGCCGTCGATGTGGCTGTGGGGGAGGAAGGCGAGCCAGAGGTCCGCCACGGCCTCGTCCCGGAGCCCCAGGTAGCCGCAGGCGATGGCCCCCCGCGAGAAGCCGGTGAGGAAGACCGCGTTGGGATCGCCTCCGAAGGTCTCGCAGACGCGTCGGAGGTTGGCGATGCAGTACCGGACGGTGGCTTCCTCGTCGCCCCACCACGTCAGCTGGTTTTCCTTCCGCGTCGTGCTGATGTAGGGCATGACGACCCAGAGGAAGTCCCGGCCCCCGGACTGGTGGAAGCCCATGCGGCAGTCCTCGACGCGGCCGGTGCACTTCGCGGGGGCCCACTGGTTGGGGGCGTATTCGACGATCACGGGCCAGCTTCCGCCGGGCTTCCAGTTGACGGGCAGGTAGAGGGCGTGGTGGACGCCGGTGTCCCGGTATTCGGCGGCCTGCTGGCGGACGAATTTCCCCGGGGCCGGCTCGCCTTCCGTCATGGGGGGCCGGGCCGGTTCCTGGGGGGACAGGGCGAGGGCGGCGAGCCAGAGGATCGCGGGCAAGGGGGCACCTCCGAAGATAATACGTCCCGCCCGGTTTCTGTTCGCATTCGCAAAGGGGGCGCAGTAAAATCCCTCCCGATATTCCCGAGGCGGCATGGCGAAATGGATGGCGATCCTGGCGGCGTCCCTGGCGTTCGTCCAGGAGGACGAGGCGGCGCGGGAGGCGGTGCGGGGCTACGTGCATCCCTGGGCGGGATTCCGTCCCGGGTCGCGCCTGGTCTTCAACGAGACCACGAAGCAGGCGCGGTTCGACGCGGCCCAGGGCAAGACGGTGTTCGAGGACAAGGTGACCCAGCATGTCTGGATGGTGAAGTCCGTCACGGGGGAGAAGGCGACGATCCGGATGGAGGGGGGCGGGAAGGAGAGCGACATCCCGATATACCTCGCGATGCCGGGGATTTTCCGGGGGAGGGGGGGGGGGGGGGGGGGGGCGGGGGTGGCGGTGGGGGAGCGGCGGTACAAGTGCTCGGTCACGGTGATCAGCCTGGACGCGGACAAGGACGCCGGGCAGGCCACGACGATCTGGCGGAGCGCGGAGGCGCCCGTCTGGGCGGTGCGGGTGCTGGCGGAGACGTTCATGGGGGGGAAGCGGAACACCTGGGAGGAGGAACTGCTGGTGGAGGCGGACCGGAAGCTCGCGATCGAGGGCCGGGAGGTGGTCTGCCAGGTGGTGCAGGTGACGACGGGGGCGGAGGGGGGGATGAAGACGGTGAAGAGGGAGTGGCGGACGGACGCGGTCCCCGGGAGGGTGGCCCGGCGGGAGACGAGTTTCTTCCTGGGCGACCGGGAGAACGAGGGGGCGGCGGTGAAGATGGAGGTTGTCAGTTTCGAGGCCAGAAGGTAAAATCCATCCATCGGGCCGTAGCCCAGCCTGGCTAGGGCGCTTGCTTGGGGTGCAAGAGGTCGCGAGTTCAAATCTCGCCGGCCCGACCAATCCCCCCTTGGCCGTCAAGGGGTTACGGAGTAGAACCGTAATCCCCTCCCCTTAATTCGCGCTTTACTGTCCACTTACTGTCCACTTGTCGCCCTCATCATGACCCCTTTCGGGCCTGCTCCCGGTCCTCGGCCACCGGTAGCGGGATCACTGCTGCCGGCTGGGCAGGCGGGGCGTCGAGCAGCGCGAAGATGTCCTTCTCGCCGAAGATGCTCGGGTTCTTGAAGCGGTTGGTCCCAGGGGAGAGGTGGACGTACCGACGCAAGGTCTCCGAGTCTTTGTGCCCCATCCAGTTCATGACGAGAAAGTGGGAGACGCCGTTCATGATCTGGTGGGAGGCGTAGTTGTGGCGGAGAAGGTGCACCGTGATCTCCTGGACGCCTGCGGCCTCACCGATCAGCTTCACATCCGAGAGCATGTCGTTCAGGTAGCGCCCGCCTGATCCGTTGGGAAAGCAGGGGCCGGAGGGCTTCTTGAGGGGCTCCAGAATCTGACGGAGAAGGGGTTCCAGTGGGATCGCCCTCTCCTGGTGCGACTTCGGCTTGAAGCCAGGCTTGACGCGGACCCAGATGAGGTCTCGTTCAAGGTCGAGGTCAGGGTGATCGAGGTAGGCGAGCTCATTCTCTCGGAGGCCACCGAAGAGGGCGGTGGCGACGAGGGGGAAGAGGTGGAATGTCCGGCCGGTTCGCCGGAACCTCATGTTCCGCCGCTCGTCGTCCGCACGGGCGGCCCGAAGGATGGAGACGATCTCCTCCTTCGTGTAGGGGTTGATGAGCTTCCGGTCCTCCCTCAACTTCTTCATCTTGGCGGGGTTCTCTCTGAGGTACTTCGCCGCGATGGCGGTCTCCAGGAAGTGGTGGACCGTGGTGACGTAGCTGTTGACCGTGCTGGCTAGATGTCCTTTGTTCAGCAGGGCGGATCGGTACTCCTTCATGTCCGCTGGGAGGACTCTCTCCAGGCGTGTCCCTTCGAGGAAGTCGATGAACGGCCCGAGCGTGGGGTCCTGGCGGATAGCGATGGGGTCCCCCCGCTCGAAGAGGTCCATGGTCGGGATCACGTCACTCTCCAGGTTCCGTCCCGTCCGGCGCGTGTAGAGGAAGAAGAGGAAGTTGCCGACGCGGAACTGGTTGGTGTCCCGGTGCGTCGCGGGCCTGTTGATCTGCCGCGAGTCCGTGAGGTACTCGCGCGTCAACTGGGCAAGCGACACCGGCTTCGGCCGGGCATGGAACTGCCCCCCGTAGATCTTGACCTTCGTGGCCGCGAGGTAGGCGTCAGCGTCCTCGTAGGTTGCGAAGTACTTCCGGTAGCGACGTCCGGCGTGGTAGAAGTCGACTACGAACCGGACGTCGCCCTTGCGCGTATGCTCCTTCTTGATATTCGCCATCAGCATCTCCTTCGTCGTTCGTGATCTCTCAGGTCAGTATCATTGAGTCTGTTTCGGGGCGCGGGGGGATGAATCTGCGCTTGAGGAACTTCTCGACCTCGGAGGCGGGGTATCGTCTCTGTTCCCGCTTACCGTCGTTGAGGACGACATAGCCGATCCACCCCCGTTCGGCCCAACGGCTGACGGTGCGTTCGCTGACCGCGAGAAGCTCGGCGAGTCGGGCTTCGGCGTAGTGCTGCTCGATGAACTTGATCTTGGAGTGGTGCCGCTCAAGCTCCTTGATCAGCGCCTCGATCGCTGGCGTCCACTTCGGGCGGACAAGCGCAGGACGCGCCAAGGTGCGCTCCTGCTCGCCTCTTTCCTTATACCCGCTCTTGGTTCTAGGAAAGCTGGCTGAGCATCATCGTAGTCCTCCGATTGGTCCCCGGAACCGCTTCATCCTCGCCGGTTTACCCGACGCTCCCCAGGACGCGGCCCTCGGACCTCCTCTATTTGGCGGGAGAGCCGCCTACTGCTACTGCCGTAGCTCAAAAAGAAAGAGCCGTCGATCATCCGGTTCTTCGCCATCGTCTCGATCGCCTGGCAGAGAGCCGCGAGAAACTTTGTGCTCGGATGCAGGTCTTCCGAGAGGATCTTGCTCACGTAGCTGCGGGAGAACTTCGTCAACTTGGCCAGCTCGGTGATGTCGACCGCGAAGACCTCCATGAGGAGCAGAATCTTCGCCAGATCGACCGTGAGCCCGTTCGACGACGTCGTGCTCATGCCCCGTCCTTTTCACGCGAATTCACGGCCTTTCCGGCCGCCCTGGCCGCATCTCCGGAGAGCTTCGGGGCCTTGGAGGGGAGGGAGTCCGCCTTCTCGACGCCCGTCGGGAAGACGTTCGTGAGCTGGGTGGAGGTGGGCACCGACACCGGGAGGACCGAGACGGTGGCGCCGAAGGCTTCCTCCATTCCGATGGACTTGATCTGAACGGGGTCCTCCGTGGTGATGACGGTCCCCGGGGCCGTCGCGGTGGGTGTCCCCGGGGCCTTCATGAAGGGCTTCTCCGAGACCATGGCGCCCCTCCCCGCCGGGCCGCCCCAGGCGTTGCCGGCGATGGCCGCCTTCGTGGTCTTGGCGAGGGCCGCCACGGTAGTCGTGCCGATCGGAAAGCCGTTCACGAACGTCATACTTTTTCAGGCATGAGCTCTGCACGGGGGGCGGACCATCGAATCCGGCGATGGATCACGGTCGCCTTCGAAAATGGCTGCTGCGGTGTTCCCGCCGCTGCCAACCCTTGACGAAGGACCAATCCTAATTCCCGCGAATTTTTGTCCAAGCTCTCGGCACCCCTTTACTTCTCAAGCACTTGATGCTCCGCGCGTAGCGGAGGATCTTTGTCGCCCGATACTCAGCTCCATGACCCGGCGAAGCCAAGGTCCCTCCGCCTCTCCATGATGACGCCTCAGTTCAGAAACGTTATGGCGGTGGTGCTCCTGGAGGTAAGCCTCCAGTTCCCTGGCCCATTTTCTCGTCAGGGCAATGGTTTCCTGTCTGTTAAATGAGCATGGAATATTCCATCGCTCCTCAAGGGCCTTTCGGACCAAGCCCGCCGGATTTCCACCGTTTCGATACCGGTGGGCGTATGCCAAGACGTCGAAGATCCGACGGAATGAGTACCGAGACGCAAGTCGCCGCGCAGCGGGTTCGTGCATCCCGATGTTCACCAGCAAGCCTGTTGCCTTCTTGGGTGCCGGGTAGTCGAAGACGTCCCGGATCTGCATGTTGTTCACCACGCTTACGCTGACTTCCAGCTTGACTTCATCGGTTCTCCCATTCATCCAGAGATCATATTGTTGTTCAGTCGAGTCAGACCTATCGTCTGTCTCTTCGTTGCCCTTCCCCGGGTGGAGTCCCCCCTAGCCCGCGGACCAGCCGCGCGGGGGGCGAGGCCAAGAATTCGCTCTGCCAGCGCCGACTGTTTGGGGAAGGGCTCCCTCCCGCGCCCCCTCGATCACGAGGAGGAGCGGTATGGAGCCTGGTCGCGGGCGACCGATACAACAGGTCGGCGCCCAGGTCCGGCTTTACCGCCCACTGCGCCTCAACGGCGCGTCGCCGCCGCTCGCACGTCCCGCTGTTGCCCCGCGTTCAGCACTCGCTTCGGCGCGAAGACCCGCGACCACCCCCTGCTAATGCAACCGGGACGGCTCGCCCTCAGGTTTCTGGGTGCAGCCGTCGCTGGCGAAGCTCTTCCGGAGACGTTGGCCGCCTTCGGTGCTTGGCCCCCGGGTGGCCTGCCGTCGCGTACGCGCCCGGGCGCCAAAATCGCGTACGCGGCCGTCCGCTGACGTCCTCGCAGGGCGTCAGGGGACGATGAACGAAAGAAGGTCATAGAGTTGAATTGAGACGGGAAGCCTCTATGCGGTGAGCCCGGGATTGACTGCAAGACCGAGGCTTGTAAACTAGTAAATGGGTTCGGCATACCGTTCCTCCTGCCGGACCTACAGGCCGCGTTGCAGCGCGGCCATTTTTATTCGGGTTCGTACGTCAGTGCCGCCGCGTTGAGCACCTTGTTGACGTAGACCATCTCTTGCGGGTCGACGATGCCCAACTCGACGAGCTGCGCCTTTGCGCGAGCGCTGGCGTTGAACTCCACCGGCAGATTGACG
>CAYNDR010000188.1:9314-12691 GCA_964395295.1 uncultured Planctomycetales bacterium
CGCGGTAACATCTTTTTCATCGAACAGACGACGACCACCAACTCGGGCCGGCTCTTGAATCTTTCCGACGTCGAGAAGGTAGTGCAAGCGATGGCGCGGCACTCGCAACCTTCGGGCCACGTCACCAATCGTGAGGAGCCGGTTTGGGAAGGCGCTTGTCTTCATGGTCATCATCAGAGGATCTGACGGTATACATACAGAAAAGGAGGGGGTACTGTCGGAATCTGTGGCACCGTGGAACTACTTGGACATTCGACCGCCTTTATGAGACGGGGGGCCTAGAATCTCCCGTGCCTTGCAATTGATCCCGGCCTTCAACTCCTTGGCCCGGGGATAGGAGACGTCAAGCAGTCTGGCCTTTTCATTGTCGGGTCGGTAAACCTCCGAAATCCAGAGTCGAAAGAAGTCGCCCTCCCTCTCCGTTAGAGCCTGACGTAGCTTGAGCAGTTGGTCGCCGGACATCTGGTGAAGCCACGGCGGGTGTTTCTTCTTGTACACCCTCTGCCGCGTCATGTTGAACCTCTTCCGCGCCCACTCCAGTAACTCCCCGTACAGACGGCGGCCTAACCTATCGAGTATGCGGACGGGTTGCCCCCGGTTGGGGCCGGTCTTCTTTCGCCTGTTCGGTCCCGTATCCAGCATCGCCAATCCGAATCGCTGGATCGCCTCTTGTCGAATCTCCTCACGATCGGCGCATATGTGCTTTCCCCGTAGCCAGCCGAGGACCCGGCCAACTACTGCTCCGAGCTGACGTTGAAGGAAGCGATCAGCCATGACCTCATGGTTGGCCTTTCGCACATAACGCCCCCAGAATTCCGCTCCTTCGGCCGCTGGCAACTCCGTGTGAGCAAGATCCTCGATAAACCACCAGAGACCTGGTTTCGTGTACCCCTTTTCGTGAAAATCCTCCAACTGGCATCGTATTCTCTCGAAACGTAATCTGTCCAGCCAGAAGATGTCCTTCCGAAATTCATCTGGGCTTATGACGCCCCATCCGGTTAGGAGATCATCATTGTCATTCCAACAGGAGCGAATGCAGAACTCGTCGATAGCGATAGCCAGTTTCAGCGGTAGTGGCTGTTCATCAGCGGTAAAGATTTCCGAAAGGACTCCGGTATCACATTTAATGGAATCTCGAAGACGGTCCAGTATAGCCAAGTAGCTCTGTGATGATCTTCGAGAAGCCTCTGCCGGTAGGGCGGATGCAGACTCGGAGTGCATTCTCCGTCCTTTGGATCTCATTGTCATCATGATAAGAGAACATCATCCCCCTGTATAGCCCACTTCCGAAAGGTTGTTCACCGCTTCTGCGCCAGGAGGTAGTGTTGACGTGGAAGAAAGCAGACGAGATTCATCGAGAAGCGGCGGAAAGTAACTGGAGAGGATTCAAATGGCCGTCTGTGTGTCGGTCTTCGGCGCCCCGTCGGGCGCGGCCGGAGGGGTCATTCTACGGCGTCTCGATCAACTGTAGAATCGGAAAAACTGTCAGCAGGGATGACGGGGGAGCCGACGGCTCGTCCCCAATAGACTTCCGGGAAGGGGGCTATACGGTCGGGGATGGTGGCGGTAGAATGGGATCTATGTGGGGCCTCCGGGGAGGAATGGTCGGTGATGCTTCAAGCGGGGAAACGCCCTTTGTGTGACACAGGAAATGGGCTGGGAGAAGCGGAAGGGCCGAGGCAAGTACTACACGAGAACGCGACGAACCCGGTCCGGATTCGTGCGCGAGTACGTGGGGACCGGGCCGCTGGCGGAAGCTGTCGCGGCTCTGGACCGGTTGCGCCGATCGGAAGCAGCCCGGGATCGTCGGCTTTCGGTCTCAGCCCTGGAGGAATTCGACCGGCTCGGCCTGGCGCTCGACGAACTGGGGCGACAGGTCGATGGCCTCGCTTCCCTGGCGCTGGTAGCGGCCGGCCTGCATCGACACAAAGGGGCATGGAGGGCTCGTCGTGAATGATCTCGCTCCACGGGTCGGCGCCGGGCAGGATGAGGTCGTTCGCCTGAACCTGCTGATCCTCGAGGCGGAGTCCAGCAAGAGGCCAGAGGACGAGCTCCTCGCGAGACGGGAAGCCCGCAAGTTCTTCCAGGCGCATCCCGATGCGGCTCGGGAGAGCGCGGACCTTGCCCGACGCGTGGAGAGGGAGCTGATCGAAGCGATCCCCACCGCCAAGTACCTCGGTGAGGCACCCCAGCAGTTCCTGGACGAGATGCGGAAGGCCCTGGGCTACGAGGGGGCGCCCGCCCTCGAACGCCTCGTGATCGACCGTCTGCTCGCGACATGGCTGCGCGTCCAGCAGGCGGAGATGATGCTGATCGCCGCCGACCATGGAAATGGTCCGCACAGGCAGCCCCAGCAGTGGTCGAAGCGCCTTTCCGAGGCCAGCAGGAATTTCCTGGGCGCCGCCCGGACCCTGGCCCTGGTTCGTCGGAAGCCGATGCCCAGCGTCATCGCCCAGGTGAACATCGCCGCTCCGGCCCAAGCAGCCACCTTTCCCGCGGTCGACCGGACCTGAAACCCTGATCTGGCGGAGACTGGTTGGGCACTGCTTGACTGGTTCAAAGGGGTGTCGCTTGCGCGATAGCACTGGTTCGCGAATTCCGGCGCGCGCGAACTTCGCGCACTTGAGGGATGGAGGTGCGACGTGGGCCGCTGCATTCAGATACGGCGTGACGGGATGCAGTGCTTGGCTTGGGCTCGTGCCGGTCGCGACCGCTGTCACCTCCACGCTCTCGATCGGGAGGGCCGGAGCCAGCTTGGCCGGCTGGCAGGCCAGGAAAGCGGAGAAGCCCGTAGGCGTCGCCGCCTGTTAAAGGGGATCGCGGAAGTCGACGGCGTGGGCGAAATCCTGAGCATGGTGAATATGACGGAGGCTATGGAGGAGAGACAGATCGCGGAGGGCCTTCGAGACATGTACCTCAATTACCATCCGGGCAGCGTGGTCCCAGAAGGCGAGGTCATCCGCGTGTTCCATGGGGCGATCCGGGACGGCCTGTCCGTCAACGGCTTGGCGAACGGCATCTGCTGTTCGGCCACGGGGACCGATCCGCATACGATCATCAGGAACACGAGAACTCGAGCCCTTCGAACGGGGTGAGGAATTGAAATTTATACCTTCTATTCCGCTTGGCGGGTGAATTCGCGTTTGACACGAGGGCCGGCCGAGATTACCGATAGATTCGGGGTCCGCGGGCGTGAAGTTGAACCGATCCCGGACCTGGCGCTCGACCTCCTCCGGCAGCCCCCGCTCCAGCCACGCGGCCGCCTCCGCGTAGGAGACCGCCCGGTCCATCGACCGGGCCTTGAGCAGCGTGTCGAGGGTCTGGTGCCACTCCCGGACGATCTGCTCGTCGCGCGCGGCCCCGCGCAGCTCCTGCAC
>CAYNDR010000189.1:0-11596 GCA_964395295.1 uncultured Planctomycetales bacterium
ATGGAGACACCGCCCGCGATCCGGGCGAGCCGGTGATCCGCGACGAACACGAACCGTACGACGATATCGGTAGCGATGCCCTGGCGAGCGCGGTCGAGGACCCATCCTACGACCCGACCGTGAATCCCGACCCGCACGGGGACGACTTCGACTACCAGTTCAACCCCGAAGGTACGGAGCGCAATTGGCGGTGGGACGGTCCCGCAGGTACCGACCCCGGCGAACCGTGGGTCGACGCCGGCCTCGACGGCGCTCCCGGCACGCGGCAGCAGGAGGATTCCTGCGGGACGTGGAGCCCGCGAAGCTGGACCTCGTCCGCTCCATGCTCCGGAAAGGGATCAACTCGCCGCCGACCTCCAGCATGGGCCGCCTCTTCGACGCGGTGTCCGCCATGGCCGGCCTTCGGAGCCGCGCCACGTACGAGGCCCAGGCGGCGATCGAACTGGAGATGGCGGCGGACGAGGCGGCCGAGGGCGCCTATCCCTTCGACGTCCTCAAAGGGAACGTCGTGGACCCGGCGGCGACCGTTCGCGGCGTCGCCGAGGACGTCCGGAAGGGCGCCGCCGTCGCCGCGATCGCCGGGAAGTTCCACAACGCCGTGGCCCGGATGGTCCTGTCCGTGTGCGGCCGCGTCCGCCGCGAACGGGGCCTCGGGAAGATTGCCCTCACGGGCGGCGTTTTCCAGAATAGCCTCCTCCTGAGGAAGATCCTGGAGGCGCTCTCGGCCGGCGGGTTCGAGGTCTTCTGGCACCGGCAGGTTCCGCCGAACGACGGGGGCATCTCCCTCGGGCAGGCGGTCGTGGCGAACTGGAGGTTCCGATGTGCCTAGCCGGCCCCATGAAGGTCCTCGATGTCGCCGGCGCCCGGGGCGTGGTCGAACTGGGCGGGGTCCGGAAGGAGGTGAGCCTGGACCTCCTGGAGGACGTCGTCGCGGGCGACTACGTGATCGTCCACGCCGGGTTCGCCATCGAGAAGCTCAAGCCCGACGAGGCGCAGAAGACGCTGGACCTCTTCAAGGAGCTGGAGGGTAGCGCCGAAGAACCGGAGAAGAGCCCACCATCCGCTCCCCCTCGGGGGGGCGGGGGGGAACGATCCCTTGATTCTTGATTCTCTATTCTTGATTCTCAGACACCCCTGAACGCCTACGCCATGCGCTTCATCGAGGAATTCCGCGACCCGGGGCCCGCCCGCGCGGCCCGCGAGGCGCTCCTCCGGGAGGCCCAGGGGCTCCCGCCCACGGCCTTCATGGAGGTCTGCGGCACCCACACGATGAGCGCCTTCCGGTTCGGCGTGCGCGGCTTTCTGCCGCCGAACGTCCGCCTCCTCTCGGGCCCCGGATGCCCGGTGTGCGTGACGCCGAACGACTACCTCGACCGGGCCATCGCGTACGCCCGGAGGAAGGACGTCGTCACGGCGACCTTCGGCGACATGATGCGCGTCCCGGGCTCCCGGTCGAGCCTCGAGAGGGAGCGCGCGGACGGGGCCGACGTCCGCGTGGTCTACTCGCCCCTCGACGCCCTGGAGTTCGCCCGGAAGGAGCCCTCCAAACGGGTCGTCTTCCTGGGCGTGGGCTTCGAGACGACCGCGCCCCTGGTGGCGGCCTCGGTCCTCGAGGCCCGGAATTCCGGCCTGAAGAACTTCGCCGTGCTCTCGGGGCACAAGCTCGTCCCCCCCGCGCTTGAGGCCCTGCTCGCCGTAAAGGAGCTCAAGCTCCACGGATTCCTGTGCCCGGGCCACGTCTCCGCCGTCATCGGGGCTGACGCCTACGTCCCCGTGGCGCGGGACCACCGGATTCCCTGCGTGATCGCCGGCTTCGAGCCGCTCGACATGATCCAGGGCCTCGTCCTGCTGCTCCGGCAGGTGAGGGCCGGGGCCGCGGAGGTCCGGAACCAGTACGCACGGATCGTGACGCGGGAGGGGAACCGGAAGGCCCGGGAAGTCCTCTCGCGCGTGTTCGAGCCGTGCGACACCCCCTGGAGGGGCCTCGGCCCGATCCCCCGGAGCGGCCTGCGCCTCCGGGAGGAATTCCGGGGCCACGACGCGGAGGCGGTCCTGCCCCTGGAGCGCCTGGAGGCGTCCCTGGAGAATCCGGCGTGCCGGTGCGGGCAGGTGCTCCAGGGATTGATCGCCCCCCCCGAGTGCCCGCTCTTCGGGAAGGCCTGCCGCCCGGACTCCCCCGTGGGCGCCTGCATGGTCTCCAGCGAGGGCACCTGCGCGGCCTATTACAAATACGGCATGGACCACTTCGCCCATGAATGACGACCGGATCCTCCTGGCCCACGGCAGCGGGGGAAAACTTACCCACGACCTCATCCGCGAGGTCTTCCTTCCCCGCTTCCGCGGCGAGGCCCTCGGGAAGCTCGCGGACGCGGCCGTCCTGGAAATGCCGGGCGGGCGGCTCGCGTTCACCACTGACTCCTACGTGGTCAAGCCGCTCTTCTTCCCGGGGGGCGACATCGGGAAGCTCTCGGTGTGCGGCACGGTCAACGACCTCTCCGTGGTGGGCGCCGTCCCGCGCTTCATCTCCTGCGGGTTCATCATCGAGGAAGGCTTCGAGCGCGCCTCCCTGGAGCGGATCCTCGACTCGATGCGGGAAGCGGCGGCCGAGGCGGGGATCGAGGTCGTCACGGGAGACCTCAAGGTAGTGGAGCGCGGCGGGGCCGACGGCCTCTTCATCAACACCGCCGGGATCGGCCTGGTGCCGGCGGGCGTGGACCTGGGGGTCGAGAAGATCCGCGGGGGCGACAAGGTCCTCCTCAACGGCGGCCTCGGCGAGCACGGCCTCGCGGTCCTGATCCAGCGCGAGGGGCTGAAGTTCCAGTCGGAGATCCGGAGCGACTGCGCGCCGCTCCACCGGCTTGCCGCGGACCTCCTGCGCGCCTCGGCCAAGGTCCGCTTCATGCGGGATCCCACCCGGGGAGGGCTCGCCACAACCCTCAACGAGGCCGCGGGGGGCAGGGAATGGGGGATCCGGATCGAGGAGGGCGCCGTCCCGGCGTGCGACGCCGTGCGGGGGCTCTGCGAGATCCTGGGGCTCGATCCGCTCTACGTGGCCAACGAGGGGAAGCTCGTGGCGGTGGTGGCGCCCGAGGATGCCGACCGGGTCCTCGCGGCCATGCGGACCAACCCGCTGGGCGCGGGGGGCCGGATCATCGGGGAGGTCGTGGAGAGGCCGAAGGGCCGGGTGGTGATCCGTTCGGCGATCGGGGGGCTGAGGATCGCGGAGATGCTGACGGGGGAGCCGCTCCCGCGCATCTGCTGATGCGGCTAAGACCGGATCGCCTCGGTGAGGGCGTAGGAGAGCAGCAGGCTCCCGAAGAGCAGCCCCGCGAAGACGGCGCCGTACCGGATCGTCGCGTAGACGCGCGTCCCGGGGCAGGCCACGTAGCGCGAGAAGACGGGCAGGAATCCCATGAAGGTGAAGAAGTAGGCCACGACCACGTGCGCCGCCACGGTGTCCTCGATCACGGAGTGCCCCGGCCCGTAGGACCACCAGCGGGCCTTGACCGCGAGGACCTCGCCGCAGGCCGCCGATACCGCCGCCACGAGCCCCGCGGCCAGCATCGTCATCCCCTGCCCCGTCTGGCCGGGCCACCGCTTCGGCGCGATCCCGCCGACCCGCAGGACGACGTACCCCAGCTCGACCACGGCGCACGCCCACGCCAGCGGGACGTAGAGCGGGGAGGCCAGCACCCTCGCCTCCGAAGGCGGGTAGGCCCGCTGGGCCGTCTTGAAGCCCTGCACCAGCAGGTAGTCCGGGAAGATCGCGAAGGCGCCCGCCGCGAGCCCCAGCGGCAGGAGCCGGGCGAAGACCGTCCCCCACGGCTGCTGGGCCAGGCACGCGGCGAACGAGAGCCTCAGGAGCACCGAGAGGTAGGCCCAGAAGAGCCCCGATTCCGGGAACGCGAACGCCCCCAGCATGGCGGCGGCGAGCCCCGAAAGCACCGTGGCCAGCCACCAGAGGTCCGTCTGGATGTCGAGGCCGTCGATCAGCTCCCGGAGGCGGTCGTTGATCACGAGCCGAACCTCGGCGCGCGCTTCTCCGTGATGGCGCGGACCCCCTCCGCGCCGTCCTCCGTCCCCGCGCTCGTCTTCATGAGGATCGTCTCCGCCCCGAACGCCTCCGCGAGCGTCCCGGCCTGGCCGGCGAGCAGGAGTTCCCGGTTGCGGGCGATCACGGAGCGGGCCTGGAGCTTGAGGCGCCCCGCCACCTCCTCGATCGCCTTGGGCAGGTCCGCCGCGGGCGCCACGCGGTGGAGGATCCCGAGCGCCCGGGCCTCCTCGGCGCCCACGCCGGGGTCCTCGAAGATCAGCCTCTGCGCCTGCGCCATCCCCACCAGGCGCGGCAGGCGCCAGGAGAGGCCGCCGTCCACGCTCAGCCCCGCGCGCCCGTAGCCCACGAGGAACTTCGCCTCGGGCGTCCCGATGCGGAGGTCCCCCGCCAGGGCCAGCGAGAAGCCGCCTCCCGCCGCCGGCCCGTTCACCACCGTCAGGACGAGGGCGGGACAGGCGGACAGGTATGCCAGCACGGAGTGGAACGCCTTGCTCACCGCGCCCAGGTAGTTCGACAGCGATTCACCCTTCGGCACCGCCTGCAGGTCCGCGCCGGCGCAGAAGGCGCTCCCCGCCCCCTCGACCACGAGGAGCCGGATCTTCTCGGAGTCCCCGACGCCGCGCACCACGTCCCCCATCTCGCGGAGCATCTCCCGGTCGAACGTGTTGCTCCGGTCGGGGCGGTTGAGCATGACCCGGGCGACCGTGCCGCCCATCTGCACCTGTAGCTTGATCGAGCCCATCATCGGCCTCCGCACAATGGCTGACTCCCGAGGTGCTTCCGGAAGAGCTCCGCGGGCGACCACTCGTCCCCCTCGTAGAAGCCGTAGCCCAGCCCGCACAGCGCCCGGAACTCCTGGACGAGCGGCTCCGCGTCGCGGCCCGGCCCCTCCGGGCGGCGGATCTCCAGCACCCATTCCTCCCCGAGCCTCACGTACCCGCGCGCCGCCAGCTCGCCCGGGTGCATCTCCCCCACCACGTGGATCCTCCGCCGCCGGGGATCCACCTCGGTGATCCGCGCCACGTACGCCGTCCCCGGGCTCATCGGCCTCGCGCCCCCCCCGATCCGGCAAACCGGCCGCTCAAGATACGATTCCAAAGTATAGCTCCCCGTCCTATAATCGCAAACCTCATGAAGCTCTCGTTCCACGGGGCCGCGCGCGGGGTCACCGGCAGCCGGCACCTCCTGGAGATCGACGGGCGCCGGATCCTCCTCGACTGCGGCCTCTTCCAGGGGCGCCGCCAGGAGAGCGTCCAGCACAACCGCCGCTTCGGGTTCCCCCCGGAATCCATCGACGCCGTGGTCCTCTCGCACGCCCACATCGACCACGCGGGGGCGCTCCCCGCGCTCGTCCGGGCGGGATTCAAGGGCCCCGTCTACGCCACCCCCGCCACCGCGGACCTGGCCGACGTCATGCTCCAGGACTCCGCCTTCATCCACGAGCGCGACGCGGAGATCGTCAACCGGCGGGAGGGCACCCGCATCGAGCCCCTCTACACGGTCGAGGACGCCCGCGCCGCCTCCCGGCTCCTCCGCCCCCTCCCCTACTGGAAGACGGCGGAAGTGGCCCCCGGCGCCCGCATCACCCTCCACGACGCGGGCCACATGCTCGGCTCCTCGATCGTGCGGATCGAGGCCCGCGGCCGCACGATCCTCTTCTCGGGGGACGTGGGGCGCGACATCCTCCCGATCCTCCGCAGTCCCGAACTGCTCTCCGGCGCGGACGCGGCGATCGTGGAGAGCACCTACGGCGACCGCGACCACCCCCCCGAGGGCGACGAGGAACGCGAGCTCGAGGCGGCCATCCACCGCGTGACCGGCCGCCGGGGGAAGATCCTCATCCCCGCCTTCGCGGTGGGCCGCGTCCAGCACCTGACCTACCGCCTCAAGAGGCTTTCCGGACGGCTCCCGGACGTCCCGGTCTTCGTGGACAGCCCCCTGGCCTCCGACGTCACCGAAATCTACCGCCGCCACCCCGAATGCCACGAGCCGGGGACCTGGAGCGCGGGCGATCCCTTCGGCTTCGGGATGCTCCGCTACGTGCGGTCGGTCGACGAGTCCAAGAGGCTCAACGAGCTCGACGGCCCCGCCATCATCATCGCCGCCAGCGGCATGTGCGAGCACGGGCGGATCCTCCACCACCTCGCGCACCACGCCCCGGACCCCCGCAACGCGATCCTCTTCGTGGGCTTCCAGGCGGAGCACACGCTGGGCCGCCGCGTCCTCGACGGCCTCCGGCGGGTCCGCGTCCTGGGCCGCGACCTCGAGATCGGCGCCGAGGTCCTTCGGATGGAAGGCTTCTCGGCCCACGCGGGCCGGAAGGGCCTCCAGGACTTCATCCTCGCCACGGCCCGCACCCTCCGGGAGGCCTTCGTGGTGCACGGCGAGCCCGGGCCCGCCGAGGCGTTCGCCGGGTGGCTGAGGCAGTCCACCGGCGCCCGCACCCTCGTCCCCTCCCTGGGCGAGCAGGTCGAGCTGTGACGCGGCTGGCCGCGCTCCTCCTCCTCCTCCAGGCCGGAGGCGTCCGCCTGAAGTACGGCGCCGAGCCCGGCCCCGGGCAGAGGGTCTTCACCGAGCAGAGGATCTCGATCAAGATCGAGGGGACCGAGGCCATGGTGGGCCTCGTGCGGTCCCTCCACCCCCTCCTGGGCATGGAGAAGCTCCTCATCCGGGCGGAAGGGACGCGCCTCGTCACCCCGGAGGGGAAGCACAAGTTCGACTACGACGAGGCCCGCGTGGAGATGCGCCTCGACGGCAAGGACCACGAGTACGAGTACGCGCGGGGGATGCCCCCGGAGGGCGACCAGGACAAGACACGCCAGATGATGTGGTACCTGGCGGCCGCGGGCCGCACCTTCAGCCTCTCCCCGGAGGGCGAGTACCGGTCCGAGGACGCGAGCCAGGACCACCACGGCGAGGCGATGGACCTCATCGCGCTGGGGATCACGAGGATGCCCTCCGGGGCCGTCCGGGAGGGCGACTCCTACGAGGAGGAGTGGAAGGGCTCGAGGGCCGACAAGGAGAAGAAGGGCGTCTTCGCCTTCCGGCAGAAGGCGCGGGTCGAGAAGATCGAGGACCGGGAGGGCCGGAAGACGGCGACCCTGGTCTCGACGCTCTCCGGCACGCTGGAGGCCCCCGCGGGCGTCGGGGAGAAGCCCCGCGAGGACTCGCGCACGACCTGCGAGGGAAAGACGAAGGTCGTCCTCGAGGTCGACAGCGGCCGCGTGGTCTCCTCGGAGGGTTCAGGCCGCGTGGTCGGCCGCTTCCGCGGCACGGGGGAAGGCGGCGCCCCCGCCGAGGTCACGCTCACCTTCGAGTGCGAGGGCAAGACGCGGATCCGGTGAGCGGCCGCCCCCGCGGTGTCTATATCCATGGGAGCGGGCGGCGGACGGAGACGACGACGTGAGGCATTCAGCTCGGCTCGCCCTCCTGGCCCTCCTGGGCCCGGATCCGCTTCGCGCCCAGCAGGAGGACCCCCCGCCGCCGCAGGCCGCGATCGAGATCCGCGTCAACCGGAAGGCCGACTGGGGGTGCAGTCCCGAGGATGCCCAGCGGGTCTGCTCCGCCGCGGCCCGCGAGCTGTGGAAATACTTCCCGGAGCGCCGCCTCCCCCCGATCGCAGTGGACCCCAAGGGGGGGCCCATCGTCCTCTTCGGGCGGAGCGCCAAGGGGGAGATCCGCGTCCGCCTGGACACGCGCGGGACCTTCTGGGCGCAGATGACCTACCAGTTCAGCCATGAGCTCTGCCACATCCTCTGCGACTACAAGGAGAATCCGAATCCCAACAAATGGTTCGAGGAAACGCTCTGCGAAATGGCATCCCTCTTCGTGCTCCGCCGCTCGGCCGAGACGTGGAAGACGCGGCCCCCCTACCCGCACTGGAAGGACTACTCGGAGGCCCTGCGGAAGTACGCCGAGGAGCGGATCGAGCCGGCGCGCCTCCCCGCGGGGAAGACGCTCGCCGCGTGGCACCGCGAGAACGCCGCCGAGCTGGCGAAGAACGCCACGGACCGAGCCCGAAACACCACCGCCGCGACGGAGATCCTCCCCCTCTTCGAGAAGGCGCCCGAACGGTGGGAGTCGGTCGGGGCCCTGAACGCCGGGACGTTCGATGCCTCCACGACCTTCCCCCAGTTCCTGGAGGCGTGGCACTCCAACGTCGCCGAGAAGCACCGGGGCTTCGTCCGGGAGGTCGCGGCGAAGTTCGAGGTCAAGGTCGGCGCCGGCCGTTGAGGGCCGTTCAAAGGACCCGGCTGTAGACCACCTTGAGGTAGCGCCCCTCCGGGTAGAGACTGCTCACGGGATGGTCGGGCCCCGCGCCCGCGACGCGGAACGTCCGCAGTTCCCGCTCCGAGGCCTGCTGTACGATCCCCAGGAACTCCTCCTCCCCCACCAGGCCACTGCAGGAACAGGAGACCAGGACGCCCCCCGGCTTCACCGCGCGCGCGGCCAGGAGGTTCATGTCCCGGTAGGCGCGGCGGGCCTCGGGCAGTTCGTCCCGGTCGCGCGCCATCTTGGGCGGATCGAGCACCACGACGTCGAACGCCTCCCGGCACTGCTTGAGGTAGTTGAAGAGGTCCTGGTGGAAGAAATCGACCTTCACGCGGTTGAGCCGCGCGTTCTGGCGGGCCGTCTCCATGGCCTCCTCGTCGAGGTCCACCCCCACGACCCGCCGCGCGCCCGCCTTCGCGGCCGCGACCGCGAACCCCCCCGTGTAACAGCAGAGGTCGAGCAGGTCCCCGCCCTTCGCCAGGTCAGCCACGGCCCTCCGGTTCTCCCGCTGGTCGCAGAAGAAGCCGGTCTTGTGGCCCCGGGCGAAGTCCACGCGGTACTCGACGTCGCCCTCCCGCACCACAACCCCCTCGGGCGCGGGCTCGGGAGGCAGACGGAAGCCCTCGAGCTCCTGGACCCGCTCGCCGGCGCGGACGCAGGCCTTCGGAAAGAACCGCCGCAGGAGAGGCAACTGCCTGTAAAAGCCCAGGGAGAACAGCTCGATCGAGTGGACGTCCCCGTAGCGGTCCACCACGAGCCCCGAGAGCCCGTCCCCCTCCGAGTGGCAGACCCGGTACGCCGTGGCGTCGATCCGGAGGGACTCGCGGAAGGCCGCGGCCTCGCGGAGCCGCCGCTCGATGAGGCCGTCCTCGGCGGGCCCCAGCATGCGCAGGGCGATCTCGCTCTTCGGGTTGTAGAAGCCGCAGCCGAGCGCCTGCCCCGCGCGGTCCACGACGTCGACGACCGTCCCGGCCTCGATGAACGTCCCGGGCTTCACCACCATCTTCCGGAAGAAGTGGAGGTGGCGCCGGGTGCCGGGCACGCGGAGGCGGACGACCGGGCGCGCGGGGGAATCCATGGCGGCCTCAGGAGGCGCTGGGGTAGTTCCCCAGGACCTTGAGGAAGGTGGTGTGCTCCCGGAGCGCCTTGAGCGCCGCCGCCACCTGCCGGTTGGGGAGGTCCTCCACGGCGTCGGCGTAGAAGAGGTACTCCCAGGGCTTCCCCGCGATCGGCCGGGATTCGAGCTTGGTCAGGTTCATCCCGTGCTTCGAAAACACCTCGAGCGTCCGGAAGAGGGCGCCGGGCTTGTTCGCCGTCCCGTACACCAGCGACACCTTGTCGCCCCTCTTCGCGGGCTCCCGGGCGACCACGATGAACCTCGTGTAGTTGCGGGGATCGCTCTCGATCCCCTCCTTGAGGATCTCCATGTCGAACCGCCGGGCGGCGTCCGACGAGGCGATCGCCGCGGCGCCGAGCGCCTTCTCCTCCTTGATCATCTTCACGCTGCCCGCCGTGTCGTAGACCTGGAGGACCGACCAGGAGGGGTTCGCGCGCAGGAGCTTCTCGCACTGCGCCGCCGCCTGGGG
Organism: uncultured Planctomycetales bacterium; assembly: GCA_964395295.1. Classification (GTDB taxonomy): domain Bacteria; phylum Planctomycetota; class MHYJ01; order MHYJ01; family JACPRB01; genus CAYNDR01. The sequence continues at coordinate 9,913 of CAYNDR010000189.1, forward strand.
GTGGGCGTAGAGGCGCCGGATGTCCTCCATCCGCGTGCCCCGGTTGGCGATCAGGCTGTGGACCACCCGCAGTTTCGTCTCGCCCACGATGGGGGCGTCGAACTCCACGAGCAGGTCGTAGTTCTGGTGGATCGATCCGCCGAGCGTGTTCTCGACCGGGAGGATGCCGTACTCGCACTCCCCGCCCACGACCTTCTCGAAGACGTCCCGGAAGGCGGGCGAGGGCGAGGTCTTCACGGCGTCCCCGAAGAACTGCCGGGCGGCCTTCTCGCTGAAGGCCCCGTGCTCGCCCTGGAAGGCCACCGCGTCGCCGCGGGCCTTCCCCCGGGCGGGCCGCGGCGCCGGCCGCTTGCTCGAAAGGTCCAGGCGCCTCCCCATCACGGGGGCGATCACCTCGAGGTCCCGCAGGAGCCGCTCCAGCATCTCGAAGGTCAGGCTCTGCGGGCCGTCCGAGGCCGCCTTGTCCGGATCCGGGTGGACCTCCACCATCACGCCGTCCGCCCCCGCCGCCACCGCCGCCAGCGCCATGGGGGGGACGTAGTTCCGCACGCCGGTCCCGTGGCTCGGGTCCACGATCACCGGCAGGTGCGTGCGCTCGTGGAGGACGGGGATGGCGTTCAGGTCGATCGTGTTGCGCGTGGCCGTCTCGAACGTCCGGATCCCCCGCTCGCAGAGGATGACGTCCCGGTTCTTGCCGGCCTGGAGGACGTACTCCGCCGACTGGAGCCACTCGTCGATCGTGGCCGAGAGGCCGCGCTTGAGGAGGATCGGCTTGCGGATCTGGGCGCACTCCTTGAGCAGGTCGAAGTTCTGCATGTTCCGCGCGCCGATCTGCAGGACGTCGGCGTACTTCGCCACGAGCCCCACCTTGTCGGGCGCCATGACCTCGGTGACGACCTTCATGCCGGTGAGGTCCCGGGCCTCGGCGAGGATCTTGAGGCCCTCCTCGCCCAGCCCCTGGAAGGCGTAGGGGGAGGTGCGCGGCTTGAAGGCGCCCGCCCGCAGGAACGTCACCCCCATCTCCGAGAGGCGCTGGGCCGTCTCCAGGAGCATCTTCCGGCCCTCGACCGCGCAGGGGCCGGCCATGACGACGACCTGGGCGCCGCCGATGGAGAGGCCGCCCACGCGGACGACGGTGTCCTCGGGCTTGACCTCCCGGCTGGCCAGCTTGTAGGGCTTGGTGACCCGGAGCACCTGGGAGACCCCCGCCAGGAGCTCGAACTCGCGCGCGTCCGCCTTGGCCGCCCCGACCACGGCCACGACGCAGCGCTCCTTGCCCTCGATGAGGACGGGGCCGGCCCCCGCGCGCCGGACGGCCTTCTCGATGGCGCGGATCTCGGCGCCGGAGACGCCGGGCTTGAGGACGAGGATCATAGGCGCCTCAGATTAAAACCGGTGGAGGGGGAAAGCGCAAGTCATCTCAGGCCGGCGAACGCCTTGAAGTCCGCCACGGCCGCGTCGTGCTCCGAGAGCGCCTGGCGGAGCGCCCCGGCCTCCGCCTTCCCGCGGACGAGGTCCACGAGGCGGGCCAGGCGGGCGGCGATCTCGCTCAGGTACAGGTAGGCCCGCTTGCGGGTCTGGATGTGGGGGGTGATCCGGAAGAGCGCCTGGCCGCACTGCCGGCGCGCCTCGCGGACGACCTGCTCGCCGTCCCCGGCCTTATGGTCCAGCCACGCCCGCAGGG
>CAYNDR010000189.1:11606-12272 GCA_964395295.1 uncultured Planctomycetales bacterium
CACGCTCATCACGGCGCTGATGGTGGTGCCCATCCCCACCTTCTCCGGGTCGAGGGGCGCGTTGATGCCGATGACCTCGATCGCCTCCTCGTAGTACACGTAGAATCCGTCCAGCCGCTTCCGGGCCCGGTCCAGCGCCTCGGCCTCGCCCTCCAGGTGCTCCGTGCAGACCACCAGGATCTGGCGCAGGAGCTCGCACATCCCGCCCACCCGCATCTTGGCCTGCCGCTCCATCCACACGGCCCACATGCCGAACCTCTCCCGGTTGCGCTCGGCGATCTTCTCGACCTTCGAGTACCACCGGTCCTTCCACTTCTTCCAGGCATCGAGGTCCGGCTTCTTCGCCTGCTCCTCGAAGGCCTTGCGCAGGTCGTTGTAGAGCCCCTCGATGAGCTGGAGGTCGCCGGTCACCTCGCGCACCCGCTCCCCCAGCTCCTCGGTATAGGCCTGGAGGGTGCCCAGCCGGAGGTCGGCGGGGCGCGAGAACTCCTCGTCCCCGACGCGCTTCAGGACGTCCGCGTCGTCCTGGAGCTTCGGCAGGTAGTGGACGCGCGCGCGGTACAGGATCGACCAGGGCCTCCGGCGGAAGTGGTAGACCTCCACGCGGAACCGCCCCCCGGAGGGCTTGAAGTTCTGGAAGGCCGGCTGGCCGGCCTCCGCCGCCGC
>CAYNDR010000189.1:12282-12609 GCA_964395295.1 uncultured Planctomycetales bacterium
TCGGGCTTGCCGCCGGCGCGGTACCATTTCAGGTGGCCCGTGAGTTCGTTCAGGAGGCTCCTGGGCCACAGGCGGCCCGTGAACTTGTCCCACACGGCCGTGGTGCGCTTGCGGATCTGGGCCACCATCTCCGGGGAGTCCTCCACGGGCTCCGCCGCGTAGACACGGGCGCGGAGCAGGGTCTCGGAAGGGACGTCCGTGGCGCCCTCGATCACGAAGAGGTGCTCGCCGTCCTTCTCCTCGAACGTGAGCTTGAAATCGACCTTCCACTTGGCCCCCGGGTCCGGGGCGGGTTTCTCCGGGACGGGCCCGCCGGGGCAGGCACGG
>CAYNDR010000190.1:0-5408 GCA_964395295.1 uncultured Planctomycetales bacterium
ACCTCATGGTGCCCCGGCGGCCCCGTCGCCGCCCCTTTACTGTCTACCAAGGTGCACGAGGCCCTGCCTCCTTGAATTCCCGCCCCCCGCTGATAGAATGTGCCGTCCGATTTTCGGAGGCCGGCCATGATCGTCATGAAATTCGGCGGGAGCTCCGTGGCCAACTCGGAGCGCATCCGGGACGTCCTCGGGATCGTCCGGTCCCGCCTCCCCCAGAAGCCCGTGGTGGTGGCCAGCGCCTTCCGCGGCGTCACCGACGACCTCTTCAAGCTGGCCGAAGAGGCCCTCAAGGGGCAGGACGCGGGCCTCGAGAAGATCAGGGCGCGCCACCAGGACTGCTGCCGGGAGCTGGGCCTCGACCCCGACCTCCTCAAGGACGCCTTCGCCGAGCTGGCGGTGCTCCTCAAGGGCATCTCGCTCGTCAAGGAGCTCACGCCCCGCACGCTCGACTACGTGGTCTCGTTCGGCGAGCGCTTCTCCACCCGGATCATCGCGGCCTTCTTCGGCAAGGCCGGCGTCCCCGCGGAACAGCACGACGCCTTCGACATCGGCCTGCTGACCAACGACGAGTTCGGCGGCGCCCAGCCCCTCCCGGAGGCCGACGCCGAGATCAAGCGCCACGTCTCGAAGATGGCCCGCCTGCCCGTCATCACGGGCTACGTGGGCAGGACCCGCAGCGGCGACATCACCACGCTCGGCCGCAACGGGTCGGACTTCTCCGCCACCATCATCGGCGCCGCGATCGACGCCTCGGAGATCCAGATCTGGAGCGACGTGGACGGCATCATGACCGCGGACCCCCGCCTGGTCCCCTCCGCCCGGGCGATCGACGCGCTGACCTTCGAGGAGGCCGGGGAGCTGGCCTACTATGGCGGCAAGGTCCTCCACCCCGCCACCATCACCCCGGCCATCCGCAAGAAGATCCCCGTCCGGTGCCTCAACACGTTCAAGCCGGACCACCCCGGGACGGTGATCGTGGGCGGCCCGCTCCCCTCCCGCGGCGTCAAGTCGATCGCCCACAACCTTCACAACCTGATCGTCACCGTGAGCACGCCCCGGATGCTCCACGGCTTCGGCTTCCTGGGCCGGATCTTCGACGTCTTCACCCGCCACAAGATCAGCGTGGACATGGTCTCCACCAGCGAGGTCTCCGTGTCCGTGACGCTCGACACGAGCCGCAGCCTCGAGGCGGCCCTGGAGGAACTGCGCCGCTTCGCGGACGTGGCCGTGGAGAAGGACAAGGCGATCGTCTGCGTGGTGGGGGAGGGCCTCCGCGCCACCCCCGGGATCCCCGGGGACACCTTCCAGGCGCTCAAGGAGGCGGCCGTAAATGTGTTGATGATCTCGCAGGGGGCCTCTAAAATCAACGTCGCGTTCGTGGTGGACGACGCGGACTGCCAGAAGGCCGTCCAGGCGGTCCACCGGAAGTTCTTCGGGGCTTGATGCCGGCCGAACGGGGAGGATGCCATGAACATCCGGAGACTGGTGCCCGCCATCCTGGCGCTGGGCCTGGCGGCGTGCGGGGGCGGCGGGCAGATCTATCCCGACACCGACGTGGTGGAGATCCCCCACTTCGAGCTCAAGGTCGCCACCGGCGTCCAGAAGGACCGGGGCACGATGCAGGCCGGCACGCTGGAGTACGCCGGCCAGGGCGACCTCGTGGCCGTCTTCCGCAGCTACATCTCGGCGATGAAGGCGCACGGCTGGCAGAGCCGCAACGAGGAGGTCACCGGCGACAAGGCGGTGGCCACGCTCGGGAAGGAAGTGCGGACCTGCTCGCTCCAGTTCACGCAGTCCCAGGGGACCGTCCGCGCCGTCATCAAGATATCCCCGGCGAAGTAGCCGGCAGGGTTCCCGGCGCCTCGTCCGTCCAGAGAATGAGGGTGCCATGAGACACTGGAGAGCCGTCCTGATCCTGGCCGCCGCGGCCTTCCCGGCGCTGGCCGCCGCGAGTTGCACCGGCGGGAGCCCCTGGGAGAGCCGGGTCGAGGAGCCCGAGGTCCTCCCCTACCCCCCGGAACAGCTCCTCCGGAAGCCGCCCGATTTCCGGATCCGCGACTTCGACAACCGCCGGGAATTCTTCCTCTTCTTCCACGAGGACCAGGAATTCCGCGAAGAGGTGGTCCTCCTCATCAACTACTCCCTGCCGGAGCCCGAGCAGAGGCCGCGCCTCGCCACGCTCGACGAGCACGAGTACGCGATCCAGCTCTTCATCGGCCAGTGGCGGTCGCGGAGCGACGAGGAGAAGCTCCGCTACTTCAACGAGATCCACCTCCAGGAATTGCGCCGGAACGCCACGCTCCTGGACCAGCGGATCCGCTTCAAGGAGGCCGCCCGGAAGGACCTCTACGAGCAGAAGGTCGCCCTGGAGGCCGACCTCAAGTCCCGCAAGGACACCAACACGTTCGCCGACGGCTCGGAGAAGTTCTCCCTGATCTCGAACCAGGCCCTGGAGCACGAGGCCGCGCGGGTCGAGCGCCAGATCCTCATGGCCGAGGCCGAGCTCATGGTCCTGCGCCACCTCCGCGCCCAGCGCGACGCCGAGTTCGGCCGTCAGGCCGCGGCGATCTTCGTCACCACGGCCCTCGAGGTGGACGACCTCCTGCCGCGCTTCTCCAATCCCCAGAGGCTGGCGGACCAGGTGCGCACCCACGTCCAGCCCCCCGCCTGGGACCGGCCCCTGGCGCTGATCGAGATCCGGGAGGGACACCTGGTCGTGCGCCAGACGCAGGACGTCATCGCCGGGGTTCAGCAGTACCTCCAGAGGCTCCGCGAGGAGCCCCGCCGGTAGCCGGGGCGGGACGGCCCATGCCGAAGATCCAGCTGATCGTGGGTTGCGTCCTCATGGCCGTCCTGGCCCTCTTCATCGTCCTCAACCTGGACAGGGCCAGGATCCACTTCCTGGTGGGGTACGTCGAGATGCCGCTGGCCTTCGCGATCCTCTTCTCGGCGGCCCTGGGGGCGGGGGCGGCGCTGGCCTTCCGGTTCCTGCGGGCCTTCCGGCGCCGGCCGCCGCCGCCCAAGTAGCCCGCTCACCGCAGAAGGACCAGCGCGTCCTCCATCGCGTACTTGGCCTCCGCGTCCGACTCGACCCGGTGCGCCGCCTCGACCGCCGGACGCGCGGACCTGTCCCCCGCCTTCCCCAGCAGGAACGCGGCGTTCCGGCGCACCCCCGCCCGGGAGTGCTTCAGGAGCTCCAGGATCCTCTCCTTCGACGCCGCCGCCCCCAGCCGCTCCAGCGCCGCCGCCGCCATCCGCGAGACGCCGTCGTCCGCGTCCGCCACCGCCGCCAGGAGCGGCTCCCGCCCGCGGTCGTCCCCGGACTCCCCCAGCTCGTAGGCCCCCTTCATCCGCCGCGCGGGATCGGTCCCCCGCAGCTCCGCGATCGCCGCCTCCACGGCGTCCTTCGGCCCCTTGGGCGCCCCGCTCCCCAGCACCTCGTTCACCTGCCGGTTGTGGGCCTCCACCGCCACCCCCAGCTCCGCCAGCGCCGCCCCCGTCCGGGCCGCCGCGGGGCTGAAGAAGGCCAGCACCTTGTCGATGTAGAGCCGCTGGATGGACGTGCGCGCCTCCGCGCCGCACTCGGGGTCCGCGATCAGCCGCCCCAGGTCGTAGAACGCCCCCAGGTCGGGCACCGACCGGAAGAACCGGATCGCGGCGATCCGCACCTCGCCCTTCGTGGACCGGACGATCTCCAGCACGTCGGGCACCGCGGGCCGGTGCTTGAGCTGGGCGAGCGCCTGGATCAGGCGGATCCTCAGCTTCTCCGGCTTCTCGATGGGCAGGTGCGCGGCGTACGCCTCCGCCAGCTCCGCCAGCGGCTTCGCGTAGGCCAGCTCCCGCGAGGCGTCGTCGGTCCCCCTCGTCACCGCCCCCTTCGCCAGGGCCAGCGCCCGCGAACGGTCGCGGAACCGGTCCATCCCCTCCAGCAGGGACTTCAACGCCACGTGGCGCATCTCCGGCCGGGCCAGGTTCTCCTCGATGAGGTCGATCTCGCTCCGGACCGCGAAGGCCAGGACCAGCGCCAGCGCCGCGACCGCCGCCGCCCCCACCGATCCCGCCGCCAGGAGGACCCGGCGGTTCCGCTTCATCTGCCTCCGGAGCCGCCCCCAGGCCGGCAGGGGCTTCGCCTTCACCGGCTCCCCCGACAGGAAACGGTCCAGGTCGTCCGCGAACTCCCCGGCCGTGGCGTACCGGTCCTTCGGCTCCTTCTCCAGCGCCTTCATGCAGATCGCCGAGAGCTCGGGCGGCACCCGCGGGTTCAGCCGGACCGGCTCCCGGGTGTACTCGTGCACCACCTTGAAGATCGTGGCCGCCAGCGTGGGGCCCTCGAAGGGCGGCCGGCCGGTGAGCATCCGGTAGAGGATCGCCCCCAGGGAGTAGACGTCGCTCCGGCGGTCCAGCTCGTGGACGCGCCCCTCCGCCTGCTCGGGACTCATGAAGGCGGGCGTCCCCATGATCTCCCCCGTGACCGAGAGCATCGACTTCGAGCCCACGTCCTTGGCCAGCCCGAAGTCGGTCACGTGCGGGACGTCCGCCGGGTCCACCAGGACGTTCCCCGGCTTGAGGTCCCGGTGGATGATCCCCTGCTGGTGGGCGAAATGGACCGCGCGCGCGACATCGCGCAGGAGGCGCGCCCCGCGGTCGAAGGCCAGGGGGCCCTCCTGGAGGACGGCGTCGAGGGACTTCCCCTCGATGAAGTCCATCGTGAAGAACGGCCGGCCCTCGTACTCGCCCACCTCGTGGATCGCCACGATGTTAGGGTGGCGCAGTTTCGCGGCGGCGCGCCCCTCGCGGTGGAAGCGCTGGACCATCTCCGCGTCGGCCGCGGCCCCGCCGAGCAGCAGCTTGATCGCCACCACGCGGTCGAGGCCCTCCTGCCGGCCCTTGTAGACGACGCCCATGCCCCCCCGGGCGACCTCGCCGTCGATGAGGTACCGGCCCAGGCGGACCGGGATCTCCCGCGGAACGGGGTGCTCGTCCTTGAAGGCGAGGTCCGGCTCGGCCTCCCTGACCTCGAGCGGGCCCTTGCAGCGGGGGCAGGCGTACGTCTTCCCGGGCGCGTGGCCGGCGGCCCGGAAGCCCTTCCTGCAGGCGGGGCAGTGGAGGCCGACTTCGCCGGAAGCCATGCCCTTATTATACCCCCGCCAACTTTTCCCTGTACTCGGAGAAGCCCCTCCGCTAGGATAAAAACCGACATCGCGAGGGAGGGGACCGTCCGATGCCGTTCGATGCCGCCCGTCCGGACCGCGACGCGGCGCCCCCGGCCACGCCGCCCGCGGAGATGCCCGCCGCGCGCCCCGCCCTCCCCCAGGCCCACGACCGGATGGTCGGCCGCACCCTGGGCAAGTGCCGCCTCCTCAAGCGCCTGGGCCGCGGCGGCATGGGCGACGTCTACCTCGCCGAGC
>CAYNDR010000190.1:5418-6217 GCA_964395295.1 uncultured Planctomycetales bacterium
AACCGGTTCCGGCGGGAGGCGGTGGCGTCCGCGCGGCTGGACCACCCCAACCTCGTGCACGTGCACGACGTGGACGAAGTGGAAGGCGTGCACTTCATCGTGATGCAGTACGTCGAGGGTGTGAACCTCCAGGACCTCCTGGACCAGAAGAAGAAGCTCGACCCCCGCGAGTCGGCCCGGGTGGCGCTGGAGGTGGTCCGAGGCCTCAAGGCCGCCCACGAGGCCGGCATCGTCCACCGCGACATCAAGCCCGCGAACATCCTCCTGGGCCCGCGCGGCGAGGTCAAGATCGTGGACTTCGGCCTGGCGTTCGACACCGACTCCCGCCAGCCCACCACCGCGGCCGGGACGATCATGGGGACCCCGCACTTCCTCTCCCCGGAGCAGGCGCAGGGGAAGCGCGCGGACGAGCGGAGCGACCTCTACTCGCTGGGCGTCTGCCTCTACACCATGGCCACGGGGACCCGGCCCTTCTCCGGCGAGGCCCCCATGGCGATCCTCTTCCAGCAGATCCACGAGAAGCCCAGGAACCCGCGGGAGATCGATCCGTCCCTCCCGGAGCCCCTGGTCGGCATCATCCTGAAGGCGATGGAGAAGTCCCCCCAGGACCGCTACCCGCAGGCCGACGGGATGGCGGCGGACCTGGAGCGTTTCCTCAAGGGGCCCCTGGCCCGCCGGCGGCCCGCCCCCGCGCCGGGCCCCGCCGCCGCCGATCCCGGAAGGCCCTCCCGATGGCTCCTCGCCCTGGCCGGCGCCGGCGCCGCCGCGCTCTTGGCATTCCTCGTGTTCCTGGTCCTCC
>CAYNDR010000190.1:6227-12527 GCA_964395295.1 uncultured Planctomycetales bacterium
GCCGCCGCAACGCCGGCCCCCCCGAAGGAACCCGGCCGGGGCGCGGCCGAGGCCCCCGCCCGGAAGCCCGCCTTTCCCCTGGACGGCTTCGCCCCCTATCCCCTGGCCGACCTGGTCACCTGCGCCCACCTCGAGAGCTTCCTGAGGAAGTCCCCGTCCTCCTGGTTCATCCCCTATCCCACCGACCCCGCGATGCCGGAGGAGCCCCACATCGTGCTCACCTCCCGCAACGACCTGGCGGACTTCCACCTCTACGCCGAGGTGAACCTCCCCGCCGATCCGCCCGAGATCGTGGGCCGCATGCTCTACTTCAGCGATCCCGTCGAGAAGGGGCACAGCGCCCCCTTCCGCGTGCCGCTCGACCACGTCCCGCGGGGCCGGTGGGCCGCCGTCCTGATGAAGATCGAGGGCAGCCACTGCGAGGTGCTCTGCGAGGGCGCCAGCCGCGCCGCGCCCCTCGTCCCCGCCGCCCTCGCGAAGACCGGCCGCTGCGGGTTCCGCATCCGGAAAGGCCAGGCCGTCGAGGTCCGCAACCTCCACCTCAAGGTCCTCCGGACGCTCGATCCCTCCCCCAAGGCCCGCGAGGCGGAGGAGATGGCCCGCGTCCGCGGCTTCCTCACGGCGGCCGACCGCAGGCTCGTCGCGGAGCGCGACTACGCCCCGGTGCTTCACCGGCTGTCCGAGTTCCTGAAGACCCTCGCCACCCCCGAGGCCCGCGACGCCGCCTTGAGGCTGGGGGCCCGGCTCGCCGCCGCCTTCGAGGTGGCCAACCAGTTCCGCGCGGCGCTGTCGAGGGAGCCCTCCACCGCCCTGAAGGCCCGGGGCGGCGGCACGCTCTCCTGGGCGCCGGGGACTCCCCTGCCGCTGGCCTCCGCGCACCCCGACTCGATCGTGGCGGCGGCCCGGAAGAGCCGGGAAGTGACCCCGATGGACCTCGTGTTCTTCCTCCTGACGGAGGGCGAGGTGCTCGCCGCGCTGGACCTCGCGATCGAGGGCGCGGACCTCCGCCCCGAGTGCCGGCCCCACCTGGACGAGATCGTGGAGCTGGCGCTCGCCCAGGAGCGGGACGCCCGGGCCGCGGCGGAGCGGCTCTACCCCCTGCGCGCCAAGCTCGGGACCGCCAACGCCGCCAGGGTGGAGGCCGCCCGCGGCCGCCGCGGGGCCTCCCCCGCCTCCGCCCCGAAATAGCCCCCACGACAAAATGGACCGTCCATTTTGTCGTCCCACGGGTCGAATTGATTAAAACCCCCCCTTGACAAAATTACCCATAAATGCATAATGGCGCCCCTCGAAGAAGAGAGGAAAAGGCCTGCCCGTGGAACCTACTTCGGCCCCGCTCCTGGGACAGACTTTCGGCAAGTGCCGCCTCCGCGGCCTCATCGGCCGGGGAGGGATGGGGAACGTCTACCTTGCGGAGCACCTGTTCCTCAAGCGCAAGGTGGCCATCAAGGTCCTCTCCCGCGACCTGAGCGCGATCCCCGAGGAAGTGGAGCGGTTCGAGCGCGAGGCGGTCTCCGCCGCCAAGCTCGACCACCCCAACATCGTCCGCATCCACGACGTGGACGAGGAGGGCGGCCGCCCCTACATCGTCATGGAGTTCGTGGAGGGGCAGGACCTGGAGGACCGGCTCCGGCGCGCCAAGGGCCCCCTCCCCGTCCGCGAGGCCGCGCGCGTCGCCCGCGAGGTGGCGCGCGCCCTGGATCACGCCCACGCGGCCGGCGTGATCCACCTCGACGTGACCCCCGGCAACATCCTCCTGGGGCGCGACGGCCGCGTGAAGATCACCGACTTCGGCCTGGCCACGGAGGTGAACCGCTCGGCGATGAACGAGGACGGGACCGTGCTCGGAACGCCCTTCTACGTCTCCCCCGAACAGGCCCAAGGCCTGCCCGCCGACGCCCGGAGCGACATCTACTCGCTCGGCGCCTGCCTCTTCGTGATGCTCACGGGGGAGAGGCCGTTCGAGGGAAGCTCCCCCGTCTCCGTGATCCGCAAGCACCTGGACGGCCGCCGCCCCTCCCCCCTCAAGAAGCGCCCGGGGCTGGCGCGGTCGCTCGCGGCGATCGTGGACCGCGCGATCGCGCTCAAGCCCGCCGACCGCTACCCGAGCGCCCGCGCGCTGATCAAGGACCTCGACCTCTTCCTGTCCGGCCGGCCGTTCCTGCGCCTCCGGAACCGCGAAGGCGCGGAGGCCCTTCCGCGGGATTCCAAATAGGGACTCCCGGCATCATTCACCACAAAGACGCGAAGCGGCTCGCATCGGCGGAGGAAATGCCGCAAGGGAGGCCGCCAGGCATCGCCCACGAGGAATCGAGGGATCATCCCCCCCCGGGGGGCCTGGGGGGAGCCCCAATGACCCAATGACGAAATCGCTCAATGTCTCAATCCCGGACTACTTCTCCTCCTCCGCCAGCCGCTTCATGTACTCCTTGATCACCTCCTGGAACTCGGCGGGGTACTCGTCGAGGTCCCGCCGGCTGGAGAACATCGCCTCGCGGAGGCGCGGAGGGAGGTCGCCCCAGCGGCTGGTCCGGTCGCCGCGGGAGCGGAACTTGTTGATCGGGTCGCCGGCGCGGTTGGGGTCGTAGGGGCGCTGGGCGGGGGAGCCGGGCTGCTGCGGGCGGTTGGACTGCTGTTGCTGCTGCTGCTTTTGCTGCTGCTGCCGCTGGCACGAGCGGCAAGAGCCGCTCCCTCAGCCCTTGGCTTTTCGGATGATCTCGTTGATCTTCTTGACCGTCTCGTCCTGGCTCTTCCCCGTCTTCTGGAGGAGCTTCTGGATCTTCTCCAGGACCTTCTTCTGGGCGGCCTTGGGATCGCCCTTCTCCTCCTCCTCGAGGAGCTTCTTCAGGCGCTCCACGATCGCCTTCTCCGTCTCCAGGGACTTGCCCCGCGACGAGTCCAGGAGGAGCTCCTCCGACACGCCCATCAGGTCGCGGGCCTCCTTGAGGAGCTGCATCGCCTTCTCCGGCGTGAGATCCTCTTCCTCGGCCCCCTCGGGGCCTTCCCGCGGCTCCGGGGACTTGGGCGGATCCTGCGCGAGGACGGCCCCCGCGATCCCGAGCGCGAAAACCGCCGCCATCAGGCATAGCTTCTTCATGTCCACCACCTCCGACAGGCCCCTGTCTTATTGAATCATTGAGCCATTGAGTCATTGAGCCATTGTTCATCCCCCCTTTCCCCCGGGGGGGGCGGAGGGGGGGAGTCCCCATCCAGGATTTCCTTGTGGGTCCTTTGTGGCCTTTGTGCCTTTGTGGTGAGGGTCATTCGGGCGTTCTCATTCCTCGCTCGGCCCCCGCCGCGGCGGGGGGCCCTCCTGCCGATCGCGCATCTTCTCGAACTTCTCGATGAACCGCTTCATGAGGTCCCCGAGCTTGCCCTGCTCGTCGGAAAGCCTCTTGAGGATCATCTTCTCCGCCTCCGAGAGGTCCTCCCGGTCCGCGCGGTAGCCGCGCTCGATCCCCTGGGTCTTCCGCAGGAGCTCCTCCTGGAGCTTCCTCATCATGTTGAGCTGGACGATGTCCGGGACGAGGGGCTTCCGGCCCCCCCCGCCGCCGCCCCCGCCCCCCCCGCCGCCCGCCTGGCGGGACTGCCGGCGCTTCATGTTGAACGCGTCCAGCAGTTCCTTCATCTTCCGCACCGCCTCCCCCTGGACCTCCTGGGTCCGCGCCCCCGTCTCGGACTCCTTCAGGGCCGCCGCGGACTCCTTCATGTCCTCGATCACGCCGTCGACCACGTACTTGTAGACCTCGACGTTCTCCTCGCCGAGCTTGCGGTTGATCTCCGCGAGCGCCTTGGAAAGCTCCTCCTGGCTCTTCCCCAACTGCTTGGCGCGGATCACCTCCTCGCGGCCCAGCGCGCCCTTCGACGCGCGGGCCTTGTCCAGGTCCTTCGTGCCCTTGTTGACCGTCTCCTGGAGCTCGATGTGCTTCTTGAGCTCGTTCTCCAGCTGGATGAGGAGCTCCTCCTCGGCCTGGCGCCGCATCTCCTCCAGCGCGTCCTCGAGGTCCTCGCGGGCCTGCTTGAGGTCCTCGATGGCCTTCTCCTCGTCCTGCTCGGCCTCGCTGGGATCGCCCTGCTGGAGGCTCTTCTGGGCCTTCTGCATGTTCCCCTGGGCGCTCTGGGCACTCCGGCGGGCGCTCTCGCGCTTCATCTCCTCCAGCTGTTTCTCCAGCTCGCGAGTCATCTCCCGGACGTCCCCCTGCTTCTTGGCCAGGTCCTCGGCCTTCTTGCGCTCCGCCTCGTCCAGGGGCCGGCGGGCCATCTCCTCGATCTTCTTCTTCGCCTCCTCCATCTTCCTCTGGGCCTCGCCCTGCTTCTGGGCGGCCCCGGAGGGCTGGCCCTTCTGCATCTGCTGTTGGGCCTCCTGCATGGAGCCCTGGGCCTGGCGTGTCTGCCCGCCCGCCTCCTGGAGGGACTGGGCCTTCTTCTCGTCCTTCTCATCCTTCGCCTTCTCCTCCAGCCACCGGGTGACCTTCTCGCGGAGCTCCTCCTCGAGTTTCTTCTGCCCCTCCGCCAGAGGACCCAGGTCCGGCTCCTTCTTCCCGGCCATCTGCCCGCGGGCGCGCTGGAGGGCCTCCTTGGCCCTCTGCATGTCCTGCTGGGCCTGGCCCTGCGACCGCTGGGCCTGGCCGGCCCGGGCCTGCTTCATCTCGCCCGCGGCCTGCTGCATGGCGTTCTGGGCGTTCCTCATCTGGGCCGGGGCCTCGAGCAAGTCCCTCTGGGCCTCGGGCTCCTGCTCGGCGGCCAGGGGATCCCGCGCGATCCGGTTGAGCCGGTCGGCCAGGTCCTCCGCCTTCCCGGACAGATCCTCCTGCTTGCGGGCACCCTCGGCGATGCGGGGCTGGTCCTTCTGCGCCATGGCGTTCTGCAGGCGCTCCAGCTCCTGCCGCGCCTCCCCCAGCCGTTCCAGGGCCTGACCCTGGCCCCCCCGGGCCTGCTCGTTCTGCCCCTTCTGCATGTTCTGCCGGGCCTCCCCGGCGTCCCGCGAGGCCTGCTCGGTCTTCCGGCCGGCGTTCTCCCGCGCCTTGGAGGTCGTGGGGCTGTCCTTCGCCCGGGCCGCCTCCCCCATCGCCTCCGCCAGGGCCCGGGAATCCTTCCGGATCTGCTCCTGGTCGCCATCAAGCCGCGCGGCCTCTCCCGCCCGGCCCCGCTCGTCCTCATCCCTGAGCTTGCGCAGTTCGTCGCGCGCCTTCTCCAGCTCCTTGACGGCGCGGTCCTGGTCGCCCTTGGCGAGGTCGTAAGCCCCCTGCTGGATCCCCTCCGAGGCGGCCTTCTGCGCCTCGTCCGCCTCGTTGAGGGGGAGGAGCGCCTTGCGGAGCGCCTCCTCGGGCAAGGTCTGGGACTTCAGCAGTTCGTGGCCCGCGCTCCAGGTCCGCTCGTTGAGATCGTCCTGCTCCTTCCTGAGCGACTTCGGGTCCGCCTTGTCCGGATTCCCGGAGGCCGCCTGGGTGTTGGCCGCCGCCTTCTTCTGGTCCGCGATGACCTTCTCGAGGTCCGCCAGGGCCTTGTCGAGCGCCTGGCGCCGGCCCTCCGAGGAGGCCAGGTCCTTCCGGGTCCGCTCCTGCCGGCCGATGAGGTCGCCGAGCCGCCGGACGAATTCGTCCACGTCCCGGAGGTCCGCGGGCTTGGCGGCCTCCAGCGCCCGTTCCGCCTCCTTCTGCTCCGCCTGGAGCTTCTCGACGTCCTTCACCGCCTCGTCAATCCGCTTGAGGAGGTCGCGCGGGGGCCCGGACTCGGTCTCCCGCCGCAGTCCCTTCTGGTCCTCGATGAGCTTCTCCAGGTCCTTGAGGGCCTGCTCGAAGCCGCGGGCGCGCTGGTCGTCGAGCTCGCGGGTCCGGTCCTTCAGCTCCCGCTCCCGCTTCTCGATTTCCTTGAGGCGCTCGAGGGCGCCCTGGAGCTCCTTCATCTCCTTCTGCAGTTTCTGGAGGTCGGTGCGGTCCTCCAGGAGCGCCAGGAGCGCTTCGAGGGCCTCCGCCACGTCCGCGCCCGACCGGAGGGCGTTCTCGAGCTGGGGCCGGACGTCGGAGAGGTAGTGGACGATGGCCTCGACCTTGGCCGAGACGGCCTCCCGCTTGAGCTTGACGAGGCCCTGTTCGAGCCTCTCGGCGTACTGCTCCTGGCCCTTCTCGCGGAGGACCTTCTTCAGCTCCTCCATCTTCGTCTCGAGCTTCTGCAGTTCGACCGCGACGCGCCTCTGCTCCTCGACGGGGCGGGCGCCCGGCGGGGGGTCCTGCGCCCGCCCGGGCGGGGCGACTAGCCCGCCGGCCGCGAGCGGGCATATCGCCGCGAACCGGCGACGCA
>CAYNDR010000191.1:0-11706 GCA_964395295.1 uncultured Planctomycetales bacterium
GAGCGCCCCGTCCAGGTGGACGTCCGCCTGGTGGCGGCGACGAACCGGGACCTCAAGGCGCTCCTGGCCTCCGGGGCGATGCGCGAGGACTTCTACTACCGGATCCGCGTGTTCGAGATCGTCCTGCCGCCCCTGCGGGAGCGCCGCGAGGACATCCCCCTGCTCGTGGGGCACTTCCTGGCGGAGCTGTCCCCCCCCCGGCGGCAGAAGGTCGAGGGCCTTTCGCCGAAGGCGCTCCGGCACGTCCTCGAATACCCCTGGCCCGGCAACGCGCGCGAGCTGAGGAACGCCCTGGAACACGCGCTCGTGACGATGCGGGGGACGCAGGCCACGCCGGCCGACCTCCCGCCGGAGGTCCGCCGTCAGGAGGGCCGCGGCCCCGCCCGTCCCGCGAAGGCCCTCTCGCCGGAGGACGAGGAGGAGCGGCGGCGCCTCCTCGATGCCATGGAAAAGGCCGGCGGCAGCCGCGTCGAGGCGGCGAGGCTCCTGGGCGTCAGCCGCGTGACGCTCTGGAAGCGGATGAGGCGGGCGGGCTTGGCGATCCGCGGCGGGAAGCCATGATCGATCGGCTGAAGATCCTTCATCTCGAGGACGATCCGGTCATCCGGAATCTCGTCCGGGCGGTGCTCCAGGGGAGCGGCCTCGCCTTCGACCTCGTCGGCGTCGCGTCCATGGAGGAATACGAGCGCGCGATCGAGGCGGGTCCCTGGGACGCGATCCTCTCCGATTACGACATCCAGGGCGCGCCGGGGCCCAGGGCGTTCGATCTCGCCCGCGCGAAGGACCCCGAGGTCCCCTTCATCTACGTGACCGGGAGCCTCGGGGAGGAGGCGGCGGTGGAGTGCCTCCAACGGGGGGCCACGGACTGCATCTTCAAGGACCGCCTGGCGCGGCTGGGCGAGGCCGTGCGGCGGGCGGTGGCGGAGGTCCAGGAGCGGCGGGCGCGGCGGCAGGCGGAATCCGAGTCGCGCGACGCGGGGGCGCTGGCGCGGCAGATGATCGCCAGCGCCAGCGTGGGGATCGTCGTCCTCGATCGATCCCTTCGCTACATGGCCTGGAATCCCGTCATGGAGGAGATGTCCGGCCTCAAGGCGGGGAACGTGCTGGGGAAGACCCCCATGCACGTGTTCCCTTTCATCAGGGAGCAGGGATTCGATGCGCTCCTCGCACGCGCCCTGGAGGGTGAATCCAGCCAGGTGCCCGATTTCCTGGTCCCGGCGCAGGCCGGCAGCCGCTCCGCCTGGATCTCGACGCGGATCGGCCCCCTCCGGGATGGCCAGGGCCTCGTCGTCGGCGTCACCGTGATGATCCTCGATGTCACGGCGAGGAAGAAGGCGGAAGAGGCCCTGCGCGAGAGCGAGCGGCGCCTCGCCGAGGCCCTGCGCCGCACCGAGGACCGCGTGGTCCAGCTCGAGGAGCAGGTCCGCGATCGGGCCGGCCTCGATCGGCTCGCGGGGAAGTCCGCCCTCATGCAGGAGGTCTACCGGAAGATCCGCCTCGCGGCGCAGAGCGACGTCACCGTCCTCCTGGCGGGCGAGTCGGGCACGGGGAAGGAGCTGGCCGCCGCGGCGATCCACGCGCTCGGGGACCGCAAGGGGCGGCCCTTCGTGGCGGTGAACTGCGCGGCGATCCCGGAAACCCTGCTGGAGAGCGAGCTCTTCGGCCACGTGAAGGGGGCCTTCACGGGGGCGGTGCGGGACAAGGCGGGGCTCTTCGAGTCGGCCCAGGGGGGCACGCTCTTTCTCGACGAGGTGGGCGACATGCCCCCCTCGCTCCAGGCCAAGGTGCTCCGCGCGCTCCAGGAGCGCGAGATCCGGCGCGTGGGCGATGCCCGGCCCGTCCGGGTGGACGCGCGCCTCATCGCGGCGAGCAACAAGGACCTGAGGGCGCTCGTGGCCCAGAAGAAGATGCGCGAGGATTTCTATTACCGGGTCCACGTGTTCTCGATCGGGATGCCCCCGCTCCGGGAGCGGAGGGACGACATCCCGCTCCTGGCGTCCCGGTTCGTTGAGGAACTCTCGAAGGCCGCGGGCAAGAAGGTGGAGGGGATCTCGGCCGGGGCCCTCCGGCGCCTCATGGAGCACCCGTGGCCGGGCAACGTGCGCGAGCTCAGGAACGCCCTGGAACACGCCATCGTCACCGTCTCCGGCCGGGAGATCAACCTGGAAGACCTGCCCCCCGAGGTGCGGGAGCCGCCCCCCGCGGACGCCGTGCCGTCGCCAGGGCGGGAGGGGGACCGCCGGAGGATCCTCGAAGCCCTCGATGCGTCCGGCGGGAACCGCGCGGAGGCCGCGAAGAAACTCGGGATCAGCAGGGTCACCCTCTGGAAGAGGCTCTCTCGCCTCGGGATCGATCCGGCTACGGGGACGCCCCCTCCTCCCAGGAAATAGCCGATCCGGCCGGGCGGCGTTAACCCGTTAACGCCGGAGTTAACGTCTCCATTAATGTCAACCGGCCACGGGATTCCCCGCCCATCCAGCGTCTCCCGCCTAAGGCCATCATGCATAACGTGTTGCGCTTTTCGCGCCCCCTCGCGCCGGCATGGCCCGGGTATTGCGCTACCTCCAGGGAATGGCTGAGGCGATGGTTGGAATGGCGATCGAAAAGGGACGCGTTGAAGCGGGAGCCGCCGTTCCGGGCGAATGGGCGCTCCTTGAAGCGCTCATGAAGAACAGCCATGACGTGGTCGGGGTCATCGACGCCTCGGGGAACTTCCCCTCCAGCGTCCACGGCGTCATCCATCGGCACCATGGCGCGCTTGACATTTCCAGCGAACCCGGGAAGGGGACGACCTTCACGATCCGCTTCCCGCTGGACCCCGCGCCCCCGGAAGGGGATCCAACCCCTCCGCCCCAGGCGCGGCCCCGTCCCCTCCGGGTCCTGCTGGTGGAAGACGAGCCCGTGGTGCGGACCGTCGTGAAGGCCGCGGACGGGGCGGCGGCCAAGCCCGTCACCCGGGCGGACCTGCGGCTGGCGATCGACGCGGCGATCGCGAAACGGGGCGGCGCGGGAAGATCAGGAGGGCCGGGATGATGGATTGGGCGGTTCCCCAGATGCTTGCAGGAAAGGACGCGAACGTGGTCCTGAAGGAGTTCACCCTGGATTGCGTGGGCCACACCTCCTATCTCGTCGCCGACCTGGAGAGCGGAGTGGCCGCGGTGATCGATCCCCAGCCCGATGTGGATCCCTACCTCGAGGAGTGCTGGCGGCTGGGGGTCGAGATCCGGCACGTCTTCCTGACCCAGCACCACTCCGACTTCATGCCCGGCCACCTGGCCCTGCGCGACCGGGCCTGCGCCCACCTGTACCTGGGGGCCTGGGCGAAGGCCCCGTTCCCCTTCACGCCGCTCAAGAACGGCGACGTCCTGGAGTTCGGCAAGGTCCGGCTCGAGGTCCTCGAGACCCCCGGCCACGCGCTCGAGGGGATATCGATCCTCTTCTACGACCTCGCCCAGGACGGCCGCAATCCGCGGGGGGTTTTCACGGGGGACACGGTCCTTATCGGGGACGTGGGCCGTCCGCAATCCCGGCTCCGGGACGGACTTTCCGCGGCCGACATGGCCGGGATGCTGTACGACTCCCTCACGCAGAGGATCCTCCCCTTGCCGGACGGCACGCGGATCTGCACCGCCCACGGCTCGGCGGCGCTCTGCGGGATCGACCCTTCCGAGGACTACACCCTGGGCGCCCAGCGCCGGCACAACTTCGCGTTCCAGCCCGCGAGCCGGAGGGAGTTCGTCCGCCGGCTCACGGCAGGGATGGCCCCCGAAGCCCCGGCGGTCCCGGGGGGAGACGGCCGCCATCCTCATGACCGCCGGGCGGCGGAGGGCCCCAACGCGGGGCCGTTGAGGGCGGCGTCTCTTTCGGAGATCCTCCGGGTGCGGGGGAACGGGGTCCGGATCGTGGACCTCCGCGACCCCGCCGATTTCGCGGGGGCGCACCTCGCGGGGGCCGTGAACGTGCCCCTGGCGGCGGAGTTCGAGTCGTGGGCCGGCGCGGTCGTGGGGCCGGACGAGCCCCTGGTGATCGTGGCCGATCCGGGGGGCGAGGAGGAGGCGGTGCACCGGTTCGCGCGGATCGGGCTCAACCAGGTGGGCGGCTGTCATCGGGGCGGCATGATGGCCTGCGAGGCCCGCCCCGACCTGGTGCGGAAGGCGCCGCGCGTGACGCTCCCGGCCTTGGCCGAGCGGCAGGCATCGGGCGACCGGCCGCTCGTGGTGGACGTGGGGCCCGAGGGGCGCCGGCGCGCGGGCGCGGACCTCGCCATCCCCCTGGAGGAGATGTGGGGCCGGGCGGACGAGGTCCCCGAGGGCCGCCTGGTGGTGGTCCAGGACGCGGACCCGTTCCGCTCCTCCGCGGGCGCGAGCCTGCTCCGCGAGAGGGGGCGCGAGCGGGTGGCGGACCTGGTGGGCGGCCGCGGGGCGTGGAAATCAAGCCGTTAATCCGGCTTCATGATCCCCGGGAAGAGATCGCCAGAGGGCTCGGCGGTCGGGAACTCCCGAACTCCAAACCCCAAATCCCAACGGCGCCGCCCTCCCGCTCCCCCCGGGGGAGCGCTCCCCGGGCCCCGGAAGGGGGATTCTGTCGGGTGTTGGGATTTTGGATTTCATTGGGAGTCGGGACTTGGGGGTTGGGATTTCGCGTACCCCCCCCCGGAGGGCCGGGGGGGAGCATCAATGGCTCAATGACAAAATCGCCAAATCACTCAATCCCTCGGGCTTTCCCCTCGGCGCCCGCGGCGACCTCCTTCGATCCGGAGACCGGCTCGAAGAAGAGGTGCTTGTCCTTGAGGCTGATCTTGATCTCCTTGGCGTCCTTGAACTCGCCGCGGAGCAGGCCCTCGGAGAGCGGGTCCTCGACCAGCTTCTCGATCGCGCGCTTGAGGGGCCGCGCGCCGAAGTCCGGGTTGAAGCCCTGGTCGATCAGGTATGCGGTGGCTTCCGGGCTCAGCGAGATGCGGACGCCCTTCCGGGCCACCCTCTGCTCCACGAACTTCATCTCCAGCGTGATGATCACGTCGAGGTCCGCCCGCGTGAGCGGCCGGAAGACGATGACGTCGTCCAGGCGGTTGAGGAACTCCGGCCGGAAGTGCTTCTCCACCTCCTTGGTGAGGAGTTCCTTCATGGCCTGGTAGGTGGTGTCCACGGTGACCTTCTTGAAGCCGAGGGTCGTCTGGTTTTTGAGGACGTCCGCGCCGATGTTCGAGGTCATGATGAGGATGGTGTTCTTGAAGTCGATGTTCCGGCCGAAGCTGTCGGTCAGCCGCCCCTCCTCCATGATCTGCAGCAGCATGTTGAAGACGTCGGTGTGGGCCTTCTCGATCTCGTCGAAGAGCACGACCGCGTAGGGGCGGCGGCGGATGCGCTCGGTGAGGAGCCCGCCCTCCTCGTAGCCCACGTACCCGGGGGGGGCGCCGATGAGGCGGGAGACGTTGTGCTTCTCCATGTACTCGCTCATGTCGATCGTGACGAGCGCGCCCTCGTCCCCGAACATGATCCGGGCCAGGGCCTTGGCCATGAGGGTCTTGCCGACGCCCGTGGGGCCCAGGAAGATGAAGCTGCCGATGGGCCGGCGCGGGTCCTTGAGGCCGGCGCGGGAGCGGCGGATGGCGCGCGAGACCGCGTTCGTGGCCTCGTCCTGGCTCACCACGATCTTGTGGAGCTCGCCCTCCAGGTGCAGGAGCCGCTCCGCCTCCTTCTTCTCGATCCGCGTGAGGGGGATCCCGGTCATCATCGAGACCGTCTGGGCGATCACCTCGCCGTCCACCTCCCCGTCCGTCTCCTTGTTCTGCTCCTTCCACTCCGAGAGGATCTTCTCCTTGTTCTTCTTGAGCTGCATGGCGCGGTCGCGGAGCTGGGCGGCGCGCTCGAACTCCTGGAGGGAGATCGCCTCGTCCTTGTCCTTCTCGAGCCTCTTGATCTCCTCCTCCAGCGCCTTGATGTTCGGGGGGGAGATCATGGACTGGAGGCGCACCCGCGCGCCCGCCTCGTCCATGACGTCGATCGCCTTGTCGGGGAGGAAGCGGCCGTTGATGTAGCGCATCGAGAGGTCCACGCAGGCCTCGAGCGCCTCGTCGGTGAACCGCACGCGGTGGTGGGCCTCGTACTTGTCGCGCAGGCCCTTGAGGATCTCCAGGCTCTCGTCGCGGTTGGGGGGGTCCACGATGATGGTCTGGAAGCGGCGCTCGAGCGCCCCGTCCTTCTCGATGTGCTTGCGGTACTCGTCCAGGGTGGTGGCGCCGATGCACTGGATCTCGCCCCGCGAGAGGGAGGGCTTGAGCACGTTGGCGGCGTCGATGGCGCCCTCCGCGCCGCCCGCGCCCACCAGCGTGTGCAGTTCGTCGATGAAAAGGATGATGTTCTTGGCCCGCCGCACCTCGTTCATGACCGCCTTGATCCGCTCCTCGAACTGCCCGCGGTACTTGGTCCCGGCGACCATGAGCGCCAGGTCGAGGACCACCATGCGCTTCTCCTTGAGGACCTCCGGGACGTTCCCGTTGATGATGTCCTGCGCGAGGCCCTCCACGATGGCGGTCTTGCCCACGCCGGCCTCGCCCAGGAGCACCGGGTTGTTCTTGGTGCGGCGGGAGAGGACCTGCATCACGCGCTCGATCTCCTTGCGGCGGCCGATCACGGGGTCGAGCTTGCGCTCGCGCGCCAGCTCCATCAGGTCGCGGCCGAAGGCGTCCAGCGCCGGGGTCTTGGACTTCGAGGCCTTCTGGGTGAGCTTGTCGTCCGCGTCCTGCTGGACGTCCGCGCCGAGCACCTCCAGCACCATGTCGCGGACGTCGTCGAGCTTGAGGCCGAGGTTCGTGAGGACCTGCGCGGCGATCCCCTCGTTCTCCTTCAGGAGCCCCAGCAGGAGGTGCTCGGTCCCGATCACGTCGTGGCCGAGCTGGCTGGCGGCCTCGCCCGACAGCTCGATCACCCGCTTGGCGCGCGGGGAGAAGGGGAGCTGGCCCAGCGTCACCGTGGGGGAGGCGGACGGGGTGATCAGCTTCTCGATCTCCTGGCGGATGCGCTTGAGGTCCACGCTGAGGTTCTTGAGGACCTTGGCGGCCACCCCGCCGCCCTCCTGGATGATCCCCAGGAGGACGTGCTCCGTGCCGATGAACTCGCTGTTGAGCCGCTGGGCTTCCTGCCGCGCCAGGCTCATCACCTTGCGGGCCCGTTCGGTGAATTTCTCGAACATGAGGAGGTTTCCTCTATAGGGTCGAGGATGGGGCGCCGGCTTCATGATACCAGCCCCCGCGGGGACCGTCAAGCCGGCCCGCGGCCCGGCAAAAGGGACGGTCCATTTCGCCGGGGGGGCCGCGTTTTCCGCCGAACCGCCGG
This sequence comes from uncultured Planctomycetales bacterium, assembly GCA_964395295.1. Taxonomy (GTDB): domain Bacteria; phylum Planctomycetota; class MHYJ01; order MHYJ01; family JACPRB01; genus CAYNDR01. The sequence continues at coordinate 7,335 of CAYNDR010000191.1, forward strand.
GCCGGGCCAACGTTTGTGTTGGGTAGATGCATTTAGTAGACTGACGCCATGGCCTTCGACCTCCCGAACCCGTTCCGCAAGGAAGCCGATACGCCTCCCCCGCCGGCCCCCGTCTCCGGACGGGAATGGGGCCGGCTCTACATCATGGGGTTCGTGCTCTTCCTGGTCGTGGCGACCATGATCACCATGAAGAAGGTCACGGACACCCTCTCGAAGGCGAAGGACCGCCCGGGGCCGGACCAGGTGGATTTCAAGGTCCGGGACACGACAGGGGGGAAGCCCCCGGCCCCCCAGGCCCAGGAGGAATCCCCGGAGGGCCCGAAGAAGGCCATCCAGGTCCCCGCGCCCCCGCCCGAGGGGACGCTGAACTTCCGCGAGCTGGCCGTGCCCTTCCGGGATGGGGAGGAGAGGATCGTCAAGGAGACCCCCGAGTTCATCAACCTCGTCAGCGTCTTCCTCAAGTCGGTCACCCGCGAGGGCATCGCCGGAAAGGTCGCCCCCGGCCTCACGGCGGACGCCGTCTATCGGGACCCCGCCAAGCACCGGGGGGACGTCCTGCGCGTCTACGGGCGGCTGATCCAGATCTACACCGAGAGGATCGCCCACACGAATCCCCTCAACGTGGAGTTCGTCTACCTGGGGGTCATGCAGGAGTACCTGACGAACCGCACGGTCTGTTTCTACATGCCCGAGAAGCCCCTGGACGCGGCCACCGGGAAGCCCATCCAGTTCACCAGCTACCGCAAGGGCGGGGAGGAGTTCTTCTCGGACTGGGTGGAGGTCGACGGCATCTTCCTCTGCCAGTACGTCTATCCCTCGAAGTGGACGGACGAGAAGGGACAGACGATCTATGCCAGGGCGGCGACGCTGTTCGTCAAGGACCTCAGGCTGGCCAGGAAGCCGGAGATCTCCGATCCGCGGGGCTCGTTCGTCTTCGTCGTGGGGGGGCTGGCGATCCTCGTCGCCGCGATCGTGGTCATGGGGGGGGTGATGTCGCGGAAGTACAGCGCCGGGTCCTTGCGCATGAGGATGCACCACCTCAGGCACCAGAAGGAAGGCGCCGCCCGCGCCGCGGAGGGGGAGCCCTCGAAGGCGGCGGATCCCCCGGCCCCGCCCCCCCCTCCGGCCGCCGGGGCGCCGGGCGGGACGGCGGGAGGGATCGCGGCGCCGCCCCCGGTGTTCGAGCCGCCGCCCGAGCCGCCGAAGACCGGGTGAGGCGCGGGGACACCTCCCCGTGAGCAATCCTCTCTACTACTTCGTGGGGCTCGCGCTCGTCCTGTCCTATCCCGTCGGCATCGAGCCCCTCGCCTTCGCGAGGAACCCGTCCCTCGCCGGAATCCCCGTCCCCGTGGCGGCCTCGCTCGCGGCGTTCGTCCTCTACGGCGCCTCGGCGTGGGCGGTCCTCCGGCGGCCCGGGAGCGCGGGGTGGCTCGCGCGCGCCGGATTGCGGGTCCTGGCGCTCCTCCTCTTCGCGGCGATCGTCTACGTCTTCCACGCGCCCCTCTGGTTGGGATCGCTCGGGATCGAGGACAACGTCCTCGTCTGGGGCCTCCTGGCGCTCTCTCCGCTGGCGGGGCTGTACGGGATCCTGGCGGTGGTGGCGGCCCGGGCGGATTATCCCCGGCCGGAGGGCGGGGGGACGCCCGCGGGATACCTGCGTTTCGCCTTCCAGGGATTCCTGGGGATGTCGCTCGTCCCGCTGGTCTTCATCCTGGGGCTGGCCCTCCTCTTCCAGCGCGTCCCGGCGCTGGGGAGGCTGGCCTTCGTCTACCCGCTCTCGGCGTGGGGGCTGGTGCTCGGGGCCACGGTGTCGCTGGCGGCCCTGCTCCCGTTCGTCCTGCGGCTGGCGTTCGCGGCGCGCCCCCTCGCCCCCGGGCCGGCGCGGGACCGCCTGGAGCGGCTGGCCGCCGCGGCCGGCTTCCGGTGCGGCGGGCTCCTGTCCCTGGGGACGGCGGGGCTCCCGCTGTCCAACGCGTTCATCGTGGGGATTCAGCCCTTCGGGCGGTACGTCTTCTTCACGGAGGCGATCCTTTCCGGCATGACGCCGGACCAGCTGGAATGCGTGCTGGCGCACGAGATCGCGCACGCGCGGAGCCGCCACCTCCTGCACTACGTCCTCTTCAGCGCGGGCTTCGCGCTGGCCGGCGCTCTGGCGGAGGAGGCCCTGGTCGGGGCGGGCCCCGTCCTGGCCCTCGCGGCGATGCTGGGACTGGTCTTCCTCTTCTGGTTCGCGCTCTTCGGGTTCGTCTCGCGGCGGTTCGAGTCGGAGGCGGTTCTGGGCGCGGCGCGGCTCTGCGGGGGGGAGGGGGGCCGGCCCTTCGGCGGCGCGCGGCGGGTGGCCGGGATGCTCGCGGGGCTGGCGCGCCTGAACCGCGTGCCGCTCGCGGCCGGGTCATGGCGCCATTTCCCCCTGCTGAGGCGGATCAGGATCCTGCTGGAGGCGGACCGGGAGCCCGCGGCGGGGGCGGCGCTGGAGCGCGTCTGCCGCCGGCTGAGGGCCGCGGGGCTGGCGTTCTTCCTGGCGGGCGCGGCCTGCGCGGCGGGGATCGGGGTCCTCCAGGCCGGCGGCGCGGCGGCGCGGCTCCGCCGGTGGGAGGCCTACGAGAGGGTGGGGCGGGGGCGGGAACTCCTGGCGCGCGGGCGGTTCGAGGAGGCCGGGCGGGAGCTGAGGGCGGGCATCGCGGCCGGGGCGGACGAGCCGCACTTCTGGCTGTGGGTGGCCGACTGCGAGCGGGGGCTCGGGCGGGCCTCGGAGGCGGAGGAGGCGGTGGGGCGGGCGCGCCGCGGGACCGTCACCGACCCGCGGCACCGTCTGCTCCTGGAACGCTAGCGGTTGAAGTCCGGCCGCGTGGGCTCCACGGGCAGGTCGGCCTCGCTCAGGATGACCGTGGGCTTGATGAAGAAGATGACCTCCTGGATGATGTCGGCGTCCTCGTACTTGCCGAAGAGGTATCCCAGGATCGGGATGTCCGACAGGAGGGGGAGGCCCCGGCGGATCGTGGTCTTCTCCTTGCGGTAGAGCCCGCCGATCACGACCTCCTGGCCGCTCCGCACGAGGAGGTCCGTCATGGCGTTCCGGACGGTGAACTGGGGGGCCTGCGTGCCCGGGGCCACCTGGACGTATCCGAAGACGGTGGTCACCTCGGGCTTGAACCGCATGGCCACCTGGCCCGGCGAGGCGATCCTGGGGGAGACTTCGAGCTTGATCCCCGCCTGCTTGTAGGCGAAGCTCGTGAAGGTGCCCGCGGGCTGGACCTGCCATCCGGTGGGGGTGGGGACCTCGTCGCCGGCGAAGATGGTGGCCGTCTTGTCGGCCCGGACCAGGATGCGCGGCTGGGAGAGGATCTGCGCCTGGCCCTGCTCCACGAACATCTGGATGAGCCCCCCGATCGTCCCGCGGTGGGCGCTCGTCGAGTTGAAGCGGAAGGTGGAGCCCTGGAACGGGCTGGTGAGGGCCGCCTGCGGGTTGAAGCGGGTCCGGACCTCGCGCAGGAATCCCTCCGAGGTCGCGTTCTGCGTCCAGACCGCCGCCTGGGCGTTGATGTCCCCCTCGATCCCGATCTGGAGGTCCTTGTCCCACCGCAGTTCCACGACCTTGGCCTCGATCATGATCGGGGCGGAGGGGCTGTGGATGAGCCGGAGGATCTTCTCGACGTGCCCGATGTTCTCCTTGGTGTCCGTGATGGCCAGCGAGTTCAGCCGGTTGCTCACCTCGATGCGCCCCTTGCCCTGGGTGACGTGGGGGGTGAGCATCTTCTGGTATTCCTCGATGCCCTGCAGTTCGTGGGAGGGGATGCCGGCCGCCGCGGCCTGCGGCGTGTGGCTGAGCTCGTAGATGACCGTGACGAGCCCGTCCCGCTCCACGCGGCCCTTCTCGTAGCAGCAGAATTCCTGCCAATGTTGATGGGGCTCTTCGGGGGTTTTCTTCTGGGCCTCCGGCTTCTGCGGGGCGGGGGGGGCAGGCTGGGCCGGCGCGGGCGGCGGCTTCTGCTGTTGGGGGTCCGCGGGTTTCGGCTGGGCCGGCGGGGCGGGGGGCGGCGGCTTGGGAGGTTCCTGGGCGCGGGCCAGCGCGGCGGCGAGCAACAGGGCGGCAACGCCGAGGACGGCTCTCATCAGGGCTTCGATCCTAATGCGGCACCGCCGCGATCTCCCTTCCCGCTCCCACCTAAGTATACGCGCCGGCGGGAATTACGTCTCCTCTCTCGGCGGCTCCGGCTGGGGCATGGGGGGGCGGCCGCCGCCGTACGGGGGGCGTCCTCCCCCGCCCAGGGGCGGCCGGCCGCCTCCGCCTTCGCGGCGGGGCGGGCGGGAATCCCGGAAGCGCTGTTCGCCGCCGGCGGGAGGGGGCGGGGGGGGGCGGGGCGTCACGCCT
>CAYNDR010000191.1:11716-12472 GCA_964395295.1 uncultured Planctomycetales bacterium
CCCCGCTGGGGGGGGGGGGGGGGGGGAGGGGGGGGGGGGGGTGGGGGGCGGGGGGGGGGGGGGCGGGGGGGGGGGGGGCGTCCCGCCTGCCAGGGGGGGCAGGGGCGGGAGGCCCTTCTCGGTCCTCGCCGCCTTGATGGAAAAGCGGTTGCGCCCCTGGGGGTCGGAGGAGAGCATCTTGACCTCGACCTCCATGCCCACCTTGAGGTAGTCCTCCACCCGGATGCCCCGGGCGTCGCTGATCTCCGTCACGTGGACCAAGCCGTCCTGCCCGGTGCCGGCGATCTCGCAGAACGCCCCGAACTCCTTGAGCGAGACCACCTCCGACGGGTAGATGTTGCCGATCTTCAGCTCCTGGGTCATGCCCTCGATGACGGCCTTGGCCTTGTCCAGCGACGCCTTGTCCTTCGAGGCGATGACGACCTCGCCGGAATCGTCCTCGTTGATCTCGATCGTACAGCCGGTGCGCGCCTCGAGCTCGCGGATGGTCTTGCCTCCGGGCCCGATCAGCGCCCCGATCTTCTCGGGGTTGATCATGATGCGCACCAGGCGCGGGGCGTGCTCGGAGAGGTCCTTCCTCGGCTCGGCCATCGCGTCGCGCATCTTTCCCAGGACGTGGAGGCGCGCCACGCGCGCGTCGGCGAGCGCCTGCCGGGTGATCTCCATGGGGATGCCGGCCGCCTTGAGGTCCATCTGGAGGGCCGTGATCCCCTTCTCGGTGCCGGCGACCTTGAAGTCCATGTCGCCGTGGGCGTC
>CAYNDR010000192.1:0-12439 GCA_964395295.1 uncultured Planctomycetales bacterium
GTGGACAGCGGCATCCGCCTCATGCTCCTCACGGACGCGTCGGGCGACGAGGAACTGCTCAGGCGCCTGATCGCGGACGACAACTGGGGCGCGGAGCCGAAGCTCAACGGGAAGCGTATCGCGCTCAGGATCTCGGGCGGGAACGTGGCCGGCGTGAATCGCCGCGGCTTGTTTTGCCCGGTCCCGGTCGAGGTCGAAAAGGCGATGAAGGGCCTCCCGCCCTGCGTGCTCGACGGCGAGCTCGTCGGGACGGTGTACCACGCCTTCGATCTCCTGGAAGACGCCGCAGCGGATCGGAGGATCTCCTGGATGCGCGCCCGCCATGCGTTGGCCCTGGAGGTCGTCAGGGCTGCCGGGAGCGACCGGGTGAGGATCGTGGACCTGGCGCTGGGCGAGAAGCCGAAGAGGAGGCTGGTCGAGGAACAGAAGTCCGGCCGGAAGGAGGGCGTCGTCTTCAAGAGGATCGACGGAGCCTACGAGCCGGGCCGGATCGGGAACCTTAAGAAGGCCCTGGCGGTCAAGGTGAAGTTCTACGCGGAAGCCGACCTCCTCGTGAGGGGCTGGAACGGCGACCGGCAGTCGATCGAGGTGGCGGCGAAGGAGGGGGAGCCGGTGGGCCGCGTCACGGTCCCGGCCAAGTACGTGAAGGAGATCAAGGTCGGCGGCATCGTCCGGGTGGCCTACCTCTACGCGACGAAGGGCAACCAGCTCTACCAGCCGAAGCTCGACCCCGCGGACGACGGCGAGGTGATGAGGGGCGGCGACTTCCCCCGGGAGGACGTTGCGTCCATCGCCGACCTCAAGCATGAGGGCACCGAGGAGGAGTAACGGTGAAAGTGATCCTGGTAAATCGAAGGAGACAACGTCATGGGCAGCAACACGTTGGTACTGGATCGGGGGGCGCTCCGGGAGGCGCTGGCGATCCTCGCGGCCGTCGCCCCACGGCGGACCTGCATCCCGGCCCTCGGCCACGTCCGGCTCTCGGCGGCCGACGGCCAGGTGGCCCTCTCGGCGACGGACTTGGAGATGAGCGCGGTGCTCCGCCTGCCCCGGAAGCCGGGCGGGGAGCCGGTCGAGGCCGCGCTCCCCCTGGGGCGCCTCGTGGAGTACGTCCGGGGGGCGAAGGGCCCCGAGGTCGCCCTGGCGCCGGACGGCCCCCAGGCGGTGGTCCTCGACGGCACGGCCCGGCTCATCGGCATCGACCCTGGGGAGTTCCCCACGACGCCGACCCCCGAGGGGGAGCCCGTGGCGGTCCTCCCGGCGGCGCAGCTCGCGGAGGCCGTCCGGACGGTGGACTTCGCCGTCTCTCGGGACCGGGTCCAGTACGTCATGACGGGTGTTTTTCTCGATCTCCGGAAGCGCGGCACGTCCGTCGTGGCGACCGACGGGAAGAGGCTGGCCATGCGGCAGCTCTTCCGGGCGACCGTGCGGTCGGTGGCCAGGCTCGTCCTGCCCCCGAAGGCGGCCCGGATCCTGGTGGCCCTCGCGTCACGCGCCGGGGCGAAGGGCCGCGTCGAGGTCCTCCTTCCCCGGAATGAGGAGGACGAGGCCGAGAAGCGCGAGGCGACCGAGGTCGCCTTCCGCGTCGGGGGAGACGCCATGTCCACGCGGCTCCTCGAAGGGAGCTTCCCCGACTACAAAGTAGTGATCCCCCCGGACCAGGGGCCCGGTTGGGCGATCGACCGGAAGGCCCTTGCCGGGGCCCTGGAGCGGGTGCGCCCGGCCCTGACCGAGAAGATCCGCGCCGTCCGGTTCCGTCTGGGCGGCGGGACGTGCTCCCTCTACGCCCGCACGGTGGACGTAGGCGAGGCGAGGGCGAAGGTCCCCGCCGAGGGCGGCGGCGAGGCCGAGATCGCGCTCAACCTGGACTTCGTGCGCGAGTACCTCGACGCCTGCCCGAAGGAGGTCGAGCGGGTCACGCTCATGGACTGGAAGCCCGGGGATGCGACCGTCTGGCACGGTCCGCCGAGGCACACCTACCTCCTGATGCCCATGAAAGAGAAGATCGAGGAACCCCAGCAGGGTCCCGCAACGGCCCCACCCGTCCCTGCCCCCTGCGATGCGACTCCCGGGCAGGGCGATCCCGTTCTTTGACCGCTCGGTTTCCCCCCAGGATCACAAGCGGCGGCTCGCGGCGTGGCGAAGAGTGTCGCGCGACGGCGTGGCACCGATGACACGCAGGCGGCGCGTCACCATGGGGAGTCGGTCCCTTCGTGGCGCAGTCGGCTGGGTGAGAAGACCGACCATCCAGACAGCCGGGGCAGGACCGGCCGAGCCGCCGCCCTTTCCCACCGTCTCGGGACGGTCGTAAGCCTTTCCACCTATCACAACATCCTTTCAGGAGATTCCGATGATCAAGCTCCACGTCAACTTCTCGAAAAAAGTGCCCGGTGCATCCGACTTTTCGAGTGACGGCTTTATGGCCTCGCTGGAAATGGAAGCGTCCGACTCTGTGGTGAATTCGCCTTCAGAGCTGCGAGCCAAACTTTCATGGTTATGGGCAGAAGTACGCCGCACCGTGGATGAGCAAATCGCCCAGGGCAACACCGCCAGGCAGCCCGTCTCCGCCCCGACCGCGCCCCCGGCGCCCAGCCCGGCGCGGCAGCCCGAGCCCGCCCCGCAGAACGGCGACGGGCCCGCAACGAGCCGCCAGGTGAAGTTCATCATCAGCCTCGGCCAGCGGGACCACAACATGACCCTCGCCGAGCTGGCCATCTACCTCGGTAAGCTCGTGGGCCAGGAGGATGTCCACAAACTCACGAAGGCCCAGGCCAGCAAGGCCATCGAGGATCTCACGGGAAAGAGAGGCCAGCCGTGATCGCGCCGAACAGGCTCATGGGCGCCAGGCCCCTCTTCTCGCTCGGCCGGATCGTCGCGACGCCGGGCGCTCTTCAGGCGCTGGAGGCGTCCGGCGAGTCGGCCGACGTGTTTCTGGCCCGGCACCAGCAGGGTGATTGGGGCGAGATCCCGGCCGAGGACGCGGCAGAGAACCGCCTCTCCCTGGAGAAGGGATTCCGGATCTTGTCAGCCTACCGAACCGCGAAAGGAGAAAAGCTGTGGGTCATCACGGAAGCCGACCGGTCGTCGACGTGCGTCCTCCTGCCGGAGGAATACTGAAGGAGAAGAAGGAGTGCTGGAGCTATAGCCAACTCAACCAGATCGCCAACATCTGCGCCCTCCAGTACAAGTTCCAGAGGATCGACCGGCTGGAGCCCGAGTTCGCGCCGCAGAACCTGGTCTACGGATCGTCGGTCCACATGGCAGCCTCCTGGCTCTTCCGGCTGAGGCGCGACGGGGCGTCCGTGAAGTCGGCGGAGATCCAGGAGATCTTCTCCGAGACACTCGCGAAGCAGGTCAAGGAGTCGGGCCGCGTCCTTTTCGAGGATGGTGACTCCCTCGAATCCCTCCAGGCCGATGGACGCCAGATCGTCGATCTCTTGGTCCAGAACCAGCGGGATGACGAGAAGGTCCTCGACGTTGACGTGTCGTTCGATATTCCCCTCCGGAACAGCCGCGGCGAGACGTTGGCCAAGCCCCTGGTCGGCGAGATCGACCTCCTCGTGGCCAGGGGCCGCGAGGGCCGCCTCACGGTCAAGGACCTCAAGACCAGCAAGAAGCGGTACGCCGAGGAGAAGCTGAAGCACGACCTTCAGCCCAGCGTCTACGTCTACGCCCTCACGCAGCTACACCCGGAGGAGGAAGTGGGTCCCTTCACATGGGAGGTGCTCATCAAGAACAAAAAGCCCGAGCTGGTGCCGTACCAGACCACCCGCGGGCCGGCCGACTTCGACCGGCTCTTCGCGCTCGCCCGGACGGCCGACCGGCTCGTCACCAGTGGCGCGTTCCTGCCGAACCGAGGGGGCTTCTGGTGCAAGTCGTGCCCGTTCCAGGGGGCGTGCAGAGAGTGGCATTTAAGCTGAAGCGGGACTCGAACTCCATGGCTTCATGACCATATGACAGGGAGGAGGTCATTGTTTGACGAGTACGAAGGGGATCATGGCACCAACGACCACGCCAACTAACGCGGCTCCGTAGCCAATCCATGCCCCGGTGCCGAGTGCTATGCACACATAGTGCGCCGAAAGTGCAGCGATGTAGGCCACGATGATAGAAAGGCGGTCTCGCGATCGCTTCGACTCGGCGGTTTCCTGCTTTACCGTGAGGTATACAATCAGCCCGATGACACCCAATGCGATAGGTACCAGGTAGACCTTGAACACGGCGGCCCCAATTGAAATTCCCGATCCAACCAAGATCAGGAACAGAAGGCCAAAAGCGTCCATTCGCGATCCCCTTTTGGCAGACCTTTCGCCAACGTGAATCTGTCGCGCGCAAGCGGCCTGGCGCCCTCTTTCGTGCCCATCCCTGAACTTTCCAGGATTCCCTGGCAGAACCCGCTTATTGCGTGGCGCAGCTACGGCACGGAGCGCGAAGCGTGCGGGATGTCGCCGGGGGGCACGACTTCAGCTCTACGAGGCCCCCTCAGCTCGTTCGCACCATGTTTGGATCCGTCGGCCCCGCGTTCAGGGCTTGGGAAGGTCCTTGGACACCGCGGTGATGCCCGCCCGGAGCGCTTCATGAGGGTCGTTTGCCACGGCGCGCGCCAGACTGCCGCCGACGAAGCTCATAGACTTCCCGCTCTGCGTTCCCACGTTTCCCATCCAGAGCAGGGTGCCCTGCTTGACGTCGATCATTTTGACGGTCATGGCCACGTCCCACGACCCCTTCTCCTCCTTCAACTGAAGCGTCCCAGTCACGATGGCGTTCACACCCAGGATGCCGCCGAGACGACCCACCTGGGCATTGTCCGCCAAGGCCGACGTCTGGAAGCCCTGCTCCTTTAGAATGTTCTCGACCTGACCGCGTTCGACCACGTCGAAGCCCTTCTTCAGCAACTCCAGGCCCATCAGGTCGGTCGCCTCGATGTTGTAGGCCTTCCCGGCCTTCTCCGCGCCCGTGAATTCGATCACGGCCACCTTTCGATACTGCTTGAAATCAGTCCCCTCCCGCATGAACGATTCGGACTTCGTTGCACAGCCCGCCAGAGCTGTCATGACGAACACCGCCCCCAGGTTGCGCCTGATCATGGTCCCTCCCTTTCATTCCGTTGCCTTCGCCCTTTGAACAATGGAACCCGCCGGAATGGCCTTCTTCTCGACGTGCCACTGCTCCACCGTGGCCTTCGAAAGCTTCTTGTCGACCGTCGTGATCTTGATCGTGGCCACCTTGTTCCATTCCTGCCCGAGCACCTCCCCTGTATCCGGGTCTCGGAGATCCTTCCCCAACACCATGACGACGAAGATGTCGCCTTCCTTGATCCCGGTCCCGGACCCTCGGTTGATATAAATGCTCTGGTCGTCCGCCGAGACGACCTTGATGGGATAGATCGCGTCCACGATCCGATGCGCCAGCTCTTCGGCGGTCTTCACGAGGAAGGCCGTCATCTTCTCATTCGAAATCCCGCCCCTGAAGTCCACATCGGTCAGGCTTCGATGTTGTTCGGCGTCCGTGTAGGAGTCGGCCGCGACGACCTTGCCCGTGCGGGTGTCCACGACCCGGAAATCGACCCCCACATCCAGGATTGCACATTTCTGGGTACGTTGGGTGAACGGGATCTGCTCCTCCCTGACCGCGCCCGACAAGTGGGTGAGCGTTCCGAACACAAAATAGTCGGCTCCGAGCAACTTGCCCGCCTTGATCGCACTCTTCGGATCGACCACACCGACTTCCGACAGCATCAGCTCGTCCAGGATGGTGTTCAGCTTCTCCCGCTCGACCAGCGTGAACTTGGCAGCCTTGGCCAGGGCCGCGATGAGCTTGTCCGTAAGGATTCCCGTCTGTTGCTCCACCTTGATCTCTCGGCCTCCAACGCTGGCCTTCGAGGTCCCCTTGGCCAGGCGGAAGTCAAGAACGGCAATCGTGGGCTTTCGAGACTCCGCCCCAGGGCCCTGTTGCGCGACGACCGAAGGCACTACCCAAACAGCCAAAAGCGCTGCGACCATCCGATGCATCGCGGTCCCCTTTCTAGCAAACTCCCTGGATCGGGTTCTTTAAGCATTATACCCCGCTCGCATTTTGCGAGCAAGGGGGGCGGGAAAAGAAAATGCTCCCTGAGTGGAAAAGTCGATCTTCAGTCCGCTGTATGAGGCCTTCCAGGCGAGGCTCCTCGTCTGGCGCAAGGCGGCCGGGCTCACCCAGCGCCAGCTCGCCGCCCGTCTCCGGCGGGAGCGATCCTTCGTGGCCCGGATCGAGCAGGGGGAGCGGCGGGTGGACTTCGTCGAGGCCTACTGGATCGCGAAGGCCTGCCGCTTGAACCCCGAGAAGGCCATCGCCGAGGCGGCCCGGGCCGTGAAGGCCGCGGACAGGCGCAGGCCATAGCGGCGATCCACCCAGCAAGCCCCTCCAAGATCAGCCGGTCGCGGCCCCGCCTTTCCACCGAACCTTCCGCCCGCCCCGCGGTTTAATCTGATGACACATCTCCTGGGTATCGCTGAGGTGATACTCCGCCCTGTAGCCCCCACCCGGCAGGGATCGGCGGATCCGCTGTTTGACAACCGGGCACGGCCCACGACGTCCATCCCGCGATGCCTTCACGACCGGTTTCCCCTTCAACCCCAAGGAGGCACCATGGAAAGCTCAAGCACCGATCCATACCGGGCCATCGGTCTCCCCGCCGGCGACATGGAGAAGCTCGGCCAGTGGATGGATGAGATCAACCTCAGGACAACCGAGATTCCCCAGCCGGACGGCGGGAAGAGCCATGTCTGGCGCGACACGAGCGGCGTCGGGTGGATTTTCTTCCAGAAGGGAGACCACCTCTGCGGGAGCCCGACCTTCGAGGGCAGGTCGCGGCTCCCCGTCATCACCCGCGGGTTCACCGGGGATGTGGACCACTGCCCCTACTGCCGCCACCTCGTCCTCGACGTCGTGGACGAGGACGGCCAGCCGTTCTACCGGTTCGCCGTCCAGCCCCAGGACATGGGGACGGCGCAGGGCCGCGTGAAGATGGACGTGCCTTCCACGGCCATGATCCTCGCCTTGGCGGATGACTACAGGGTGTACACCTCGGTCCGGGCCTTCTGGGACCAGAGGGAGGCCCACCCCGAGGATCAGTACTCCGCGGCCGGCTGGGTGGCAGAGAAGTCCCTCTTCCCGTTGTGGCTCATGGAAGAGGACCCAGGCGACATCGAGTGGTCCTACACCGACTGCCTCGTCACGGGGATCGTCCAGCAGGCCGAAAGGCGGGTCAACTCGCTCACGGGGCTGGGCTTCGTCGCGGCCGAGGTCGAGACCTACGGCGGCCGGATCGACCTCCTCGCGCCCGAGGGGGACTTCCTTCCCGGCGCCGTGTTCCACGGCCGCTGCTTCATGCTGGGGCAGATCGTCTCCCAGCCCTGAAGCCGTCGGGCGTACGCCTCCCGAAGAGATCCTCTTTCCATCATCTACCCTACAGGTGAACGTCATGAAGAAGAAGCGCAAGACCACCCCCAGGCGGGATTTCCGGGGCCACGTTTTCACGGCCACGGGCAAGGACACCGACATCAAGAACCTCTCCTTGATCGACCTCTTCGACAATCTCATCGTGGAGTTGGATCGCCTGAACGCCCTGGCCGACCTCCTGGGCTGCTGCCCGGATCCGATCGAACCCAGGACGGCGGGCGGGATCGAGCTCCTCGTGAAGGACTGCACCAGGCGGGCAGAGGCCATCCTCCGGACGTTCCTGGGGAAGGGCGGAGCCGAGCCGGAGGAGGAATCCTGACCGAAGCCGCTGAACGATTGCTCGCGGATCGGTTAGTATTCGACCATGACGACTGTTTGGACTCAGTCGACTCAGTTGACTCGAACGGAACCTGAACGGCCAAACCCGATCGTCCCGTCGGGAACTCCTTCTCCGGCGCCACCGGAAGCCCCTGGAACGCCCAGAGCCCTCCGGGACGGCCCGATCCCCCTTCCCCTTGCAGGCGTCAGCGCCACGGGCATCCTGGCCCTTCCTGAGGCGGAGGCGGTCGCCATCGTCAGCCGGGAGTACGGCCTCCGGACCTCCCTTGAGCGAAGCCTGGTGGAGATCGCCCTCCGGAACCTTCGCGCGGCGCAAGACTACGCGAGGGAAGAGGAATCCAGGAGGAAGGGCGGCCAATGGATCGAACAGCGCATTGAGATCGTCCGGTCGGCGGTGGACCTGCGCTCCAGGTGCGAACGCGCGGCCATCCAGGCGATCCAGGCGATCGCGGCTTGCCGGATGCCCCTGGCGGTGAACATCGTGGCGGAGAAGGTCGCCATCGGCAGGGAGGACGGCCGATGACCCGGAATCCCGTGGCCGGCTTCGTGGCCGTCTGCATCGACGCGGTCCGCGACGTGATGGGGGAGGCCCCGGCGACCCTCAGGCTCGGAGGGATCTTGGTGAGGACCACGGACGGCGGATCCGGAAGCGGGCGCCGCCCCTTCTTCGCCTGCCCGTCCTGCGGGAACCGCTGCCTCCTCCTCTACATCCCGAGGGCCGGCGGGCCGCCCGCGTGTCGATGGTGTCATCGCGTGACGTACCCCAGTCAGCAGTTCCACCGCACGCGGATGGAGCCTTTCCTCCAGGCGATCCGGAGGGCATGGGCTTGAGCGAGCGGGATGCCGTCCAGTTGCCAGAATCGCGCTTCCTTACCGTCGGGAAGCTCGCGAGCTACCTGGGCGTGTCGAAGAAGACGATCTACTTCTGGGTCGAGGAGAAGAGAATCCCGTACGTCCGCGTTGGCCGAATGGTTTTCTTCGAGCTCGACGACATCGAGGCGTGGATCGCCCAGTGTCGGGTCAAGCCCGCGCCGGTCCCCTGCACGCCGTCCCCCTCCCGGACCTCCGCGCCCGAGTAGGCTCGTCTCCCATTTCACAGAGAACGACTCCTCGTTTTGGGTGTACCCTGGAGCCTTGCGGTATACCCGATGGCACAAGGAAGGAAGACGAGGCAGATCGGTAAATTGAAGGACACGGCCGGAGCCGCCGAGGGTCAAGCAGAGGCTCCAGGGGAGTGAGGACCATGCCAGACGGCGAGAAGAAACACGTGGCGACCGAGAGGGGCACCGAAAACCCCAAGAAAGCGACCGTGGATTCCACGGTCAAGTTCGGGTACCTGTCCGTCGAGGAGTTCGCCCTCGAACTGCACGTGAGCTCCAAGTTGATCCGGGAGGAGATCAAGCGGGGAAACATCTACGCCGCACGGGTCGGCCGGCTCTTGAGGATCCCCCGCTCCGAACTCCCGAGGCGTTCCGAATCCGATCCCGCCAAGAATACGGTGTAGTCGTCATCCGCTCTTCCAAGAAGGGAGTCCTTTCATGACAAAATCCATCCAAGGGGAATCCTACCTGAAGTTCGAGTTCGAGGACGGCCGGGTCGAGTGCCGCCGCCAGATCGGGGGAAGACGCTTCCACCTCCGCTGGCCCACCAGGGACGCCATGGAGCGCGACCTGGAGGCCTTCCTCCGGCTCCGGGAGCTGAACATCGACCTGCCCATGATCGTGGAGCACTTCGCGGCCGGGAAGGACTTCTCCTCGATCAAGAACCTCGGCCCCAAGGGGCCGATCGGCTTCCTGGACTTCTGCGACCGGTTCTACGCGCCGCACCGGCAGAAGCTGCCCTCCTGGAAAAACGAACGGAATCGCCTGGACTTCATGAAGCGCGAGGTGCCTTTCAGGAACAGGGAGCTGCACACGATCGGAAGGTTGGAAATCCAGGGGTGGTGTGACGCCTACTGCCACCGCCCCACCGTGACGAGCGACAACACCCGCGGCCACATGATCAAGCTCGCGCGGACCATCTTCAAGGTGGCCACACGGTTGGGCTTCCTCAACGAGAATCCCGCCCGGGACATCCACATCCCGGCCGTGCCGGAAACGTCGGCACGCTCCTTCACCTACCAGGAAGCCCACAGGCTCTACACCAAGGCCGATCCCATCCTCCGTCCTTGGATGCTGACCGCCCTCTATACGGGCCTGCGGCCGAACGAGATCGGGAGACGCCAAGTCGCCCACGTTGATTTGGCGGCGCACACGCTCACGGCATCCGGCAGTACGCGCAAGAGCCGCCCGCGGATCCTGTACATCCACGACGACCTCTTCTCTGACATGGATGTCCTGGCGTCGTCGGTTCCCAACAAGCCGCTCATGCGCGACGAGCACGACAATCCCGTCCCCTTCCCGAGGGCGGCCTGGGACCGGGCCCGGAAGGCCGCGGATGTTCACGACGCCAAGTTCTACTACTTCCGCCACACCTTCCGGACCTGGCTCTTCCAGACGGGCACGACGAATCCCGAGATGATCGACTACCTCATGGGCCACAAGCCCAGGGGCGTGTCGGCCCGCTACTTCCATCCGGCGTTGTCCGACATCAAGGCCGCCATCGAGAAGCTGCCGTCCGTCACGAAGCCCAGCACCCCCGACGTGGCGTCCAACGCCCAGTCGAACATCGGGTAGAACGCCTCCTTCGCCGTCGTCAGGACCGTCCTCCGGACGGTCACCCGGACGGTCGTCTCCACCTTCATTGGGGTCCACCGGACGGCCGGAATTGGCCCGGAAAGTGGACCACGGAGGCGACCCGGCGGAAATGCGGTGACATCCGCGGCGGCGCAAGTATAATGCCCCGAGGCACTTGCGTCGCCGTGGAGAGGTGGCAGAGTGGTCGATTGCGGCGGCTTGCTAAGCCGTTAGACGGGGTTACCTGTCTCCAGGGTTCGAATCCCTGCCTCTCCGCCATTCTTTGAAAGTTGGGCATTTGAAGGGCCTTGACAGGCTCCAAATGGCCTGTTATGCTTTCCGGAAGACCGTCCGGGATGCGGACGGGATGCAAATTCCGGAGGTGAACGATGGCCCGCGCCTGGAAGCGCCCCGATACCGGCCAGTGGTACGTCCTCCACGGCCGCCGGGGCAAGATCAAGGTCGGCCCCGACCGCAAGGCGGCCGAGTACCTCGCGCAGAAAATAAACGTCGAGGAGGCCCAGCGCCGGGTGGGGCTTCTCCCCAAGGAGGACCCCCGTCTCCTGCGGCGCCCCTCGATCGAGGGCCTGGAGGACTACCTCGGCTACTACCTTCAGTGGTCCGGCCAGAACCACCGCGAGGCCTCCCGGAAGCGCTACCGCTCGATCCTCCGAAACTTCCGGATCTTCCTCGACAAGCACTTCCCCCAAATCACCCGCCTCGACCAAGTCGAACCCGTGGTCCTCGAAAAGTACAAATTCTACCGGAAGGAGACCACGATCGCCCGAAACGGCATGCCCCTCACCCCGAAGGTCATCAGGCGCCTCGAGAAGGCCGGCCGGCCCGCCCGACCCGCCAAGGACACGACCGTAAACGTCGAGCTTGTGATCCTTCGCGCCGTCTTCAACCACGCCCTCGCGAAGGGCTTCATCGACCGAAATCCCATGAAGGGCGTCCGCCTCCTCGAGATCCGCGAGGAGACCCAGATCTTGGTCCTCACCCAGCCCGAGGCCAAACGTTTCCTCGCGTACGTGAAGAGGGTGGATCCGGAGTTCTACGACATCTTCTCCCTCATCCTCCATACCGGCATGAGGATCGGGGAGGTCAGGCACTTGGCCTGGCCAAACGTGGATCTCGAGAACGGCCGCATCCATGTCCGCCCTTTCGAGTTCCTCAATCCCCTCACGGGCCAGAAGACCTACTGGGCGGCCAAGTCCAAGCACAAGCGCGGGAAGCGGGAGATCCCGATCGATCCGGTGGTCCGGGAGATTCTCGAGCGACGCCGGAAGTCCGCCGGGGACACGTTCGTCTTCGCCCCCTACACGGACACGAACCAGTTCGAGAAGAAGGCCCGGCAGCGGCTTGTCCGCTACATGACGGCGATCGGGAGGCCCGACTTCACGCACGTCCACTGGCTGCGGCACACGTTCATTTCGTGGCTGGCGATGGCCGGTGTCCCCAAAGAGACGATCATGGACATCGTCGGGCACGTCGAGGAGGAAACTTTCGAGCGCTACCGGCACACGACCCCGGAGCACCGCGCGGGCGCCATGGAGGCGGTGGGGCTGGACATCTAGGCCGGGGATCATGCCGCCCTCCTTCGGCCTTCTCCCGCCGCCGTCTGGGGGCAGAGGACCAGGTTCCTGCGCAGCTCCTTCAGGATGAGGTCGCGGGACAGGTAGGTGCGGCGCCCGAACCTCGAGTAGCTGAGTTCGCGCCTCCACTTCATGTTCCTGAGTGTCTTGACCGTGATCCCGAGGACCCGAGCAGCCTCCTGGTACGTCCAGAACGGCTTCCCCAGGATCTCGTGGATCTCCTCTCCGTGGAAGGGATTGGCCGGGGCGGGGCCCCCCAAGACGGACGGTGCCGGCGTTCGGGGGTGCCGGCCCGGGCCCCCGTCGCCTTCAGCAGCCGGCCAAGGCGGCGAGGCCATGCGGGATTCCGGTTCGCCCGAATTAAAATCCGTTCTGTTCCCCATGCCCAGC
>CAYNDR010000193.1:0-12423 GCA_964395295.1 uncultured Planctomycetales bacterium
GTGCGGGGGACTCGGAACCGCCCGAAGCCATCGCAGAAACTCTCCGGCGCCCGCGGCCCGGGGGACATCGGACCATATCCCATGGGCCGCTCGCGTCCGTGTGTACTATAACACATAACCGGCACCGCGGGGCGGATTCCGGACCGGCGGGGGGAGGATCGCGGCCTCCCGATCACCGCGCGGGCAGGCGGACGTGGCAGACCTGGTGCTCCTCCACCTTCGGAAGGATGACGCTGAGGCCGCCGGCCTCCGGCTTGACCTCGAAGTCCTTCTCCGCCAGCCTCGGCAGGGCGTCCTCCTTCATCGTCCCCCCCAGGTCGTCGACGGGGATCAGCCGCACCTCCGGCCGCCCGGGCCCGAGCCCCAGGCCCTTGAGGAGCAGGTGGACCGCCTGCGGCTCCTTTGCGATGCTCCCCAGGAGCGCCTCGCGCCGGTCGGGGCCCTTCCCCGCCAGGCAGGCCATGGCCGCGTCGCTCCCTTCGCAGGGGACGCGGGGGTGCTGTCTCAGCTCGGCGTAAAGGCGATACGCGTGATAGGCCGGGTGGGGCTCGCCCTTCTCGTTGACGATCCCCCCGAGATAGTCGTCCTCCTTCCCCCAGTTGGCGCGGCAGGCCCGGTCGACCTTGTAGACGCTTTCGAGGTAGTGGAACCAGACGATCGCGCGGCCGGGGTGGAGCCGCCCCGGCTTCTGGGGTCCGGCGCCCCACTCGTCGCAGTGGATCTCCCGGACCTTCTGGGCCGGGTAGAGTTTGACGAGGTCCGGCAGTTTCCCGAGGTCCCACTTCTGCCGCTCCGGGGCGTCCGGGTCCCAGCCCGTGTAGTGCCACGCGAGATAGTGGCATTCCACCTTCGCGTCCCGGCAGAAGTCGAGGAACTGCCGGTACTTCTCGTGGCTGGGGAAGGCGAAGCCGGGGCCGCAGATCTCGATCTTCGGGTCGGCCTCCCTCAGGGCCTTGAAGGCGTGCGCGTAAAGGTCGTAGTACTTTTGGATCGGCTTGTGGCTGATGTCGGGCTCGTTGACGGGCTCCCAGATGATCCGCGCGGCGCGCCCGCCCGTCTCCGCGGCCAGTTTCCTGACGTCGGCCTCGTAGCGGGGCCAGTCGTCGTGGTCGCTCCGGATCAGGTCGCTCATCACCAGCTTGTAGCGGGCGCCGAGCTTCTCCACCCGGTCCACCGCGGCCGGTAGGCCGCCCGCGACCCGCCCGCGGAACTGGTGGCCGATGCGCCAGAGCGCGGGATGGAGGGGCTGAATCGTGGCGTCGGGAATCCCGTCGCGGAGGCCCCCCAGGAAGCCTGTCCGCGGAAGGGTCTTCCCGGCGTCCTTCGAGAAGTCGACGACGAACGTCCGCGGCGGCGGGGCCTGCCCGGCCGCCGGCAGCAGGGCCGCGGCCCTCAGGAGAATGCGCATCCGGTCGCCTCCCCTCCGTAGAGCCCGCGGGCCGGGAACGCCCCGGCCGCGGCGCCAGCAATAATACGCCGGGCGAGGGGAGCGGGCGGCCTCCGAACATTTCCCGGCAAATGCCGCTTATGTTTTGAATTATTCCTCCGCCAGTTGTTTATTAAGTAACTGTTCCTGCAATCCTGTCAGGAGGGATGGGGATTCCCTTCATGCAAGGAGAACCGCCGATGGAAGAGAAACGAGGCATCGAGTGGAGCGGCCTCTGGAAGAAGGAGGAATGGCTGGCCGTGTGGATCGGCTTCCTCGTCATCACCGTCCTTGTGGCGGGGTTGAAGATCAAGGCCCCGAGCTTCCGGTGGACCACGGACGGCGAGTTCATGGGCTTCGTTTCCGAAAGCCAGCCCGCCCTCGACAAGCTGGCGAACGCGGCGAAGGAGAAGGGCGAGGTGGTCGTGGTCGCCAAGGCGGAGGCGCTTCAGAAGGCCATCGAGTCCAAGGACCGGAAGGCCATCGGGGACGCGGCCAAGAAGCTCCAGGAGGCCGGCCAGGCCGCGAAGGACAAGGGCCTCAAGAAGGCCGTGCCCAAGCTGGCCGGCGGGATCAGCGACCAGGCCGGCTGGCTGCCGGGCAAGGTCATGTCCTCGGACAACATCCTGTGGTCCGTCTACATCGGCCTCGCCTTCCTCGTCATCAGCACCATTGCCGTGGCCCTGATGGGAGAGAAGGCCAGGGTCTTCGTCATCGGCTTCCCGGTGGTCTTCGTCATTTCCTGGGCCGCCCAGCTCATCGCGGGGAACTACACGATCCTTTACTACGGGCTGGAATACGTGCTGTGGTGCCTGGCCCTGGGCCTCTTCATCAGCAACGTGGTCGGGCTTCCCGCCTGGCTGAGGCCCGCGGTCAAGACCGAGTTCTACATCAAGACGGGCCTGGTGATCCTGGGGAGCGGCATCCTCTTCGGGGAGATCGTCCAGGCGGGCGTCTACGGGATCGTCCAGGCGGTGCTGGTCGTCGTCGTCGTGTGGTACGCCTGCTTCTGGCTGTGCAAGAAGATGGGGATCGACGACGAGTTCTCCGCCATGCTCTCCAGCGGCGTGTCCATCTGCGGCGTCTCGGCGGCGATCGCGACCTCGGGCGCCGTGAAAGGCGACCCGAAGAAGCTGAGCTACGTGACCTCCATCGTGCTCATCTGCGCCGTCCCCATGCTCGTCTTCCAGCCGGCCATCTCCAAGTACTTCGGCATCCCCGAGATCGTGGCGGGGGCGTGGCTCGGGGGCACGCTGGACACGAGCGGCTCCGTGGTGGCGGCGGGCGCCCTCATCAGCGAGACGGCCATGAAGGTGGGCGTCATCGTCAAGATGTCCCAGAACGTGCTCATCGGCGTGGCGGCCTTCATCCTCTCGGTGATCTGGACCTTCAAGAAGGCCGCCGAGGTCCCCGGCGGGCAGAAGCCCAGCCTCATGGAGATCTGGAACCGCTTCCCCAAGTTCGTGCTGGGGTTCATCGTCGCCTCCCTGGTCTTCTCGTTCCTCCTCGGCCCGGCGACGGTGGATGCCGTGAAGGGGCCCCTGGGATCGCTCCGGACCCTGTGGTTCGCGCTGGCCTTCACCTGCATCGGCCTGGAGACGCGGTTCAAGGACCTGGCGGGCCTTGGCGGCGGGAAGCCGGCCCTCGCCTTCGTCATCGCCCAGACGGCCAACATCGTCTGGACCCTGATCCTCGCCTACCTGATCTTCGGGGGCGTCCTGTTCGCGGCGCCGAAATTCTAGGCGGGACCTCCCGGAAGGATTCAAGGACCGCGGAGCCGGGGGAATCCCCGGTTGCCCTTTCCCGCGCTGCTTGTCCTTCCTCAGGTCGGCCAGCGTCCCGATGAAATGCGGCGCCACCCGGATGTACTGGGTGAACGACTTGCCCATGCCGCCCATCCCCTTGAGGGCGGAGTCGGTGCCCGCCGCCAGGACCCTGGCGAGGTGCTTGCCGCCCGTCAGCGCGGCCGAAGCACCGCCGCGACGACCCTTGGATTGCGGCTTGGCCGCGCTGAGTTCGCCCCACCCCTTATCCCCGAGCGGCCAGGAACTCCTCCACGGTCATCCCTGCGCGTCGGACAAGGGCGCGGAGAGTTCCCCGCGCCACCTCCCGATGATCAGGAACGGACAAAGTGGCCGGATGTCCCGGCTTGACGAGGATGATGTGGCTTCCCCGCTGGCGTGCGATTTCCCATCCGTGGAAAACGAAGAGGCTGGCCACCTCCCGGCCGCTGAGGACCGGAAGGACGCTCATCCGACCGAGACCTCAATCTCGCGGGTGGAAATCGTGGGAGGCATCCTGCGCTCCTTGCGGACTTCGAGGCACTCCACGATGGCATCGCGGATGTTGCGGAGCGCTTCTTCCTCGGTGGCGCCCTGGCTGACGCACCCCGGGATGGACGGACACTCAACGACATAGATGCCGTCTTCGTCCCGATCGATCGTCACCATGAATTTCATCATAGGCAACCTACCTCCGAAGGCGCGTTTTGTCGATACCCCTTCATTTATCATACTACCCTTTCGAAAGACCGATCTCAACTCATCCCTCCCATGTCCCGCACGCGCCTGCGAAGGGACACACGGGGCAGGCGAAGGAAAGGTCGTCGGGGACGAAGACGCCCGCCTGGATGGCCCTTCAAACGCCCCATACCTTGCGGACGAACCGCCGGAGGCCCCGCCCGGATCGCTTGACATCGCGCCTCTCGACTGCGGATTTCGCGGTCCTGGGCAGGAGAGGGGACGTGCGCTTCACGGATCGGTCCGCACCGCGGCGCCTCCGGCATCCACCTCCTTGAGCGCCGGGTCCTTCACGTCGCTCAGGACCACCGCCGGACGCGCGTCCGCGGAGTCCGTCCGGAGCGCCACCTTCTCGAGCACGATCTCCTTCGCGTGGCGGACATAGAGGCCGGACGCGGGAAGGACGCCGAACATGCTGAACTCGGGGTAGACCTCCGGCCGCTCGGGAGGGACCCTCTGCGCGTCATCCGCCTTGCCCCCGCCCGCGGAAACGATCGAGACGTCGCTCAGCCGGACCTTCTCGACCGGATGGCCGGGGAGCCCCGCGATCGACGACCCGATGCGCCCCGCCCCCGAGGCCTTCACGCGCCGGATCGTCACGTTCCGCAGCTTCCCCACCCCCGGCCTCTCCATCCCCGCCTTGAACGGCCGCGCGCGGTCGCCCAGCCGGATGAAGATCGCCGCCCCCACGTTTTCCATCGAGAGGTCCTCGACCTCCACCCCGTCCATCGTGCCGCCGTCCACGATCTCCAGGGCCAGGCCCGCCAGCTTCGTGTCATACACCCGGCAGTTCCGGATGCGGATGTTCTCGAATCCGCCGTTCGTCTCGGTGCCGAGCTTCAGCCCGTTGCAGAGGCTGGAGACCTCGCAGTCGCGGACGAGGACGTCCCGGCAGGGGCGGTCCAGGGTGCTTTTGAGGCAGATCGCGTCGTCGCCCGAGACGATCCTGCATCCGGAGATCTCCACGCGGCTGCAGCCGTCGATGTCGATCCCGTCGTTGTTCTGGTTCACGCGGCTCTGGACGGCGACCTTCTCGATCCGGACGCCCTCGCAGGCCAGGTAGTGCTGGACCCACATGGGGGAGTCCCTGAGCTGGACGTCCCGGACCGCGACGTCCCTGCACTCGATGAAGCGCATCAGGTAGGGCCGGACCTTGTAGGGCCCCTTGAAGGCCGCGCCCTGGCCGTCGATGACGCCCTGGCCCTCGATCGCCACGCCCTCCTGCTTCTCCGCGTAGACCAGGCTCCGCTCCGTGTAGTTGTCCGTGTACGACCGGCACGCGGGCACGCGCGGCGGGTAGTCGTCGAGATTCCTGCTCCCCAGGAGGACGGCGCCCTTCTCCAGGCGGAGCGTCACGCGGCTCTTGAGGACGATCGTGCCGGAGAGATAGGTCCCGGCGGGGAGGCGGACGACGCCTCCCCCCGCCGCGGCGCAGGAGTCGATCGCCTTCTGGATCGGCTCCGTGTCCAGGCGCTTCCCGTCGGCAGCCGCCCCGAACTCGCGGACGGGGAAGGTCCGCTCCTGGACCGATCCGGCGCAGGAGCCCAGCACCAGCAGGGGAAAGACAAGAGACCTTCTCATGGCGCGGCCTCCGTGGAAAAGGGAATGCGAGGGATTAAAAAGGCCGGATCTATCGTACCACGGCGCGGCCGGGGGGGATCAATTACTGGAACGCCGCCTTCACCTCGTCCGCGGCGCCCCCGGCCTTGTCCAGGTGGGCCTGAGCCCGATCCTCCTCCCCCAGCGTCAGATGGAAGAAAGCGGCCAGCGCGTGATCGGCCGCCTGCCCGTTCCGAACCAGCGCCACCGCGATGTTCCGCCGGTCCGGCAGGGAGACGGCGGACCACGCCAGCAGGGCCGCCCCGTCCCTTCCCTGGATCCGAAGGTCTGCCTTCGGCCCGATCTCGGCGATATCGGCTGAATCCCCGAGGACCGTCCACCTGAAACGCGGTTTCCGCCCGGCCTGGAGTTCTTCCCTGATCCGCGCCTGGAGCCTGGCGTCCCAGGCCGCCACCATCCCCGGTTTCGCCGCCGGCTTCGGCTTCTCCCCCTCATCTTTCCTCGCCGCCGGGGCGGGGGCCTTCCCGTCCGGTTCGCCGGCCGGCCGGGCGCCGTTCGGGGCCCGACGCCACCCCCGGCCCGGCTTCAGCGGGGCGCCGCCGATCTGGAGCCGGCGCTCCTTGACGGCCAGCAGCAACGCGATGTTCGCGGAGGTGAACGCAGGAGGGAAGCCGAGGTCGCACGCGTTCGACCGCGACGGGAGGGCCACGAACTTCCCCGGCTCGTGGGTCCGCATGAGGTTGAAGTAGGCCTTGTGGTAGTCCATGACCTTGCGGAATCCCTCGGGATAGCCGCAGGCGAGGCCCAGCCCCATCAGGTGGATCCCGACGCCGGGGCAGCCGTGGCAGTCGGGGAAATACTGCAGGTAGCGGGTCAGGAACGCCCCCACGTTGGCGGCGTAGGCCTCCGCCTGGGGATCCGCCCCGCTGATCAGGTAATATCCCAGCATGGCCGCCCCGCCCCGCCCCACCGCCTCGTACGGCCCGCGCCCCCCGTCCACCGCGATGGGCTCCTTCTCCCAGCCGGGCTTCGAGTCCCGCGCGTAGAGGACGCACCCGTCCTTCCGGGTGATCCACCGCACGCGCTTCTTCACCAGCTCGTACGTCTGCGGGTCGAACTCCACGCGGCACTTGTCGATCAGGGCCCAGGCGGTGATCGCGAGGCCCTCCATGATGCCCAGCTCCTTGTAGCCGCCCCAGTTCTTCTGGTGCTGGAAAACCCCCGGCTCCGTCTGAGCGAATTCGAGGCCCTTGTGGACGTCCATCAGGGCGCGGAGCACGCTCGCGTCGCCCGTCGCCAAATAGTACTCGCCCAGGAAGATGCCGGCGTAGACCAGGTTCCAGTTGTTCAGGCCTCCCGGTTCCAGGGGATTGAGCTGGGTCATGCGCTTCGCGGCGCGCTCCACGATCTTCAGGTGCTGGGGATTGCCGCTCGCCAGCAGGGTCAGTCCCCCCACGGCGGTCGTGACGCCGCCCCCCGCCCAGTCGTTGGCGGTCTTCGCCAGGTACTCGCAGGTTTCCTGGTAGAGCTGATCCGACTTCCTGCACTTATAGGGGAACGCGGGCGAGAATTTCCCGAGGGATCGGATCTGGAGCTTGACGGGGACCGGCTTGTCCCCCCTCTTGACCGCCAGGGTCAGCACGCCCTCTTTCCCTTCGCTCTCCTCGATGGCGTTCCCGAAGTCCATCATCGGGCCTTCGTAGCCCGTCTTCGCCGCCTTGTCCCAGTCGAAGCCGAAGGTGTGCGGCGTCGTGAAGAGCCTGCCGTTGACCCCCACGATGAGGTCGCCGGGCTGGACCCGGCCGGCGGCGGGCGACTCCGGGAAGACGTGCTTGACCTCGAACGCGAGTTCCCTGAGCTGGGCCCGGATCCCCGTGGGCCCCAGGTTCATGAAAAATCCGCCCACCTGCGGTTCGCCGTGCGGTTTCCGCTCGGTCCACTTGGAGTCCTGCTTGTACTCGTCGCCGATGGCGAACGCCGTCGAGACGATCGTCAATCCCCAGGCCGCCCAGAATCCCAGCCGACACCTCATGGCCCTGCTCCTTCCCGCTCGAACGGCCCCAACTCTCTAACAGGAGCGAAGGAATCCAATCCACGGCAAAGAAATGTCGTTTTGCGACAGGGGAGGGCGGCCGCCGTCAGCGCTTCGGACCCAGGGCCTCGACCGAGAGGAACTCCACCACGGCCCGGTCGCCCTTCTGGTTGAACCCCACCAGCAGGCGCTCGATCCGGTCGAGGTCCAGCTTGTTGTTCGGGTCCGGCGCCGAGAAGCCCCCGTGCCCGAACTCCCGGAAGGGCACCACCCAGTCGGCGACCTCCCCCGGCTTGGGCCGCAGGCCATCCTCGGTGAGGTAGTGCACGCCGCCGGGTTCGATGAGCTGGACCCGGATGATCAGTCCATCGGCGGGTTGCACCACCTTGAGGCGCACCCGCAGGGCCTCGAACCGCGTGAGGTCGCGCGGCGGATCGAACACCAGCGCCGGGTACGTCCAGCGGTCGCCCTCGCCCTTGAACGCCGCCTCCACGCGGAGCGCCCCGCCCTCCCCCGCCGAAAGCTTCAGCTCCCCGCCGCCCGAGATGCCCGGCGTCCAGTCCTTCGGGGCGAGCGGGAACGGCTCGGCCGCCGGGTAGTTCACGCGGCGCGCGTCGAGCGCCACCCTCAGCTTCGCCGCCGAGGAGAGCCGGTCCCCGGTGGCCGCCCGGGCCTCCACGAGCACGGGAGTCGCCTCCCCTTCGGCGGGGGCATGCAGGGTCGCCGCCACGCGCGCCGCCCCCATCGCGGGGATGTCCACCGGCGACTCGGCGGGCTCGATCCGGAAGGGCGGCCCGCACGAGAGCCTCAGCGTCCCCTTGAACGGCGCCGCGCCGAAGTTCCAGGCCTCCACCTCCGCCTTGTGCGCCGTCCCGGGGGCCAGGACGTAGATCTGCTTCTTGAACGACGCCGCTTCCCGCGGGAGGTTGATCCTCAGGACGATTTCCTTGAGCGCCGGGGGCGCCGGCGGCGGCGCGGGCTTCGCCCGGGCAAAAGGCGAGGCGGGCGAAAGGTCCTTCGCCAGGACGTAGACAGGCGAGGGGCCCACCGCGACCCGGCCCGCCTGGATCGGGGCCTCCTCCCCGGTGAGGGCCAGGGCGCGGCGCGAGGAATCGGCGCTCTTCACCTCGATCTCGCGCGCCTCCTTGCCCCAGAGGACGGCCGTCCGCCACGGTCCGGCATCGAAGAAGAGCGCCGTCACGCCCTCGGTCCCGGCGATCCCCTCGCCCAGGTAATCGGCCCTCCCGAGCGCGTAGCTCATCGTGGCGAACGCCGCGACCCCCGGCGCGGGCGCGAGGTCGCGGTCCATGAGCCCGAAGTCGATCGCCCCCTCCTTGTAGTAGGGGAAGATGAAGTAGAAGTGCCGGTCGACCCCGGCCATGAGCGACCGCGCGTAGGACTTCGCCACGAAGTCGGCCTGCTTCCAGCGGTCCGCCTCCTTGAGCCGCCCGCCCGCGTCGGGCAGGGCGATCCCCGCCTCGGTCACCCAGCGGGGCAGTGTCCCCAGCCCGAACCGTTCCGCCAGCGCGAAGTTCCACCGCGCCACGTTCGGGTGGCGGTCCGGGGGCTGGTAGAGGTGGTGGTTGTACGCGTCGATGTAGGGGCCGATCTCGTTCCCGAACATCGCCTCCCCGAAGGCCTGCGCCTGGTGGGCGAACGAGTTCATGAGCACCAGCGCCCCGGGATCGCCCGCCTTCATCCCCAGGCTCGCCGCCTTGAGGAAGGGCGCGTAGCGGTCCGCCGTCTCGACGGCGAAGACGTCGATGTCCGCCTCGTTCCAGACCTCGTAGGCCTGGATGAGCCCCTTGAACTCCGTCGCGAGGGCCTTCCCGAAGGCGTAGGCGTCGTCCAGCTTGTCCGGGAAACCCTTGCGGTTGCCGTCCTTCCGGGCCCAGCCTGCGGTGTCGTGGAAGACCGTGACGACCGAGAGCCCCGCGGCGCGCTGGGCGCGCGCGGCCTTCTCGTAGCGGCCGGCCCTGAACTCGCCGCGGGCGGGCTGGACCTCGCTCCAGCTGAGGCGGTCGCGGACCCAGGAGACGCCCGAGAGCGCCATCGCCCTGGAGACCGCCTCGAAGTCGTCCGGCTTCACGAGCCACGCGATCGCCCCGTCGGTGGCGATCCGCGCACCATGGGACTCGACTTTGGGGCGCTTCTCCGGATCGAACGTGACCACGAAGGCGAGCGGCGGGTTCCCGGCGCTCTGGAGCTCGTAGTACCCGCGCGGGAGGACGCCGAGGTCGACCTTCGCCGGCCCGCCGGACCACTCCGGCCTCCGCTCCCCGAGCGCCTGGTCCCCGGAAGGGCCGCGGCGGACGAGGGAGAACGCCGCCGGCGCCGGGTCGCCCGCCGCGACCGTGAGGGCCACGCGGGCCGACTCGGGGAAGACGCGGAGGCGCTCGACCACGCGCGGCTCCTGCGCCGCGGCCGCCTGGAGCGCCAGCAGGATCGCGATCATTGGAACGCCCCCTTCACCTCGTCGTCAGCGGCCGGTCCTCCCCCGTATATAACGACGGCCGCGAGCCGGGGGGGGCCGGCGCCTACCGCCCGCCCACGTTGAAGAGGATGTTCAGGATGTCCCCGTCCTTCACGGCGTAGTCCTTCCCCTCCATCCGGAGCAGTCCCTTGGCCTTGACCGCCTTCTCGGAGCCGAGCTCCTTGAAGCGGTCATAGGGGTAGACCTCGGCGCGGATGAAGCCGCGGGCGAGGTCGGTGTGGATCTTCCCCGCGGCGGCCACGGCGTTGTCCCCCGCCTTGATCGTCCAGGCCCGGCACTCGTCCTCCCCCGTCGTGAAGAACGAGACGAGGCCCAGGAGCCGGTAGATCTCGCGGACCATCCTTTGGCCGGCGGGCTCGGTCAATCCCAGGTCCTTGAGGAAGGGCTCGCGCTCCTCGGGGGCGAGCTCGGCGATCTCCTTCTCGAGCTGGGCCGAGAGCCGGACCGCCCCGGGACAGCGCGCCTTCGCCTCCGGCGGCAGGTCCCCCGCCGGCGCGTCCTTCTCGTTGATCACCACGATCGTGGGCTTCTGGCTGAGGAAGGCGAACCCCCTCAGCATCTTCTCCTCGGCCGCGTCGAGGCGGGTCTCGGCCAGCGTCTCGCGCTTCTCCGCCTCTCCCTTGATCCGTTCGAGCAGGGCCAGCTCCTTCTTCTCCGCCTCCTGGGTCTTGGTGGGCTTGGCGGCGCCCACCCGGAGCTTCTCGATCCGCTTCTCGAGGATGTCGAAGTCGGAGAACAGGAACTCCATCTTCACGGTGTCGTAGGTCTCGGCGGCGCGGGCGGGCGACGCCCCCTCCTCGAAGGCGTTGAAGACCAGGAGGAGGGCGTCCATCTCGCGGAGCTGGGCGAGGATCTGCTTCTTGTGCTCGCTCGCATCCCCCAGCTCGAAGCCGGGGAAGTCGAGGACGTCCAGGGCGGCGGGGGTGTGCTTCTTCGGCTTGAAGACGGACGACAGGTGATCGAGGCGCGGATCGGGGACCAGGACGCGGGCGAGGACGCCCGCCGCCCCCGAGGCCTTCGCGGGATCGGGGGCCTGCCCCGTCATGGCCTGGAAGAGGGTGGTCTTGCCGCCGAACCGGGGGCCTGCGATGCCGATCTTCATGTCACCCCATGCCCGATCAAATCAGGGAATAGATGATACGGAAACGCCCGGACGCCGCAAGAAGCATTTTCGGGCCTGCGGCCGATTCCCGCGCCGGCCGGGGCGCCGGCCCCTACCGGCGCTCGCCCGTGTCGAGCATGACGCCGATCGCCAGGGCCACGCGAAGGTCGAGGTGGTCGCCCGTGTCGGCCGTCATGTCCAGGACGTAGCGGTCGAGGATCGTCCACTTGCGGTTGAACTGGCCGATCTGCTGGTCCGTGTCGCCCTTCAGGATCACGAAGTTCGTCTTGAAGGCCGCGACGAACCGCCGCACCAGGGCCAGGATCAGGCTGTCCTCCTTGATCGTGGCCAGGAGCGTGCCGTCCGGGGCGTAGCACTGCCACTTCTTGCGGATGAGGTTGTACAGGTAGTTCTTCCTGAGCCTCGCGAGGACCTTCCCCGCCGGGTCCTTCACCGTATAGGTGGCCACCAGGACCGCGAACTTCTGGTCCTGGTCGACCTGGAGCAGCATCTCCCGCTTGGTGTCGTCGCGGTAGAAGTATACGTGCCGCTTGGGCATCAGCTGGATGATCGTCAGGAGGAGCGCCGCCAGCCCCGCGAACACCGCCACCATGATCCCGATGGACCGGGCCTCCTCCGGGAGGAGGGAGGACAGCCCGAACAGGCCGGCCCCCACCACGGCGCCCGCGGCGATGCCTCCCAGGGCCGCCAGGCACCCCCGCACCAGGTGCGCCGGCCGCTGGATGAAGAGGATCACCTTCCCCCCTTCGTCCCACACGTAGTACTTCTCCGAGATCGCCAGGTGCTTCTGGCGGAGCAGGAACTTCTTGCGCATGAAGACGAGGTCAAGCTCGGGGCGGTCGGCGGCTTCCTCCATGTCCCGTTCCTCCGTTCTTGTGGACAGGGAGATTGTACCCCATCGGAAGCCGATGGGCAGGGTGCCGCCGCCCGAAATCCGTGGACGATCCGCGCGGGGCGCCGTAGGGTAAGGTGGAGGCGACCCATGATTCTTCTCGTCTTCAGCGTCCTGCTCGCGATCCCCGCGGCGGGACAGGAATCCCCGGAGGAGCGCATCCCCCTCCTCTACGGGACCGACCTCCTCCACCCGCACGACGACCCGGACGACCACTTCGACCTGGCGGCGATCTACGCGATGCCCGAGCTGGACCTCAAGGGGATCGTCCTCGACCTGGGCCAGTCCCAGGCGAAGCGGCCCGGCCGCATCCCCGTCTCGCAGATGAACCGGATCGCCGGCCGCGACGTCCCGGCCGCCACCGGGCTCGGGGAAAA
>CAYNDR010000194.1:0-12355 GCA_964395295.1 uncultured Planctomycetales bacterium
GCCTGAAGGCGGAAGAGGCAAAGAAGAAGGCCGATGCAGAGCGTCTGAAGGCGGCCGAGGAGGAGGCCGGGAAAAAGGTCAAAGAGGAAGCCAGGCGCAAGGCGCCCCCCGGCGCCCAGGCGGACGACGCCGCCGAAAAGGCCAGGAAGTGCCTGGCCGAGATCAACGCCGTCTCCTCCGCGATCCGCGAGTACGAGCGCGAGAAGAAGGCGTTCCCCATGTCCGCCGGGGCCCTCGTGAAGGAACTCTCCTCGAAGCGCAAGGATGGGAAGGACGCGTATTTCAAGTTCGACAAGGAGAGCCTCGCGGACGGCCGGCTCGTGGACCCGTGGGGCCGCCCGCTCGCGTACCGGAACAACGCCCCCAACTGGCCGAGGAACAGGAACGACCGGACGGCCCGCAACAAGCAGTCGTTCGACCTCTACTCCGCCGGCCCCAACGGGAAGGACGAGGGCGGCGAGGGCGACGACATCGGCAACTGGCAAAAATAAGCCGGTCCCCCGGGCCGTCACCTCGCCTCGCAGGCCCCCGCATCCGGCCTGCCGGCGATGAGACGGGGCTCCGCCTTGTGGGGGTGCCGGTACTGGAGAAGCCCCGCGGGCGGGTCCTTCTCGCCCGGCGCGGCGGGCAGTTTGAATCCCCCGAGGGGACGGCCGAGGTCGATCATCCGCGCCGGCGAGGCGGCCAGCAGTTGGTAGTCCTGGCCCGCGGCATTCCGGAACGGCGGGGCCTCGTTGCCGCCGGCCAGGATGTTGTCGGCCGCCGCCAGGCCCGTCCCTCCCGGGAGCGAAAATCCCCCGGAGAGCCAGTTCCCCGATCCCGTCGCCTGGGCCGGCGCCGCCCCGTTCCGCAGGACCACGAGCGCCTGGCCCGCCGCCCTCGATCCGCCGTCCCAGACCAGGTTGTTGGCGATCACCGCCGAGGCCCCCGGCGCCGAGAGGTCCGCCACCGGCGAGAGGAAGGGCTGGACGATCGTGTTGTGGACCAGGAAGAGCGTCCCCTGGTGGTCCACCCGGCCGTCCCGGCCGAAGTGGATCACCGCCTTGTTCCCCCGGCAGTCCTTGGCCTTCGCGATGACGTTGCCCAGGAGGACGGCGTGGCTGGCGGGGACGTCGGTGTTGCCGACCCCGTCGACGAGGTCGAACTCGCGGTTCGCCGAGTCGTGGATGAAGGACGCCTCGATCCAGTTGAGGTGCGCCCGGCTCTTGAAGTTGTGGCCGGTGGTCGGGGCGTACGCCTCGCAGGCGGTCATCCGCACGCTCGTCCCGCCCAGGTAGAGGTTGTGGTTGTATCCGGCGCGCCGCTCGTTGCCGTTGTGGTGGAAGGAGCAGGACTCCAGGCGCTGGTTGCGGCCCGTGCCGCGGGAGAAGTCGCCGCCCGACATGATCCCCATGTCGTTGCGGTGGAGCTCGCAGCTGCGGATCGTGACGTCGTTGGCCTGGTTGATGCGGACGCCGGCGCCGTTCGAGCTCCCGTTGCGGGCGTTCGCCAGCTCGAAGCCTTCGAGGAGGCAGCCGTCCGCGCCGGGCTCGAACTGGACGATGGCCCGGGGGACGCTCCCGGCGCCGGAATAATCGAAGCCGCCGCCGTCGAGCCGGACGCGGCGGCCGTCCCGCGAAGGGGCGGCGCGGATCGCGAGGCGGGGCGTGCGGACCATGAGGGCGACCTTCGGGTAAGCGCCCCCGTCCGGCAGGGGGTGGACCAGGATCGTGTCGCCCGGCCTGGCTTGCCGGAGGGCGTCCCCGGGGCCCTGGAAGGCCTTGCCCGGGCCGACTTCGAGGACCTCCGCGAGCAGTGGGACGGCGAGGGCGAGGAGGAAAGGGCCGCTCATGGGTGCCGTTATATCGGGGAGGGGCGGGGAACGTCAATCCCGGGGGGAGGAGGAAACAGAGAAGACGGAGGATTCACCGCGGAGAGCACGGAGAACGCAGGGAAGATCCGGATCCGGGGATCGTCCCCCCCTGCCCGGGACGGAGAATCCTTCTTGCGCCCGATCGCGGATCCCGACAGGGCGGGGCCGCGGTGATCGTCAGGATCGGATTGCCGCGGAAGCAAGGACCGGACAGGCCCCCGGTCTCCTATCTTCCCGCGGCGGATGATTACTCTGGCATGATAGGCGATGATTATGGTAGTTATAGGGCGTCCCGTCCGGCCGCCGCCGGCCGCGGCGGGGATGATACGACCGGGGAATACCAGCATAACTTCCGGGAGAAGACGAGCATGGCGATCTCGAAGAAGGCGCTCGCGAAACTGTCGGTGGAGGAACTCCGGGCCCTCATCGTGGAGAAGAAGAAGGGCGACAAGGCCGCCCCCCTCATCAAGAAGCGCGACAAGCTCGCGAAACAGATCGCGAAGATAGAGAAGAAGATCGCCAAGCTCCAGGGCGCCTCGAGGCCCGGGCGCAAGCCCGGACGGAAACCCGGACGGAAGCCCGGCCGCCCCGCCAAGGCCGCCAAGAAGAAGAGGCGCAAGCTCTCCCCCGAGTCCCTCGCCAAGATCGTGGCCGCCCAGAAGCGCCGCTGGGCCAAGGTCAACGCCCTGAAGGCGAAGGCCGCGAAGGCCAAGGCCGCCGGCGCCGAAAAGGTCGCCGAAGCCAAGGAGTAGCCCGGCTCCGGCGAGAAGCGAAAAGACGGGGCCCGGCCTGGACAGGTTCGGGCCCCTTTCTTTTTCCCCCGGGCCGGGAAGGCTCACTTCACGCACTGGCCGCAGAGCTTGTGGGCGTCGTAGAACTTCCCGTCGGCGTCGCCCGCGAAGCGGCCGTTCCGGACCGTGACATAGAGGGGGAGGTGGTACTTCATCGCGGTCACCAGGAGCGGGCAGTTCGCCATCTCGTGGAGGAGGTCCATCTCGATCTGGGGATTGTCCTTCTTCAGCCTCCCCTCGTGGATGACCTGGCCGACCCCCGTGAGATACTGCCCCTCGAGCCTCCTGAGGCGGTCGCCGCCGGGAGGGTGGTCGGCCGCCCTCCGGGGGGCCTCCCCCACCGGGTAGCCGTCTCCGGACGAGGAGGGGGGGAGGTCCCGCGGCCTGGAGTTGTAGAGGACGAGGCCTATCCCCAGGATCAGCGCGGCGACGAGGGCCGCGGCCACCGGGAAGCCGCTCCGGCGGGGGAGCGCCCGCGGCGGCTTCCTCCGGCGCGCCGCCGGCGGCGGCGCGGGAGGCGGCGCGGCCGGGACCGGCGGGCTCCACCCGTGATAGGGGTCCCGGATGCCGCAATGAGGGCAGACGGGGGCCTCCGTGGATACGCCGCGCCTGCATCCCCTGCACGCCACGATCATGGTTGATCGCCCGGATTATACATCGTTCGCCCCCGGTACTGTTAACTCTGTCGCGACTCGACAGAGTTAACAGCCTGTTAACGCAGTGGCGACTCGACGGGGTTAACAGTGCCTGCCTATGCATAAGTCCATGGCGGCCAACCCATAATATCACAGCACGTTCTCGCCCCCAGCGGGCTATCCCTGCGGTGGATCAAGTTCTTCCCTCGGCATGAGCAGGGAGGTCATCATGGGCAAGTACCTGTTGGCGGTTTCGTGGGTCGCAGCGGCGCTGGCCGGAGAGGCCTTCGCGCAGAACGGCGACGGCTCCGTCTCCGTCACCGGCGAGCTCAAACGCTGGCACAAGGTCACGCTGACCCTCAACGGCCCCTCCGCCTCCGAGACGGGCAATCCCAACCCGTTCCTCGACTACGCCATGAAGGTCACCTTCACGAACGGCTCCCTGACCTACGTCGTCCCCGGCTACTTCGCGGCCGACGGGAACGCCGCGAACACCTCCGCCGCGTCGGGCACACGGTGGCGGGCCCACCTCTCCCCGGACCTCACCGGGACCTGGACCTACACGGTCAGCTTCACCTCCGGCGCCAACGTGGCGGTGAACGGCGGCGGCGCCGCGGTGGCCCCCTACCACGGCAAGACCGGCACCTTCACGGTGGCGGAGACGGACAAGTCCGGGCGCGACCACCGGGGCAAGGGCCGGCTCCAGTACGTGAACAAGCACCACCTGCGGTTCAAGGGGAACGGGGAGTACTTCCTCAAGCAGGGGGCCGACTCCCCGGAGAACCTCCTCGCCTACGCCGACTTCGACGGGCCGTTCAAGACCGACGGGACCAGCGACAACTACATCAAGACCTGGAGCGCGCACGCGGGGGACTGGAAGACCGGCGACCCGACCTGGCAGGGCGGCAAGGGGAAGGGCCTCATCGGCGCCGTCAACTACCTCGCCGCCGAGGGGATGAACGCCTTCTCGTTCCTCACGATGAACGTCAACGGCGACGACAAGAACGTCTTCCCCTACACGGCCTACGGCGAACGCGTCCGGATGGACGTCTCCCGCCTCGACCAGTGGGAGATCCTCTTCGAGCACGCGGACAAGCTGGGGATGTACCTCCACTTCAAGACCCAGGAGACGGAGAACGACCAGCTCCTGGACGGCGGCGACCTGGGGACCCAGCGCAAGCTCTACTACCGCGAGCTGATCGCCCGCTTCGCCCACCACCTCGCGCTCAACTGGAACCTGGGCGAAGAGAACACCAATACCGACGCCCAGAGGAAGGCGTTCGCCGACTACTTCAAGCAGGTGGACCCCTACGACCACCTCGTCGTCATCCACACCTACCCGGCGGACAAGGACGCGGTCTACACGCCCCTCCTGGGCCACCCGACCCTGGACGGCGCCTCCCTGCAGAGCGACCCCGGCGCCGTCTTCGGCGACACGAAGAAGTGGGTGGACCAGTCGGCGGCCGGCGGGCGCCCCTGGGTCGTGGCCAACGACGAACAGGGCGGCGCCAATTCCGGGGTGGTGCCCGACGCCGACGACTACGCGCACGACACGATCCGGAAGGACGTGCTCTGGGGCAACGCCATGGCCGGCGGCGCGGGCTGCGAGTACTACTTCGGCTACAGCTACGCGAACTCCGACCTGACCTGCCAGGACTTCCGCAGCCGCGACCACTGGTGGGACCTGGCCCGGTTCTGCCTCCAGTTCTTCACGGACAACCAGGTCCCCTTCTGGGACATGAAGAACGACAACGCGCTCTCCTCCAGCACCAGCGACTACTGCCTCCACAAGGCGGGCGACGTTTACGTGGTCTACCTCAAAAGCGGCGGGACGACCAGCCTGAACCTGACGAGCGTCAGCGGGACCTACTCCGTCCGCTGGTTCGACCCCCGCAACGGAGGGTCCCTGCAGACGGGCCCGGTCTCCTCCGTCAGCGGCGGGGCCAGCCGGAGCCTGGGCAACGCGCCGTCGAGCACGTCGTCGGACTGGGCGATCCTGGTGAAGCGGACGGACACCCCCGCGACGCCCCCCGCCGCCCCGTCGCTCCTCGGCGCCGCCGCCGTCTCCTCCTCCCAGATCAGCCTCTCTTGGACCGACAACGCCGGCAACGAAAGCGGATTCGAGATCCAGAGGAAGACGGGGGCGGGCGGGACGTGGTCCACGATCGCCTCGCCGGGGGAGAACGCCACGACCTACGGCAACACCGGGCTGGCCGCCTCCACGACCTATTACTACCAGGTGCGGGCCGTCAACGCGGCGGGCAGTTCCGCCTGGTCCAACGAGGCCTCGGCGACGACCCCCGCGGCGCCCCCCGGACAGGCGGTGTCGAGCTTCACGCTGGTCAACGCGGACACGGACGCCGACATCGGAACGCTGGCGAACGGGGCCACGCTGAACCTGGCCACCCTGCCGACGCGGAACCTGAACGTGCGGGCCAACACGTCCCCCGCGACGGTCGGGAGCGTGAAGTTCGGGTACGACGGCAACGCGAACTACCGCACCGAGAGCACGGCGCCGTACGCCCTGGAGGGCGACACGGCGGGCAACTACAACGCCTGGACGCCCGCGACGGGATCGCACACGCTGGCCGCCACGCCGTACACGGAATCGGGGGGGGCGGGGACGGTGGGGACCCCGCTGGCGATCTCGTTCACCGTGACCGATCAGGCCCCGTCGCCGCCGGCGGCCCCCTCGGGCCTTTCGGCCACGGCGGCCTCCTCCAGCCAGATCAACCTCTCCTGGACGGACAACGCCTCCGACGAGACCGGCTTCAAGATCGAGCGGAAGACCGGGAGCGGCGGCACCTGGTCGCAGGTCGCCACGGTCGGCTCGAACGCCGTGTCCTACCAGAACACGGGGCTCTCGGCCTCGACGACCTACTATTACCGGGTTCGGGCCTATAACGGGAACGGGGATTCCCCGTACTCCAACGAGGCCAACGCGGCCACGCAGGCCCCCCCGCCGACGCCCCCGGCGGCGCCGTCGGTTCTCTCGGCCACGGCGGCCTCCTCGAGCCAGATCAACCTCTCCTGGACGGACAACGCCTCCAACGAGACGGGATTCAAGATCGAGCGGAAGACGGGATCAGGGGGGACCTGGTCCCAGATCGCCGCGGTGGGGGCGAACGTCACGGGCTACCAGGACACGGGGCTCTCCGACTCCACGCCTTACTTCTACCGGGTCCGGGCCGCGAACTCGGCGGGGGACTCGGCCTGGTCCAACGAGGCGAGCGCCACCACGCCTGCCCTGCCGGGGGGCTCGGGGTTGACGGGGGATTATTACGACAACGCGGACTTCACGGGCTTCGTCCTGACGCGGACGGACGCGCAGGTGGACTTCAACTGGGGGACGGGATCGCCCGACGCGGGCGTCGGCGCGGACACCTTCAGCGTGCGGTGGACGGGGCGCGTGCAGGCGGAGCACAGCGAGGCGTACACGTTCTACGCCAGCACGGACGACGGGGTCCGGCTGTGGGTGAACGGGGAACTGCTGATCGACCAGTGGCAGAACCAGGCGGCGACGGAGACGAGCGGAAGCCTGGCGCTGGCGGCGGGGATGTCCTACACGATCCAGATGGATTATTTCGAGAACACGGGGCAGGCGGTGGCGCAGTTGTCGTGGAGCAGTGCTTCCACCCCCAAGGGGCCGATCCCGCAGGACCGGCTCGATCCGGCCGCCGGCCCGCCGGACGCGCGCGACAACGACGGGGACGGCCAGCCCAACGACGCGGACCCGGACGACGACAACGACGGCCTGCCGGACCTTCAGGACGCGGACCGCGACGGGGACGGGGCGGCGAACCTGGTGGAAGACGCGGCCGGGACGGATCCGGACGACCGGAACTCTCTCCCCGGCGCGGCCGGCGGAGAGGACGGCGGCCACGGCCGCTGCGGCTTGACGGGGATGGAAGTCGCCCTCCTGATGGGCCTCGCCGGCCTGCTCCGATGCCGATGCCGCAAGGCCTGATGGGCCCCCCGGACGTTATATAGCCGGATGGGCGCCGCGGCTCTGCTCGGACTTTCGTCCCTCCTCCTTCTCCAGGCGGACGGGTGGACGCCCCCCCCGATCCGCCTCTCCGCGGACGCCCCGCACCCCCGCGTGGCCTGCACCGCCGCCGAGCTCGCCCGCCTGCGCGAGGCCTGGTCCTCGACGTCGCCGGCCCGCGCCCCCGTCGCCGCCCGTGTCGCCCGGGCCGACGCCGCCCTCAAGGCCGACCTCTCCTTCCCGCCCCGCGGGGGCCAGCACAATACGTGGTACCAGTGCCGGAAGTGCCAGCTGGGGCTCAAGCGGGTTGACGACACCCGCCACGAATGCCCCTCCTGCAAAACGGTCTTCACGGGAGAGCCCTACGACGACGTCGTCTTCGGCGACATCCACAACCGGAACCTCGCCGCCATGGCCGAAGCCGCGTGGGCCTACGCGATCACGAGAGACGAGAAATACGCGGGCTTCGCGGCCCGCGTCCTCCTGGGCTACGCGGAGCGGTACCCCGCCTACGAATACCACGACTCCTCCCTGAAGAAAGGCAAGGCCGCCAACTGGACCGGCGGGCGGCTCTTCGAGCAGACGCTCAACGAGGCGGTGGCGATGACCCGGCAGGTCGCCCCGGCGCTCGACCTCATCCACTCCTCCCAGGCGCTCCCCGCGGCGGACCGCGCGAAGGTGGGCGACGGCCTCGTCCGGCCGATGCTCCAGAACATCGCCCGGAACCCGGCGGGCAAGTCCAACTGGCAGACCTGGCACAACGCGGGGATGCTCTGGGGCGGCGCGGTGCTGGGGGAGGCCTCCTGGATCGAGCGGGCCGTGAAGGAGCCGAACAACGGCTTCGCCCACCAGATGAAGGTCTCCGTCTCCCCCGAGGGCATGTGGTACGAGAACAGCTGGGGGTACCACTTCTACACGCTGAGCGCGATGACCGACCTCGCGGAGGGCGCCCGCCGGCTGGGGATCGACCTCTGGAGCCACCCCTCGCTCCGGAAGATGTACACCCTGGCCCCCCGCTATGCCATGGCCGACGGCACGCTCCCCCGCTTCGGCGACGACGTGGGCTCGTCCGCCGGCCACGGATCGGGTCCCCTGGAGGCGGCCTGGGCCGCCACGAAGGACCCTTCGATCCTCGCGCTCCTCGGGGCCCAGCCCGCCTGGGAAAGCGTCCTTCACGGCCGGGACCTGGCCGCGAGGTCCGCCGCGGCCCCGCTCGCCAGCGAGGTCTTCCCCGGGGCGGGCCACGCGATCCTGCGATCGCGGGGCGAGGCGGGACTCACGGCCGCGTTCACGTTCGGGCCCTACGGGGGATTCCACGGGCACTTCGACAAGCTGAGCTTCGTCTTCTTCGGCCAGGGCCGCGAGCTCGGGGTGGATCCCGGGCGCGCCCGCAGCCAGGCGTACCGGCTCCCCATCCACGCCGGCTGGTACAAGTCCACGATCTCGCACAACGCGGTGGTGGTGGACGGCCGCCCGCAGAAGCCCGCCGCCGGGAAGCTCCTCCGGTTCGCCGCGAACGACGCCTGGGCCGCCGCCCTGGCGCGCTGCGAGGAGGCCTACCCGGACGTGCGCCACGACCGCCTCCTCGTCCTGGGGCCGGCGTTCCTCGTGGTCCCCGACCGCCTGAAGGGAGATTTCGAGGCGCGCCACGACTGGTTCTACCACAA
Source organism: uncultured Planctomycetales bacterium (assembly GCA_964395295.1). Taxonomy (GTDB): domain Bacteria; phylum Planctomycetota; class MHYJ01; order MHYJ01; family JACPRB01; genus CAYNDR01. Next base: position 8,931 of record CAYNDR010000194.1, read on the forward strand.
CCGCGGCGGGGAGGCGCACTGCGAGGCGGCTTCCGGGGCCGACGACGGGGCGCCCCCCTGCGAGGGCTGGGATTACGTGAAGGACGTGCGATTCGGGAAGACCGACGGGGCGATCGCGGCGGAGTTCGCCGACGGGCCGGTCATCACGCGCCTCCTGATGGCGGGCGCCCCGGGCACCGCGGTCCGCACGGGGACCGGGCCGGGGGCCTCCGTCCTCGATCGCGTGCCGCTCGTGCGGATCACCCGGAAGGGACGGACAGCAACTTTTGCGGCCGTGCTGGAGCCCTTGAAGAAGGGCCAGGAGCCCGGGATCCGATCGATCTCCGTGCGGGAGGACGGCGGGATCGTCCTGGAGACGGCCGGAGAGAAGGTGACCATCACGATTTCGCCCGACGGCTCCGTGCGCGTGGCTTCGGGGACGGCCCGGCTCCTCGAGTGATCAGCGGAACTTGGAGCGGGAACCGATGTAGAGCTGCTTCACCTCGTCCTCGGCAAGCTCGCGGTTGTAAAGCAGGACCGAGCCGATGAGCCCCAGGAAGTGATAGTCGACGATCACGTTCTTTCCCACGATCACCTTGGCGTAGCGCCGCGGGGGATTGAGTGCCGCGGGGAGGACAACTTCGGAGTCTTTCTTCCCGTCGATGTAGAAGGTGAGGCTCGTCTCTTCCCAGGTGATGCCCACCAGGGCCCATTTCCCCGGCGGCAGGGCCCCCTTCGAAGGCAACGCCCCGCTCCGGGCGCGGGCGTCGCCGTGGTTGAACCTGGCTGTCGCCTTCCCGGAGTAGGCCCAGAGGCTGAAATCGTCCAGATCCAGGCCCGCATCCCCCCGGCTCACCACGCAGCCGTTCATCTCGGCATAGTTGTCGGCCTTGATCCAGGCGAAGACGGAACCCTGCGTCTCGATGGTCCGCGCCGCCTCGGAGGCCGTGTAGTCGATCCACTCGCGCGCGGTGTTCAGGGCCTTCACGCCCCCGTCCATCACGGTCGTGACGCCGGTGTTGTTGCACTTGGCCATGAACGCGAGCTCGCGGTAGCCTTCCCCCTGGTCCCGGCCCGGCTCGACCCAGAAGACGATGCCTTTCTTCAGCGTGTCGCTGCCCAGCGCCTTGTACAGCGCCTCGACCTGGTTCTCGGCCTTCAGCCGCTCCAGCCCCGTCAGCTCCGCGGCGGCCTTCTCGTACCAGAACAGCGCGCGGGAGAAGCACCGGTTCTTGAGCGGGGCGGGCTTCTTCTCGCCCGCGTCCTTCCACGCGTCCCCCAGCGCCGCCTCCTGCTCGGGGCCCTCGGCCCCCTCCAATTCCTTGCGCGCCAGCGCGGCCAGGACCGGGTCGGCCCCCTTGGCGAGCATGGGCAGGCCGCGGGTCCAGTCGTCCCGGACGAAACAGCGGTACTGGCCCACGGCCAGGTTCGCCGCCGCGTCGTCCGGCTTCGTCTCCAGCGTCTTGAGCGCGGTCTTCAAGGGCCTCAGCTCATCCCGAAGCGCGGTCATCTCCTTGCCCCGGGTGCGGATCTTCGTCACGAGCGCCAGGTTCTGGGCGCCCTTGGCCGCCGTCTCGGCCTTGGCGAGGATCGCCAGCGCCTGGTCGAAGTCGTCCTGCGCGGCCGCCGCCTCGGCGAACGCCATGAAGGCGTCCGCCAGGGCCTTCGAGGCCTCGGGGGTCCGCACCGTGCGCGCCGCCGCGTTCAGCGCCGCCAGCTTCATCGCGGGCGCGTCGATGACGAACCTCTTGTCCATCTCGTCCACGGCCGCCAGGGCCGTCGCCACGTCCCCCGCCTGGGCCGCCACCTCGCGCGCCTCGGAAAAGAGGACGAACTTGGAGACGGGGTCGTTCTCCGTCTTCAGGCCCTCCTGGAGGAGCTTGCGGGCCAGGGCCAGCAGGTCCGCCGGGGCGCGCTTGGCGTACTCCGCCTTGAAGACCTCCCGCAGGGCCTTCTCCGCCTCGCGGAGCTGAACGGCCTCGGGAGGAGGCAGGACCACGACCTTCCTGAAGCGGAAGAAGTCGAGCCCGTGGAATACCGAGTCGAAGACCAGGCGGAGGTCGTGTTCGCCCTCCGGGATGTTCTGGGTGGATCCCGTGGCCGAGACCCAGGCCCCGCGATCGGCCCCCGGAGGCAGGCGGACCGGGCCGGTCACGTTGGCGCCGTCCACCTCGAAGTGGACGATCCCGGGCCGTCGTGCCTGATACTTCACCTCGACTTCGTAGCGTCCGCCGCCCTTGAAGCGGTACCGGAGCCACTCGCCGGGGGCCGCATACTGGATGAAGACGACCGTCTGGTCCTGGGTCGCCGCGATGTCCACGTCGCAGTCCGGCCGCCACGCGGCCCCGGTGTTCTTCGGGGTCGTGTCATGGTAGTCCTGCTCGGAGGCGGGTTTGTCCTCCCCGGTGAAGTCCTCGGCCTCCCAGTGGAGGGCCCCGTTCTCGAGCGCCTTGGGATCGCCCGTGGGAGGCGCGGCCGGCATGGGCCTGGCCGCCGCAACCCCGGGGCCCGGGGGCTTGTTCGGGCCGGGCGGCGTCCCCGGCGGATTCGTCGTCGGCGTCCCCGGCGGGGGCGGCTGGGTCCCGGCCGCGGGTCCCGTCGCCGGAGGATTCTCCGCCGGCTTGGGCTGGTTGAGCTGTTCCATGGCCTTGCGGGCGCGCTCCTCCGCGTCGCGGCGCTGGGCGTCGAGCAGGGCCTGCGCCCGGAGGTTCTCCTCCTCCATGGCCTTCCGGCGGGCCTCCATCTGCTCCTTGTCCTCCCGGGACTTCTCCTCCCACTCCCGCCGGGCGCGGGACGCCGCCTCCTCCGCCCGCCTCTTCTCCTGATCCAGCTGGTCCTGGTGCCGCCTCTCCCCCTCCGCCTGCTCCGCCTGCCGCGCCGCCAGCTCCTCCGGCGTCGGCCCCTTCTTCCTCGTCGCCAGCACGATCGTCAGCACCACCGCCACGAACGCCGCCGCCGCGATCCCCCCGATCAGCAGGGCCTTCGGCTTGTTCTCCTCCTTCCGCACCGTCTTCCCGAAGTCCAGCCACTTCGTCAGCTCCTCCCCGAACGCCTTGGAGCTCTCGTGCCGCCCGGCCGGGTCCTTCGACAGCGCCTTCATGCAGACGGGCTCCAGCTCCATCTGCCGCGACGTGAGCGTCCCCGCCTTCAGCACCTTCGACGGCGCCACCACCACGTCCCGCACCACCTTCCCCAGCACGTCCGTGCTCGTCGGCCCCCGGAACGGCGTGTGCCCCGTCAGGATCTCGTAGAGCATCACCCCCAGCGAGTACACGTCCGTCCGGTGGCCCACCTCCTGCCCCCTCGCGTGCTCCGGGCTCATGTAGGCGGGAGTGCCCAGCAGTTTCCCCGAGAAGGACTTCGCCGTGTCCACCTTCTGGCCCATCATCTTGGCCAGCCCGAAGTCCGTCACCTCCGGCTGGCCGTTCCGGTCCACCAGGCTGTTC
>CAYNDR010000195.1:0-12353 GCA_964395295.1 uncultured Planctomycetales bacterium
GAAGATCGTCGCCGACTGGTGGCTGGGGGAATTTATCGAGATCCACGGCGTGATCGGCAAGAAGTCGGCGCCGGCCCAGCGGAAATCGACCAACCCCGAGCCGGGCGGCACGATGTACGAGTTGGGATGCCACCTGATCGACGTGGTCGTGGCGCTCGCGGGGGCCCCGGAGCGCGTCCACGCCCATGTGAAGCGCGTGGGGGAGGACGGGCTGGCCGACAATCAACTCGCGGTCTTCGAGTACCCGAAGATGAGCGTCACGATCCGGAGCCAGACCGTGGACCCGGCCGGCGGCGCGCGTCGGCAGTTCTCGGTCACGGGGACTGAGGGGACCGTCGAGATCCGTCCGCTGGAGCCACCGCAGATGACGCTCTTCCTCGAAAAGGCGCAGGGGGACTACAAGGCGGGGAGCCAGAAGGTGAACCTCCCGCCCATGCCGGGCCGGTACGACCTGGAACTCCTCGACCTCGCGGCGGCCGTCCGGGGGGAGAAGGCCCTTTCGTTCACCGCTGCCCACGACCTCGCCGTCCACGAGGCGGTGCTCCGGGCGGCAGGGATGCCGGTGGAGTGAGCGTCCAATCAGAAACTCGCCGTTCCTGCTGTTCCTTTCCTCCTGCCTGGGGACCGCGTCCTCCGCCGGGCCGGCCCTTCCCTCCTTTTTCACCCCTACGCGCTCCCGGTCGGATTGGCCCCCAGAGCCCTTTCGAGCCCCCTACGCGGCCTCGGCCGGAGTTCCCGGACCGGAATCGCGGCCCTCGTTCCGGTGCCCCCGGGATGACCGCCCCTGCGGCCACATGGCGACCCTGGATGGGCGGGACGGGATCCGGCCGTACGTCGATCCGCGCCGGCGGGGCCGGCCGCGAGACCCGTGAACTCCGCCCTCTGTATCATTTGAGGGGCGAACGATGCCATCTTCTGGAATGACCCGGCGCCGGTTCCTGGGTGCCCCGGCGGCGGTCGCCGGCGGGATTCTGATGCGTGGCGCCGGCCCCGTCGTCCAGCAGTCCGATTTCCCTTCAACGGCGCACTTCTGGTACCGGCTGCAGCCTGCGGGCCGGTACATCGACTCGCAGCGCGGGGACCGGGCCTTCGCCTGCGCGGACGGGAAGCTCTTCCTGTCGGAAGACAACGGCCGCACCTGGCCCCACGAGGCCGCCTTTCCCGACGCCGCGCGCCTCACGTTCAGCCATATCCTGAAGAACGGGAACGTCCTCTTTGCCACGGAATCGCAGCTCTACCTCAGCACGGACAAACTGAAGTCGTTCCGGCCGGTCTTGGTGAAGGCGGCGGACGGCTCCGATTACCTCCCCCACAAGCCGCAGAATCCGAACAATTCCGGATGGTACTTCCACACGCTCCGGGGCATCATTTCATGGGATATCGACGGCACGGAGATGATGGTGTGGGGGAACTACTGCAACGTCCTCGGCGGTGCGGCTCCCGTCAACATCTATTACTCCACGGACGGCGGCCTCACGGTGAAGATCGCCTATTCCTTCGGGCAGAATCCCGCCTTCCGGGACAACGGCTCGCCAGGAGGCGGCGCGAATGGCGCGCTGCTGGGAAATGCCGCCAACCCGGTTCTCTGCCGCCACGTCCATGACGTGGCGTACAATCCCGGAGAGAAGGCGTTCTACGCCTGCACCGGCGACCACGACCGCGGGGCGGCGCGCGAGTGCCACTGGCTGAGAGGCACGTACGACGCGAAGAAGGACGAGTGGAGATGGAAGGTTCTCGTGTCGACCGCCTCGAACACGCGGTACAAGTCTGGCGGCCTATGCTTCGTCGACGGTCAGCTCTACTGGATCGCTGACGCAAACGGACCCAAACCGCACGACCGGGGCATCTTCCGTTGCGCCCCCGAGGACCTCGCCGACCCCTCGAAGCATACGATGCTGTTCAATCCGGAGGTCGAATCCGCGAACATGGTCATCCAGGACGGCGTGATCCTGGCGTCGCACTGCGCCCCGGCCTCGCCCCTGGCCACGGGGATCATCGTGTCGCCGGACATGGGGAAGACGTGGGCGCAATATGATCTGAAGGAGTGCGGACGGCGCTCGCCCACCCGTTTCCATGAGAAGAACGGCGAGGGGTGGTTCCGGATGGACCTGCGATCAGGGTGGATCCAGCGCGCCGAGGTGCTGTTCATCAAGCCCAAGTAACGCGCCCCCAAAACGCCAGGCAATCAAAGAAGCGGTGAAGGAGAATCCCGCGGGAATCCAGCCCATCACTTATTGCCAACCACCTGCCAACGGCCTATGCCTGAAGGGGCGCATTGTGGGTGCCGGATACGCTCATACCCAGTTCCGTCGCAAGGCGGCCATCACCCTCGAACTGATCCTCGAGAAGGACGGACGGCAGGTCCTCAGCCGTACCTACTCCCGCCCCGGCGAAGCTTCATTGGGAACGCTGTCGTGGAGCCGGGGCTGCGCGGAGTCCCTGGATCGCGCCCTACGCCTTCTCCTTCAGCACGCCCTTCCAGAGTTCGTCGACAAGATTAAGTCCGATGTCGACTGATGCGGCAAGAGCTAACCTTGGACTTGATGTCCTCCGTGAAGTAGTAGCCACTCGGCTCCCCCGCCGGGACGCAAGGAGTACGGCTTCGCCACCGCGCTCCTGGTCGGAGACCTTCTTCAGGCGTGAGCGGCCCTTCTCTTCCGCGGCTCTTTCCGTTCGTGGAGATCTTCGGACATCCCCCGGCTTATCCAGTCCCGGAGGAGCCGCTGGTAGGGCACTTTCTTCGCGCGGGCGATCGCCTTGGCCCGCGCGATCCTCCACTCCTCCAGGCGAATGGTCAGGAGGCGCTTGCGCGAGCGCTCCCGGATCCGGCGTGCCAAATCGGGGGCGAGGACGAGGACCTCGTCAACCTCTTCGGTGTCGCCCAAGTAGTCCGTCAGACTGTGGGTCGACCAGAATCGGTCGACCTCCTTTTCGGTCCTGAGGTCAGGGATTCGCTTCACTCTTTTCTTCATCGCGCTTTCCTCCCATACAGCCGGCGCTCCGATGGATTCATATCCCGCGCCGTAATGGGCCGGAGGCCCCCGGCTTCCGACCGGGCGGCGACGACGAAGAGTCGGCGGCCGGTCGACGACGGGCTCCGGAGCCGGTCCCCCCCAGCCCGCGGCGAAGAGCAGGACGAGGAAGCAAGGCCTTCTCCATCGAGCCTTTGACGTCGCCGGACGCCCCCGGATTCTGGCCTACTTCAGGACGTCCGCGTAGCTGGCGAGCTTGATCCCCTTCTCGCGGACCGCCGCCTTGACCTTCTCGCTCGTGAACGCCCGGGTGACGCCCTCCCGGTCGGCCGCCACGTTCGTGTACCCCGCGTGGCCCAGGGACCGCATCTCCGGGACGTCGAAACCCGGATGCTCCACGAAAAGCCAGGTCCCCGGCCCCAGCTTCCGGAGCGCCTCCGCGAAGGCGGCCTCCTTCTGCTCGGGGGTCGTGTCCGACCCCTTCCAGGCCCGGAACCCCTTGAGCCCCGGAGCCTCCAGGGGAAGCCCGAACTCCTTGGAGAGCCGCTCCGTGACCGCCTTCAGCTCGGGCGTGGCGACCGGGGTCCCCATGTGGGCCGTGAGGTGGCTCACCCGGGGGATGTGCCTCTTCGCCATCTCGATCTGCGCCCGGAGCTCCTTCTCGACCTCCTCCATCTTCGGCCCGGCGTCGAGGAACCCGGTGCCCGGGGGGAAGTCCTTCCGCTGGCGGTTCATGGGATAGAAGTAGCCGTCCTTGTCCGCAAGGCTCGGCGCGCGGGTCAGCGGCCCCCACTTGACCGCCTCCCATTCGCTCGTGAGGCACAGGTGGACGCCCACGTCAAGCTCCGGATTCTCCTTGAGCATCCGGGCCGCTTCGAGGAACCACGGGCCGGGCACGAGGACCTCCACGGACCGGGCGACGCCTTCCTTGTACGCCTTGATGCACGCCTCGTTGACGGCGTGGCAGGCGCCCATGTCGTCGGCGCGCACGACAAGTCGGATCTCCCCTTCCTGGGAGCGGGCGGCCCCGCCCACGCACGAGACAACCGCGCCGACCGCGCCGAGTGCCAACAGCCAGTGGACCGCATCCATGTCCGCCTCCGTCGTTACGCCGGCCTGCAAACCTGGCGCTGACGGCCCAGGCCGGCGACCTCCAGCTCCATCACGTCCCCCTCGCGCAGGAACCGCGGCGGCTTCAGACCCAGTCCCACGCCGGGCGGCGTGCCCGTGGTGATGACGTCGCCGGGCTCCAGGACCAGCATCTGGCTCAGGTACCACACCAGGTGCCGGACGCCGAAGATCATCGTCCGGGTGTTCCCCGTCTGCATGCGCTTCCCGTTCACGTCGAGCCACAGGTCCAGGCCCTGCGGGTCGGGGACCTCGTCGGGCGTCGCCAGCCACGGGCCCAGCGGGCTGAAGGTCTCGCAGGACTTCCCCTTGTCCCACAGGCCGCAGCGCTCCAGCTGGAAGGACCGCTCGCTGACGTCGTTGGAGACGCAGTAGCCGGCGATGCACGCGGCGGCCGCGGCCTCGTCCGGCAGGTACCGCGCCGTCCGGCCCACGACCACGCCGAGCTCCACCTCCCAGTCCGTCTTCCCTCCCCCGCGCGGGAGGAGGACGTCGTCGCAGGGGCCCACCACGGAGTTTGAGGCCTTCATGAAGACCACGGGCTCCTTGGGGATCGCCTGGCCGGACTCCTTGGCGTGGTCCGCGTAGTTGAGCCCGATGCCGATCACCTTCCAGGGCCGCGCGATCGGGGCCCCGATCCTGAGCCCCTTCGCGTCGAGGATCGGCATCCCGGCCGCGACGAGGGACCGCACGTCCTCCACCCCGCCGCTCTCGAAGAACGCGCCGTCGTAGTCGCGCACGCGGGACGAGACGTCGGCCACGCGGCCGTCCGGCAGGAGCACCGCCGGCCTTTCCTTCCCCGGCCCCCCGACGCGGAGCAGTTTCATCGTTCGGCCTCCATGTGAAGGGGCCGGATTATAGCGCCCTTTCCGCCCCCCCGGCACGGAAATCAGGGTTGGAGGAACCGCCCGCCCGTTGGTACAATCGGGATGCGGAATACGCCGAGTACCTCGACCCGCTGGTTCTGTGCCAGTTCCCTCCGGGACCTGGCACAGCTCTCCCGCGGCTCGGTACAAGGAGGGATTCATGGCCGAAAAGAACCACATCGACATCCAGAAGGTCATCGAACAGGGGGCCAAGGTCGCGTCCCTCCAGGACCTCCAGCAGAAGGGCTACCAGAAGGTCAAGGTCCTCGACGAGGCGACCATCCTGAACCTCATCACCCAGGCGGTGGACCGGGTGGTCAACGCGCAGACCGCCGATGAGCGGGAGCGCGTCGCGGCGCAGTCGCGCCAGGAATTCGACCGCCTCATGAAGGAACAGCGCGACATGAAGTCCCGCGCCCAGCTCCTCGAGACGAGCAAGAACGAGCTCATCGAGCGGGTGGAGTCCCTCCAGAAGGAGCTCTCGATCGCCATGGACGTCCAGCAGGACACCATCCACAAGAAGGTCCAGGAAATCACCGCGTCCCTCCGGAAACACGCGGACGAGGCCAACAAGCGCCACCAGTCCGCCCAGCAGGCGCTCACGGAGTCCTGCGTGGAGGTCGACCGCCTCAAGTCCGAGCAGGCCCGGCTCAACAAGGAGCTGGCCGACTCCCGCCGGGCCGCGGACGAGCTCCGGAAGAACCTCGACAACGAGATCAAGCGGGCCAACGAGATGGAGGAGGTGAACGCCGACATCGACGCGCGCCTCGAAGCGGCCCTGGGGGACCTTGAAAAGACCCGCTCGGAACACCAGGGGAAGGACCAGGAACATGCCGGCATGAAGGACGCCGTCCTCAGCAAGGACCAGGAGATCGAAGCCCTCCGACAGCAGTCCGAGAAGGAGCAGGAGAAGTCCCACGCCGCCGAGTCGAAGCTTTCCAACATGCAGTGGCAGGTCAAGGAGGCGCAGGAGAAGATGGAGGCCGGGCTGAAGGAGGCCAAGCAGGCCCGGGACGACTGCGACCGGATGAACTCCCACAACATCCGGCTGATGTCGGAGGTCCAGGGCCTGCGTGCCGAGGTCTCGAAGCTCAAGGCGGGGGGCGCGGCACCGGCCCCGGGATCGGCGCCGGCCCCGGCCCATGCCCTGGCCCAGCTGGGGACCGACAAGGGCGGCTCGTACGCCGGGAAGTGGAAGTTCATGGTCGCCAAGATCCCGCCCGTCCCGGCCCCGGGCGGCGGGAAGTCCAAGGAGCCGGCGGCCGCGCCGATCGACCTCCCGGCCGGCGGCGACTGGGACCTGGTGACCGTGGTGCGCGAGCCGGACGGATCCTGCCTCTGCTTCTTCCGGTCACCGCGCTAGCCACGCCCCGACGACCTTGTCCCACAGCGCGTCGACGGCGGGGTCCGCCCGCTTCTGGTCGGGATGCGCGTCGAACCACCTCGCCGCTGTGGCCATCCCCGCGCGGACGCTGTCGCGGCACTCGAAACCGGGCACCAGCCGCTTGATCCGCGCGTTGTCGAAGACGGCCGTGTGCGCCTTGTCGCCCTTGAGCTTCGCCTCCAGGCCGGGTTCGACCTTGCAGATGAAGTCGGCCGGGATCCTCTCGACGACGGGGGAATCCACCCCCAGCGCGCGGGCGGCCTCGGCGGTGATCTGGTTCCAGGTCAGCGCCTCGTCGGAGGTGATGTGGAACCGCCCCGAGAGGGCCGCCTCGTTGCCGACGAGCCCCGCGAACCCGGCCGCGAAGTCCCGGGCCGTCGTGAGCGTCCAGAGGGCCTGGCCATCGTCGGGCACGAAGACGGGCCGGCCCGAGACCAGCCGCGCCGCGAAGGTGTATCCCGCGCTCGAGACGACGTTGGGGATCCACCGCGGGGAATACGTGTGGGACGGGCGCACGATCGTGAACGGCAGGTCCCGCGCACGGGCGGCGAGCCACTCCTCGCAGGCCTGCTTCTGGCGCGCGTACTCGGACCACCGGTTCCCCAGGGGCGACTCCTCGGTCACGGGCACCGGGTGGGGCTTGGCGTAGACCGTCGCCGAGCTGACGAAGATGAGCTGGCGGATGCGGCCCGCGAAAAGCCCGGCGTGGACCTCCATCTGCTCGGGCCGGAACGCGAGGAAGTCGGCCACGACGTCCGGCGCGGCGCCCGCGAGGGCGGCCTTGAGGGCCCGCGCGTCGTAGCGGTCGGCGACGACCGCCCGGCAACCGGCAGGCGGGGGGCCCTTCCCGCGCGTGACGACCGCGACCTCGTACCCTCGCGCGGCCAGCAGGGCGGCGCAGTCGGCCGACAGGTTGCCGGTGCCTCCCAGGAACAGGACACGCATGGCCGCGGGCTTACTTGAGCGCGTGTTCCGAGGGCTTGACCCCCTTGCGGTGGCCGCCGAACTTGAAGGGCAAGGGCGTGTAGGTCCCCACCAGGTCCACCTTCGCGCGGGCCGCGATCTTGTCCTCCAGGCCCGTCGCCCAGTAGCAGGCGTTGACGAGCAGGCGGCGCACCCCCTCGCTCTTGAAGTCCTGCGAGTCGCCCATCGTCGTCGTGAAGACCTGGGACTTCTTCCCCGAACTGCCCGTGTAGGTCTTGATCCAGGCCACCGGCATCATCGGCTCGTTCTTCTTGCCGGCCACGGGCCTGTCCGTGGGGTTCATCCCCTCGAGCACCTGGCCCATCACCAGCGGCTTGCTGTCCCCCGGGAGCGGCAGGCGCACCGTGTAGACGTCCGTGGGCCCCCAGATGTCCTCGCATCCCTTGACGACCGGGTGGCCCTTGGCGTCCTCGGCGACCACGCCGCGGGTGCTCTCCTTGCCGTGACTGCCGTGGTGGTTGATCCAGGTCTCTCCGAGGACCTGCCGGCCGAAGCCGCCCTCGAACCCCTGCGCCTTTGAGTTGAAACCCCACTTCGCGTAGGCGCTCGCTCCCTTGAAGTTGAAGGCGTGCGTCGCCGTGCGGAGGCCGATGACGGGCCTCCCCGAGTTCAGGTAGTCGTCCACGTGCTTCATCTGCTCGTCCGGGAGGTTCCGGAACCGCGCGGCGATCACCATGAGGTCGGCCTTGTCGAGCGTCTCGAGCCCCGGGATGTTGTCCGTGACGACGGGGTCGATCTCGCCGCTCGCCTTGTTGACCGCGAAGAGCACGGTGCACTTAAAGCCGTGGTGCGCGGCGAGGATCTTCCCCAGCTGGGGCATCAGCTCTTCCGAGCGGTACTCCTCGTCCCCGCTGACGAGGACCACGTGCTTCCCCTGGCCCGGCCCGCCCTTCCCCTCGTAGACCACCCGGTCCTCCTGCGCGACCGCGCCCGCGGAAACGACCAGGAACGCCGCGATCATCCTCATGGCATCTCCCCTTTGAATCCTTCTATATCTACACGCCGCAGGGCGGGCCCTGGAAGGCTTTCATCGCTCCACCCAGGAGTAGGCCGCCCGGGCATTCCGCGAAAAGACCTTCTCCGAGGCCGCCCGGCCCCGCGCCGCGAAGTAGTCCGCCACGATCCCCTGAACGGCCTCCAGGGACGCGAACTTGTCGCTCACCGGCCAGTTGCTGCCGTAGACCAGCCGGTCCTCCCCGAACGCGTCCCAGAGGACGTCCAGCCACGGCCTGTAGAAGTCCACCTCCCGCGGCGCCGCGTCCAGCCGGCCCGTGGCCTCGACGAGACCGGAGACCTTCATGTAAACCTTCGGCAGGCGGGCCAGGGCCCTCACTTGGCGGCTCCAGTCCTCGTTCACGGCCTTCCCGTCGATCCGCGCGAGGGCGACGTGGTTGATGATGATGCGCAGGTCGGGGACCTCCTTCGCCAGCTTCTCCACGTCCGGCAGGGTCTTGAACGGGACGTTCGCGTGGAGCGCGAGGCCGCGCTCGGCCATGCGATTCATGTCGGCCACGAGCCCGGCCCATTCCACCCCGTCCCCGATCCCGCGGTCCCGCACGCGGATGCCCCGGAAGAGCCGGTTGGCCGCGAACCGCTTGAGGTGCCCCTCGAACTCGGGGACCCCCGGCTTGAGGTTCCCCACGAGCCCCACGATGAGCTTCGATTTCTCCGCCAGGTCGAGGACCCACTGGTTGTCCTCCACCCAGGCGCTGGCCTCCACGACCACGGTGCCCGTCGCCGGCATCGGCGACTTCTGGGCCTGGAAATCCTCCGGCATCACCCGGCGGTAGAGCTTCTTCTCGCCCTTCCCCGGCCAGGGCACGCCCTGCGGGCGCGTCGGGTCGTAGAAGTGCGTGTGGCAGTCGATAACGGTGAGGTCCCGCGCCCCTCCCGGCAGGACGCACGCCGCGAGCCCGGCCCCGGAGGCCCCGAGGAAGGAACGCCGGGTGAGGCTCATATCCCCTCACCGATGGCGGGCGGCCCGCACCGGTCCAGGATCACGAGCTGGGGCTCCTCGATGGTGACCCGGCTGTAGGGCGCGACCGAATGGGTCAGCCACACGTTGCCGCCGATGATGCTGTGGTGGCCGATCCGCGTCTTCCCCCCCAGGATCGTGGCGCCCGGGTAGACCGTGACGTGGTCCTCCAGGTCGGGGTGGCGCTTGCTTCCGCGGCGCAGGTCGCCCTGGTCGTCCTTGGCCAGGGGGTTGAACGCGCCCAGGGTGACGCCGTGGTAGAGGGTCACGTTCACCCCGATCGTGGCCGTCTCGCCGATCACCACGCCGGTGCCGTGATCGATGAAGAACATCTCGCCGATGGCGGCCCCGGGATGGATGTCGATGCCGGTGCGGCCGTGGACCACCTCCGTCATCATGCGCGGGATGAAGGGCACCTTCCTGAGGTAAAGGCAGTGGGCGAGCCTCTGCACGGTGATGGCCTGGATGTAGGGGTAGCTGAGCAGGATCTCCTCGTAGCTGGAGGCGGCCGGATCGTTCTGGAACGCCGCCTCGATGTCGGAGGCCAGGAGCCCGCTCAGATCCGGGAGCTGGCGGAACACGTCGAGGACCTCCCCCCGGGCCTTGTCGGCGATCCCGGAGGGAATCGCGGCGCCCCGGCGATGGGCGTCGAACCGCATGGCGCAGCCGATCTGCTCCTGGAGGAGGTTCTTCACCCGGGCGAGGTAGCGGCGGGCCTTGGAGCCGCCGGGCGCGGCGCCCCGGGGCCGGTAGAAGACGGGGAACAGCAGGTCCAGGTAGCCGCGGCAGATCTCCGCCACGGCCTCCCGGCTGGGGAGGCGGCGCTCGCTCTTGCGGTCCCCGGCCAGCTCCGCGTCGAGGGCCAGCTTGAACTCGCGCGCCAGGTTCCCCAGCGTGTCTTCCTTCGTCACCAGGCCACCCCCTCGTAGAGTACGAGAGATTAGATCGGCCCCTCCCGGCGATGTCAAGACCGCCCCGCGGGCAAGCCGAGGACCCCGTTGTTCCGCCAAAATGTCGGCGGCCCGGCCGCGCCGTGCGTTAGCATTTGAACTTGTTCCGCCGCCGTGGCACAATCCCTCCAATGTCGGACACGGCCCGCAAGTGAGGAACCCTTGAAGCGTCCCCCTCGCCGCGCGAGGAAACGGCCTCCCGTCAAGGGCGGGGCCTGCCGGCCCGCGGGCCGCGAAGCAGACATCCTCGCCCGCATCGCGGAGTCGAGCCCCGCCGGCATCACCGTTGTCGACCGTACGGGGAGGATCACCTTCGCGAACGCCCGCGCCGAGCAGATCCTCGGCCTCTCCCGCAGCGAGATCACGAGGCGCGAGTACAACGCCCCCGCCTGGCGCATCACCCGATTCGACGGGTCCCCCTTCCCCGACGATGAACTTCCCTTCCGGCGCGTCATGGCCGGGAAGCGCCCGGTCAAGGACGTCCGCCACGCCATCGAATGGCCCGACGGCCGGCGCGTCCTCCTCTCCATCAGCGGCTCGCCCCTCCTGGACGCCGGGGGGCGGCCGGACGGCGGAGCCTTCGTCATCGAGGACATCACCGAACAGGTCATCACCGAGGCCGCCCTGCGCGAGACCCAGCGGACCCACGCGGCCCTCCTGGGAAACCTGCCCGGATTGGTCTACCGATGCCGCAACGACTGGGATTGGACGACGGAGTTCGTGAGCGAGGGATGCCGGGCGCTGACCGGATACGATCCGTCCGACCTCACCGACAACCGTGTGGTCAAGTTCGGCAACCTCATCCATCCGGAAGACCGCCAGGCCGTCTGGAACGGCATACAGGCCGCCCTTCAGCAGAGAAAGCCCTACCAGATCAAGTACCGCCTCAGGACGGCCGCGGAGACGGAGAAATGGGTCTGGGAACAGGGACAAGGCATCTTCGAATCCGACGGGCGGCTCGCCGCCCTGGAGGGATTCGTCACGGACATCACCGAGCTAAGAACCCTCGAGGAGGCGCTCGGCCGCGAACATGCCCTCCTCCAGGCCGTCGTCAAAGGGACCGAGGACTCGGTCTTCGTGAAGGACCTGAAGGGCCGCTACATCCTCCTCAACGCCGCCGCGGCCAGGATCAGCGGGAAGAACGCCGATGAAATCGTCGGGAAGGACGACACCTTCCTTCTTCCCGACACCGAAGCCCGGGGGGTCATCGAGGGAGACCGGAGGATCATGGAGTCCGGGAAGCCGGTGACCTACGAGGAAACGCTGACCGACGCCTCGGGGGAGCGCCGCCGTTTCATCAACGCCAAGACCCCCCTCCGGGACTCGAAGGGGGACGTCATCGGCCTCTTCGGGATCGCGCACGACATCACCGAAAGGCACCGCACGGAGGAGAAGCTGAAGGAGTCCACGGCCTTCAACCGGCAGGTGATCAACTGTGCGCATGACGGGATCTTCGTCCTCGACCGGGACCTGCGATTTATCGTCTGGAATCCTTCCGCGGAGGCCGCCTCCGGCATCCCCGCCTCCGAGGCGCTGGGGAAGCACCCGCTCGATGTATTCCCAGGCATGAAGGACACCCGGGGCCTGGAGGCCCTCGAACGGGCCCTGGCCGGGGAGACGGTAATCCTGCCGGACATCCCGGTCCCCGAATCGGAAAAGAGCAAGAAGAACCAGTGGGTCTCCGTCACGCACGCCCCCCTGCGCAACACCACGGGAGGCATCATCGGGGTCATTGTTACCACCAATGACATCACCGAACGGAAGAAGTCCGACGAGACCCTCCGCGCCAGCGAGGCCAGGTTCCGCCTGTTCTACGAGGATGCGCCTCTGCCCTACCATTCCCTCGACGAAGAGGGGCGGATCCTCGCGGTCAACCAGGCGTGGCAGGACTTCATGGGATACTCGGCCGGCGAGGTCCTGGGTCGCCCGATCAGCGACTTCCTGGACGCGAAGAGCGTCCCCCTCTTCGTGGAGAGATTCCCGAAGTTCAAGGCGGCCGGGGAGGTTCATGGCGCCGAGTTCACGGTGGTCCGCAAGGACGGCTCGCGGGCCGTGGTTTCGTTGGAGGGCCGGATCAGCCGCGACGAGCGCGGG
>CAYNDR010000196.1:0-1141 GCA_964395295.1 uncultured Planctomycetales bacterium
GGGAACACGACCTCCGTGACCAACGGCCGCGGCATCCGGACGGACTATTTCGTCAATGAACTCGGCCAGACCATTCAGACCACCCTGGCGGCGGACGTCTCGGGCGCCGCCACGGCCGACCCGCCGGATCCTCTCCATAATCATTCCAATGCCAACGAACGGTTGACGGCCTTTGCCTATAAGCGGCGGACGTTCCTTGACTACAATGGGAACGTCGTCCTCAGCCAGGTCGAGGATCGGGGCAACACCTCCTCCGTGGACGGCTCGGGGCTGGGGACGCTGCCGGCCCATGCGACTGAGACCACGCCGGGCCTTGCAAGCGCCGATGCGGCCGGAGGGGACGCTTGGGTTGACGCCCTCAGTCTATACGATCGGCTGAACCAGTTGATCGAGAGCCGCTCGGAGGTGGATGGGACACGGCCCATTAACATCCGCCTCCGATATGATGCGAACGGAAATCTGGTACTCACGATATATTCTGAAGGCAACGCCGACAGCTGGATCTACGACGAGCGGGATCTCCTTTTCCAGAGCATCCGTGGGGCCTCGAGTCGTCCGGCGGCGGGGAAGTATGCTTCGGGTGATCCCACGACATTCGATCGCCCGGGTGGCTCCGGGACGGCTCCTTCCACCACAACCTACAATTATGACAAGAATCAGGGCCTGATCGAGGTGGTGGACGCCCTCTCTCACGGGGGAATCTCATCCGCGATTGCCGGGGCTGGCGATGTCACGAATATGACATACGATGGATATGGCCGCCAAAAGACAGTCACAGATTCGCTCGGGAACAAGACGACCACCGTCTACGATCCGGACTCGAACGTAGTGCGGGTGATCTCGGACGGCGACCCGGCGGACGACGTCACCGGGGCGGGGGAGAATAAGACGCTTGCGGTGATGGAGACCGTCTACGACGAGCTCTCGCGCGCTGTCGTGACGCATCGCGTCCTCTTCCTGACGCCGGACGCCACCCCGACGCGGACACCCACCCTCACCGATACGCCGGAGATGGATACGCTCGTGGCCTACTTGGCCGATACCTCGAGCGACACCGCCTCGGTGCCGGGGGCGGCGGGGATCACGGTGATCGGGCGGATAAGTTCTATTAGTGAATTCGACCGGGAAGGCCGGGGGACGT
>CAYNDR010000196.1:1151-12207 GCA_964395295.1 uncultured Planctomycetales bacterium
CTCGATGTGGGACGGGCCGACTACGATGGGGCCGGCAGGGTCTCAAAGACCACCGACGATGCCCTCTCAAATGGCTTCTCGGGTGGGGCGTACGATCCCTCGGCCATCTCGGGAAATATCGTCGAGACTGCCTACGACGACAATGGGAACGCCATCGAGATCAAGGAGACGGACGTTACGACGGTGGCCAACGTCCAGTCCGAGGTCTTCCGGAGCACAAGGATCTATGATGCCCTAGATCGGCTTCAGACGGCATTCGAAAATGCGGGGCAGACGGCAGATTTCCGTTGTGATTCGCGTGGGAATATAGTGGCTCGGGCCGATGCGATGGGTCCGGTCAATACGCGATACTATGCTCGCCGCGGTCTGGGGAGTACGGCAACGGTGGCGGTGAACGACTACGGAAACGTCGCCCGCTCGACCTTCGATGGTCTCTCCCGACTCCTCGAGAGCGAGGTGCGCCTGACGGCGAGTGGCCAGGGAGACGGGACGAACATCGGCGCCACGTTGGAGGGGGTGAAGACGACGGCCCCCACTGTAGACACGGCTCAATCGGGGGATGGGCTAATCTCTGTTTACTACGCCTACGACGACAATTCGCAACTACTTGGAATACGGGACGATGACGGGAATGTCACGGTGTACATCTACGATAACCAAGGACGCCGGAATGTGGAACGAAAAGGCCTTTATGGCTCGGGGACGACGTTCACGATCACGAATGGGGACTCGGGTGCCTTCATCGTCGCCCTCCGGGGCGGCCTGACTCCTGTGGACACGGAGTCCTCGGGGACGGATATCACTCGGACGTATGACCTGGAGGCGAACCTTACGGGGCTCGTGGACGAGGCTGGGAATACGTTTGCCTATACTTATGATGCCTTGAATCGCAGGAAGGCCTGCACCATCACCCCATCTACGGGATTCATCGGGACTACCAGCCAGACCTGGAAGTACGACGGCCTCTCCCGTCTGACGGAGGCTACCGACAACAACGATCCTAATACGTCCTCGGATGACATCGTCTGCCAGATTTTCCACGACTCGCTCTCGAGGCTGGTGGAGGAGATCCAGAAGATCGGATCGCTCTCGGCAAAGGCGATATCCTTCAATTACAAGCTCGACTGCTCCTGCGGGATGCCCTCGACGAGTCAACCTAGCCAGTGTACGTATCCTGATGGACGAGCCGTCCGGAGCCGCTATGACAATATGGATCGCCTCGTGTATCGTAATGACGCGAACGGATCGGACAACTACGATCCCATTGCCACCTATGAGTACATTGGGAAGAACCGGGTAGCGACGCTCACCTACCAGAATCACATCCGTCTGACTCACATTGGGCAGATAAGCGGTCAGAATGCGGATGTGGGTTTCGACAACCTCCGGCGGATCGTGAATCACCGGTGGGAAAGCTTCACGACGGAGGCCCTGGGGGCGGGGACACTGGTGGAGGGATTCGAGCACCAGGACGGGAACTCCCCTCCCATTCCCATGTATGATCGAGCAAACAACAAGCGGATCGAGTACAAGACCCACGATCCCTCTAACGGCGAGCAATACAAGTACGACTCGGCGTATCGACTGACCTCGGTGGGTTCGGGGAGTCAGGGGGTGGACGCCCGGGGCTTCGAGCGGGGGACGTTCACGAACGTGAATCGGGCGTCCATGGCGGGGGGTGTCACTTTCTATCAGGACTGGGATTTGGAGGGGGTAGGGAACTGGTCGAGAGAAGATGGCGTTGCCCGGGTTGAAACACGGACTCACACGGACTTCAACGAGATCGATCAGAGGACGGTTTCCGGTACTTCCAGCCAGCTCATCTACGACAAGAACGGGAATACCACGGACACGGGCTATGAGACGCTGGGAGGCCAGAGTTTCCCGGGGGGTGGACTGCGGCTGGTGTGGGATGCTCTGAATCGCCTCAAGAAGGTCTACAAGAACAACAACACGCCTGCATACGCGGAGGACGACGTCCTGGTCGCTGAGTACGTCTACGATAGCCAGAACCGACGGATGAGGAAGGTGGTGACCGCCTCAGGCTCCCTCAACGGCACCAGCGACTTTTACTACGACGGTTGGAGGGTCTTGGAGGAAAGGGACGGTTCGGACGCCGTCACCAACCAGTACACGTACGGTAACTACCTGGACGAAGTCTGGACGCTAGATAATCGCAGGAACGGAAGCGCGGTCGCGGACCTGAATGACCACACGGGGACGAGTCGGCACTTCTACCTGTCGAACACCCTCTGTCACGTCTTCGGCCTGATGAACGAAGGATCCAGCGCGACACCCGGAACGCTCCTGGAAGCGTACCAGTACAACGCCTACGGCAGGCAGACCGTCATTACTGACGGAAACGACAGTGACTCGATTGTCAACTTCAGCACGTACGATGTCCGTACCTTGGGCGGTATATCTGCAATTAACGGCAGCCCATGGATGTATACCGGACAGTGTCTCGATAGCGAGAGCGGATTCCTGTATTACAAGAATCGGTACCTGCAACCGGATCTTGGTCGCTTCTTGGCTCGAGATCCCCTATTCGGAGAACCGGCGTATGAATACGCGACGGGCAATCCTGTCGCGCAAGTAGATCCCCTTGGCTATGCAGCATGCTCGCAAGAGGAGAAGTTCTGCAACGTCTGGGTCATGGTATATCAAGTCACACTCAGGCCTCCCTACTTCCATGCGATCCTGAACTTTATCGATTGCGATAACAAGTCCTGGGCAATTGAAGGTTGGCCTGAGAACGACCAGAGGCCTTGGGGCAAGTTGATGGGCATCCTCCACAAGGAGACGATTGACAAGAGAGAGGGCAAGCAACTGTTTAACATGGACCCACCAGAGGGTGGACCTAAAATCCCATGCGAGAAGTGTGAGTGTCTGTTAAAGTTACTCCCAGTGGGGAAGAATGCCTTCAAGGTTGGTGGGAAGACGACTTATAACTATGATCCCACAGCTGAACCATCGATCAATAGCAACAGCGTTCCTGGTTACGCTGTGGCAAAGTGCGGGCTGGGCGGCTACGCATCACTTCAGCCAAAGAACTGGAAGGTTGGTAAGCTGCAGGTTGATGTTCCTGGATGGGATAGCATAAAGCCTTGATACCTTGACCTGCGAAATCTAGGTGTTATCATTAAGGTGGATAATGCCGCTTGCCACGGTATACGTGGACCAGACTAGTGAGAGGAAAGACGTTGGGAAAAGTGATGACCACACGGAGGTTATGATGTCGGTCAGGCAGGCGCTTTACGCCCCGGTGATATGTCTCGTTGTGGGCTCTTGCACATTAGGCACGCGACATCCTGTAGAACAAATACCAACGATAATGCCGCAGGAGCTGGTTGGCGTTTGGGCTCCTCTAGATACTGATTTGCGGGAGGACGGAAATCCTGTCAAAGGCGAGGTCCTTTATCTTACGTCACACGGCACGGGCGCTACGATCGGTTCAGGTCCTCCGCCAATCGGTGGGGTCTTCCTGGCTTCCTACGATGCGAGATCATCCTTCATATATTATCTTACACTAGGAACGGGCCATCACGTCTGGCAAAGGCTAGTGTACGATCCAGTGAAGCAGACGATCGTCACTGCCGATGCCCCGCAACTTCCACCGTCCTATAGACGATCGAAAATGATACCGAGAGAAGTAACGAAGAAGCTTGGCCCCGAGCTATGGAATCCGGAACATGCTAGGTTAAGGGACTTCGTCCGGGAAATGGATCTTTATTTCCCCCGGCTCGGGTATGGCGGGATGCCCCGCCTGGAACAGATCGTCAACCGTGGAAACCTCTTTCGGGAGGAGGCACTGGACCTCCTGCGCTTCGCGGACGAGGTTCCCATATCCTCTCTCGGGAAGGATAGTATAGAGGTCTACAGGTTGATCTGGGTCGCAGACTCACGGCAACCTTCGCCATTTGTCGTACGCGTACAGCGGAATCAGCACGGACGGGTGAGCTTGGCGACCACATGGAAGGGCGAGAAGAGTGGAGATACCATAACCCGGCGCCGGGAACTGGAAATGTACAACTGGGTCACGCTCAAGAAATGCCTAGAAACGGCCAAGTATTACGATTTACCGGTTCGAATCGAAGGGCCGAAGTCTGACCACGGCTGGTGGATCGTTGAGGGGTGGAGGGAGGGGATATGTCAGTACGTCGAGGCGTGTAGCCCGGTGCCGGGGCCGTACCGCGAGATATGCGAACTCTTCATGGGACTTGCCGGAATCGATCCCAAGATTTACAGCCGGTAATGGTGTGCCTCGTGTGGTGAAAGAATTCATCCGGCCTTCCGGAGGTAGAAGCGAAGTAGACCCCCGAGTCGTTTCCGGCATTGAATCGCGCCGGTCCGACGGCCGATCCGGTCCTCCGGATAGGGGACGAGTATGCGGTGGCCCTTGCCCTGGTGGTTGCGCTCCCGGTGGTAGTGCTCCAGGTAATCCGTGACGGCCTTCCAGACGAATCCTTCGCCGAAGGGGATCATCCGGTCCAGGCACTCGGACTTGATCGAAAGGACAAACCGCTCCGCGAACGCGTTGAGGTTCGGGCTGTGGGCCGGGAGGAGGACTTCTCCGATCCCCGCGGACTTGAGGATGCCGCCGAAAGCCCCGGTGAACTTCGAGTCCCGATCGTGGATCAGGTAGCGAATCCCGTTCAAGAACCCCGAGCCCGCCATGGTGAGGTTTCGTGCGATCTGCTTCATCCAGTCTCCACCGGGATTGGACGTGATCCCGCCCACGGAGACCTCCCGGGTGGCCGGCTTGATGAAGAAAAGGACGTAGTAAGTGACGAGCCCCCAGGGGGACCACGACTCGACGGTGAAGAAATCGCAGGCCGCCAGCACCTCCATGTGGGTCCGGATGAATTCCCTCCACGTGGTATGACGCTTCCGGACCGGGGCCGGCTCGATCCCCTGGCGCTTGAGGATGTTCTTGACGGTCGTGTCGGAGACCGCGTGGCCCAGGTTGGCCAGGGCATCGGCGATCCGGTCATATCCCCAGGTCCGGTTCTCCCGCGCCAACGTGACGACGAGGTCTTCGATCTCCCGGGAAACGCGGGGATGCCCCGGTGACGTCCTTGCCTTGGAGCCGTCGTACTTGCGGGCGATCAGCCTCCGGTGCCATCGGAGGAGGGTGTCGGGGGTAACGATCGTTGAGATCTCCTGAAGGGCCTTGCGGCCGAGTTTCCTGGCGATCTCGGCCAAGGGCCGGCGCTGGGAGTCGTTCAGCCTGGGGCGCCCCCGGGCCAGACTCCTCAAGACCCGGTTCACGCAGGCGAGGAACCCGTAGCGGAGGAGAAGTCCCTCGTCCACGGTGCCGGTGACATGGGCCAGCAGCTTCTTCCAGTTCATGGGGGGGCAGGCTCCGAAACGTGGCATCCTATGGGCCGTCGGTGGGATGAACAAGGGGAACCGTGGCGGATCCGCGGCGCTTTCGAAGGTCTCGAAAAAGAAGCCCGCGGTATCCATTGCCCGCCCTCCACGCCGCCGGATATAATGCGGCCGGAGAGAGTCCATGCGGATTGAACCCCCTCCGACGACCCTGGCGCCCCTTCCGGTACGAGGCGAAGAGGAACTCCTGCGCGCCGCCCGGGAAGAGCGGTTCGATTCGTGGCAGGACTTCCGCTTCCGCCTCCTCTCCGCCTCCGTCCTCCAGGCCCCCGCCTTCGAGACCCTCCTCTCCATCGACGCCACCCGGGGCGTCCTTCCCATGGAACACCAGACCCACGCGGTCCGGCAACTCCTCGCCCGGATGCGCGGCCGCGGAATGCTCTCGGACGAAGTTGGCATGGGCAAGACCGTCGAGGCGGGGCTGGCCGCGCTGGAGCTGGTCCTCCGGGGCCTGGTCCGGCGCATCCTGGCCCTGGCCCCCCCGTCATTGCTGGGCCAGTGGAAGGAAGAAATGGCCGGGAAGTTCCAGCTCGACTTCGTCGGCCCGGAAGACCCGGAGTTCGAGGGGTGGGACAAGCACGAACGGATCCTCGCTTCCCTCCACACGGCCAAGCGGGAGCCCCATGCGAGCCGGATCGCCGCCTGCCCGTTCGACCTCCTGGTCGTCGACGAGGCCCACCACCTCCGCAACGCGCGCACCCTTTCCTTCAAGTTCGTCCAGCGGATCCAGCCGCGTTACCTCTTCCTGCTGACGGCCACCCCCGTCCAGAACAGCGTCGAGGATGTCTTCAACCTGGTCTCTCTCGTCCGTCCCGGCCAGCTCGCCACCCTCGCGGAGTTCCGACGGTCGTTCGTCCGGCGGGACGAGCCCCTCCTGCCCCAGCGCGCCGAGGAACTGCGACGGGCCCTGCGCGAAGCCATGATCCGAAACCGCCGGGCCACGAGCGGCGTCCGGTTCACCCGGAGGTACGCCAGCACGGTCCGGGTCGAGATGGGCGAATCCGAGGGCCGGCTGTACGAGGAGGCCAGCGCCCTCGTCCGCGACCTCTATGCCCGGGGATCGGCGGTGAACCGGTCCTTCCTTCGCACGGTCCAGGCGGAACTGGGAAGTTCCCCCGCGGCCGCGGCCCCCACGCTGGCCAGGCTCGGGGCCGACGGGGAGAGGCTGTCTGCCGCCTGCCGACAGGCCCCGGCGACGAGGAAGCTCGATAAACTGGTCGAGGTGGTGCGCGGCTTCGGAGACCGGATGATCGTCTTCACCCGGTTCCAGGCGACCCACCAAGAGCTGGTCCGGGCCCTCGAAGCGGCGGGGGTGCGGACCGCGTCCATCCACGGAGGGATGCGCTTCCGCGAGAAGAAGGAGAACATCGAGGCGTTCCAGTCCGCCGCCCGCGTCCTCGTCTCCACCGACGTCGGCAGCGAGGGCCGGAACCTCCAGTTCGCCAACGCCGTCGTCAATTTCGACCTGCCCTGGAATCCCATGAGGATCGAGCAGAGGATCGGGCGGATCAGCCGGATCGGCCAGGAGCGGGAGGTCTACGTCTTCAACCTGGTCTCGGCCGGGACGCTCGAGGACCGCCTCCTGGACCTCCTCCACGCCAAGATCAACATGTTCGAGCTCGTCGTCGGCGAGATCGATTCGATCATCGGGCATCTCGAGGAAGACCGGAGCTTCGAGGATCTCCTTATGGATCTCTGGAGCCGGGGCCGGGAGGAATTCAGCCGCAGCCTCGACGACCTGGCCCGGGACCTCCTGGAGGCGAAGCAGCGCTATTTCCGGACCCGCGAGGTTGAGGACCGGATCTTCGGAAACGATCTGGCCACGGGGGAGAGGGATGTTTCATAGCCTGCGGCTGCCGGTCCAGGATTTCGTGCACGAGTCGCTGGACCGCATCGGCGCGGAGCGGGAGGAGACGCCGGACGGGGTGATGGAAGTGCTGCTGCCCGGCGAGGCGGATCTCCGGCGCGTCACCTTCGAGCCCGAGGTCGCTCGCGAGGAGAAGGGGGCCGAGCTCGCCGCGCACGGCGGCCGGTTCCTGGAGACCCTGGCGGAGATCGGACTGCGCCGGGGGCGGCTGGCGCGGGCCTTCGCCTCGCCGGCCCCGATCCCGCCTCCCAACCTGGGACGGGCCTACCCATTGCGGGCGGACCGCGTGAGCCGGACGGAATGGACGGATCGAGTCTCGACGACGTGGATCCTCGCGTTCGGCGTCCGGTACGCCGGGGAGTTCTGGAGGGAGTCGATCTCGTTTTGCGCCGTCGATGCGGCGTCGCTCCGGCTGGTGCGCCGGTACGAGGAGCCGTTCTCTCGGCTGTCGTTTGCCGATGCGGGCCCCGGGCCGACCGCCGACCGTCCTTTCGAAGAGTGCTACCGGGTGGCGCGGGAGGAGATCCTCCAGAAGGCCAGGATCGGATTCAAGGCCGCCGAGAGGGAATCCGACGAGGACCTCTCCAGGGAGCTGGCGCGGCTGGAATGCTACCATGGGGGCCTTTTGAGGGAAATGAACGAGGACATGGAACCGCTGGCCGCCGAAGATCCGCGGCGCGCGGCGATCCTGGGACGGATGCAGGCCGTCCGCGCCGACCACGACCGATCCCAATCCCAGGCCCGCGATCGGCACCGGCTTTCCCTGGAGGCCGAGGCGATCGGGGCCCTGGGCATCGTTTATCCCCGGCGCGTGACGTCGCTCCGCCTCTCCGACGAAAGGGGCCGCGGCGCGGAGGTGGAGGCCGTCTGGGATCCTGTCCTGGAGCAGTTTGATCCCCTGGCGTGCCCGGTCTGCGGCCGGCCCACGTATTCGCTGGAACTTCGAGGACGGTCGGTTTCCTGCGGTTGTTAGGAGTCCAAGGATCCGACGAGAGGACGGCCATCGGTCAAGCTGTGGGGGAATCCGGTCCTCAATTCCCGATGAGGTCAAGGAGAGGATCATGACCAGCGGTCCCGATCTTACGGAAGCCGAACTGAAACGCCTCCTGGCCGGGGAGGAAGACGAGCATGTCGAATTCAAGGAGAGCTTCCTTTCGCGAAAGGAGATCGGCGAGTACGCCGTCGGCATCGGAAACGAGGGTGGCGGCTGGCTCGTCATGGGAGTGACCAACAAGAAGCCGCGCCGCATCGCGGGCATGGCCGAGCCGTCGGCGGAAGATAGGCAGCGTCTCCTGGATGGCGTCTTGGACGCCACGGGCATTCGTATCGGGCTGAACCCGTTCAGGATGGTCGGGGGATTCGTGCTCGCCGTCCGCATCCCCGGCCGCCCCCGCGGCCAGATCTTCCATACCAAGACCGGGAAATTCCTGATGCGCGCCGGCGAGGGCCTCCGGGGGATGTCGGTCGGCGAGATCGAGCGTATCCGCGCGGAAGAGCTGGCGGCGGCAGACTACGCGGCCGAAGGCATTCCCTCCGATTGGCGGAAGGTCGCCGATCCGGTCGAGTTGCGAAGGCTGCGCAGGGTCCTGGAGGAGCATCGACGGGAAGAGCTGGCACGCCTTGGGGACGAAGAACTGCTTCGGGCCATGGAACTTCTCCATCGGCGGAAGGGGCGCCTGAAGGCCACCCGCGCGTTGGTCCTACTGCTGGGCACGCCCGAGGCCATTCGCGAACATGTTCCCAACCACGAGGTCAAGATCCAGCGTTACGATCGTGACGAACTCACGCCGACGGTCAACGAAGACAGCCGGGCGCCGATCCTGGCCCTCGCGACGCGGGCGGCGGAGATCATCGAGGCGGCCAATCCCGTGGAGTCGTTCCAGTCGGGCCTCTTCAGGATCGACGTCCCGAAGTTCCCTCCCCGGTCCTACCGAGAGGCCATTGCCAACGCGCTCATTCACCGGGATTACCGGATTTCCGGGAACGTGGCGGTGCGGGTGTACCAGGATCGGCTCGAAATCGCAAGTCCCGGAGGGTGGTTCGGCGGCGTCAACGAGCGGAACATCCTGGTCACGGAATCGCAACGCCGTAACGAGCTTCTTGCCTCCGCCCTCCAGCGGATCGGGTTGGCCGAGCGGTCGGCTCTCGGCGTAAAGCGGATGTTCCAGGCGATGCTCGAGTCGGGGAAGGAGGCCCCGGAGTACCGATCGACCTCGTCCAGCGTGACCGTAGTGCTCCGGAACGGGACCTTTGATCGGCCGTTCGCCGGTCTCGCGCGCAAGTGTGCCGAGGAGGGACATCTCCTTCCCGTTTTCGATCTCATGCTCCTGGCGTACCTCCGCCGTCACCGGGAAATCACCACGGCGGAGGCCTCGGTCCTTTGCCAGCAGATGCCGACGGCTACTCGAAGGATCCTGGATGAACTCCGGGGACGTCGGCTGCTGGATCGTCATGGCGAACGCAAGGGGCGCAAATACGTGCTCGGGCCTGCCGCCTACGAAGGATTGGGATTGACCAGCCAACGGCCCGGCGATCTGGGCATTTCCGAGAGAACATTCGAAGGTCTGCTGATTGACGAGTTGAGGCGTCGCGGAACGGAGGGATTGACGAATCGCGATATCAGGACCTGGTCGAGGTACGGGAAGGCCCAGACGACCCGATTGCTCAAGGCGCTCAGCGACAAGGGGGCAATCGTCTCTTCCGGAAAACGCGGGAGAGGGGCCCGTTATTGGCTCCCCGAACATGCCCCCAAAGGCAACGAGGCAAGAAATGGAACCGGTTGAGTCTTAGTGGGATAGGGGGCGGCCCTGTCCGCATTGCCTCATCATTGGCTCACGATTGGCTCATTTTGCCGGTTTATTGCATTGGGCGGACTGTAGTGGCCCATCTGTCAAGAACACCGCCTTCATGGGGACCTGCTCCGAAAGCCACAGCAGATTCGCCGCGTAGGCCCCCGAGGGCTGAAGGCGGAGCCGGTCCTTGCGCGCGAGGGCCCTGGCGATGGCCTCGATGGACGGCAGAACCTGACCCAGCAACGGATCCGTCCTGGGGTAGTCATAGGTCCAGGAATTAATGGTTCATCCCCCCGCGGCCCCCCAGGGGGGCATGGGGGGAATTCCCCCTTGATGCTTGATGCTCATCCAGACCCTGTTCGGTTACCCCTCATCAATCTCGATATCGGCCGGGGGGAGCGCGACCTTCTTCCGCCCGCTGCCACCTTGAATGGTGCAATCATGCCTGCTGAGAATTCGGATCTGACGATTCTCCGACGATTACGCCCTGATTGACAAGTCGGTGCCGATCGAACGACCTCGTGCACGTTCCAACGGGGCGATCATGCCGCGCCGAGGTATACGCGCCGGAGTTCGTGGCGATCACGGCCGTGTCCGAGCCGTTGGACGGCATCACCGGCGGCCTGGTCGGCGGCCTCGGACGGCGAGATCCCCGAATTGACGGCCTCGCGGTACTGCGCGGAGTAGTAGTCCTGGATCGACCGCCGACGGGCCCCATGGGTGCCGGTCACGCGACCGCCGGCGACCTGGATCGCCCGCCGGTAGGCGTTCTGGTAGCCCCGCTGGTCCGCCAGGGGGCCGGGACGATGGGTCAGGAGGAGGCGGAGCGTTCGATGGATGTCGGGGGGGATCGTGAAGGCCTGCTCCTTGCCCCCTTTCCCGATCGCGATTATTTGATTGCCCTCCCTCAGGGATGCGGCCGTCAGCCGTTCGGTCACGGACACGCTCCGGGCCGCCGTTTCGAGCTGGAGACGGGCGGCGAGATGGTAGGCCCGTTCCTCTCCCG